>CAVACW010000155.1:0-5713 GCA_963587345.1 uncultured Oscillospiraceae bacterium | reverse complement strand
TACTTGGCGAGGTTGTAAGAGCCGGTGCCGGCGGTGAGGGCGCCCGAGCGACCAAAGGCCAGCGTACCGAAGTCACCAGACAGGTAGGCAATCGCTTCACGGCCAAAGAGACGGCCGCCCTGAGCGAGCTTGCCGTCGTCAGAGGTGAAGCCGTTTTCGAGGACGAAGCCAACCTTGGCAAAGCCGAGATCTTCCGTACCCTTCAAGCCGAAGCGAGAGCCAGAGTTCTGGCCAGAAGCCATGTCGAACTTGTTGACGCCAGATTCGCCCGTCACCTTGGTGTTCTGATAGTGCAAACCTTGATCGATCACGCCATAGAGCGTGACATCAGCGGCAAAAGCAGAGCCGGCGAAAGCACCGAGAACGGCGGCCGCAACAAAAGTCTTTTTCATGATTTGGAGTTCTCCAAAAAAGGAATTCGGGTGCCGCCCGGTAGTCCTGGGCCGCGACTAACGGCCCCCGGGCGGCGGTGCCTGGAGATTTCTCAAATGCAGGCACCCGCATTGTCATTGGCCGTGAGCGAAATCCCCTAGTCATTTGCAAAACTATCTGTTTCAGGGGGGGGGTAAACCCTGAGACGAATTTGGTTACAACTTCCCTAACCGACCGTCTCTCACCTTCCCTCGAGCGCCCCGCCGTCATTCAGCCACCAATCAGACGCGGCCGATAGACTTCACCTCCTCTCAACTCATCCCCAAGGAGCTCGCCATGCCCGGCATGAAGAACATCCCCAAGTCCGAAATCTTCCAGATGCGCGACCTTGTCACCTGTCAGGAAGGGCAGGTCGTGAGCAAGACGCTCGCGCAGAACCCCTTCATGAGCGTCACGCTCTTTGCGTTTGACAAGGGGGAAGAGATCAGCACGCACGAGTCGGGCGGCGACGCCTTTGTGACGTGCCTTGAAGGCACCGGGAAGCTCACGATCGACGGCGAGCCGCACCTCATCCACGAAGGCGAATCCATCGTCATGCCCGCGCGGCACCCGCACGCCGTGTACGCCGAAGAAAAGTTCAAGATGCTTCTCGTCGTAGTGTTCTAAAATCCGCGCCTTTCCCGAACTTGACGCAAGATTTCTCCCATGATCGACGTCCCTCAGAACGTACTTGACCGCATCCGCAAGTGCCTCGCGCTCGCCGCCTCTGCCAACCCCGGCGAAGCCGAGACCGCCATGCAGCACGCCCGCAAGCTCATGGAGAAGTACGGCCTCGAGAGAACGGACATCGAGCTCTCCGAAATTGGCGAAATCGGCCTTGACGTGAAGTCGCATTTGTCCTCGAACTGGACGTTCCGCCTCTTCAACCTCGTGCAGCGGCTGCTGGGCGTTACGACTTACATCCGGACCTGCGGACGGTCAACCCAGAACGGCCGCGTCAATTTCATCGGCCCCAAGGCAAAGCTCGAGCTCGCCCAGTACCTTTGCACCGTGCTGCTGCGCCAGATCCAGCGAGACCGCCAGGCCTACCTGAAGACCCTGCGCGACGACATGACGCTCTGGTCCAAGACGTGGTTCTACTCGCGCAGCGAAAAAAGCACGCTCGCTGACGTCTTCTGCACCCAATGGCTCGCCGCCGTGGAAGGCCGGCTCAAGGCGCTTTTTACCGAAACACCCGCCATGGTGCAGACGTATGTAGAGAAGGCGCATCCGGAGCTCACGCCCGTCACCGGCCGCCGCCGCTCGAACTATGTCGATGAAAACGTGCGCTGCGACGCCGCCGCCCGCGGCCAGACCTGCGGCGAAAACGCCGACGTGTTCCTCGCGATGGGCAAGCACCCCGACGCCGAAGGCCTCGGATTGGACCAGCGAAAGCTCACGCACGGCTGATTTCCGACCGCCGCTGCAGCGAAAAGGCGCCGCCCCGAGTGATGAGGAGCAGCGCCTTTTCGTTTTGAGGCCGCCCGGGCCCCGCAAGGGGCCGGACGCCATTCCGGTCAGAGGATGAAGAACGCCCAGTTGCAGACGAGCGTCACCGCCATGCCGACGATCATGGGAAGCCACGTGCGCCGCACGACCGCCATCGGCGCCACGCCCGCCGCGCCCGCCACCGCGATGATGACGCCCGCCACGGGGCTCATGGCGCGAAGCATGCCGCTAGCAAACTGCATCGGCGTCACCAAAGCCGCCGCCGTGCCGCCCAGGCCCGAAGCCACGTCGTTGGCGAGCGCCGCAAAGCTCGAGAAGGCCCCGACGCCCGAGCCCGTGAGGAAGGTCACGGCGCCCACGATGGCGGCGAGAACGGTCGTCATGCCGGTCATCCCGAGGCCCAGTCCCTGCGCGGAGTTGATGAGAAGGTCCACGACGCCCGTCACCTTCAAGCCCGCCGCAAAGAATTCGGCGCAGATGATGAGCGCCACAATGGACGTGAACATCGTGCCCATCTTCTTGAAGAAGGCCATGGCGTCCGTGAAGACCTTCTTCGGATCCCGGAAGCGCACGAGCTCAATCAAAACCACGACCACCCACACCATCATGAGTGCCGAAATCGTGTCGAGCTTCACGTCCGCGTAGACGAGCTTGGAGAAGATCACCATGAGCACGATGGGCAGAATCGGAAAGACGGCGTACCAGGCCGGGGCGTCCGGCGCATCCACCGCCTTCACTTCCGCGGCTTCCGCGTAGACGTCGTCGCCCTTTGCGTCATAGTGCTTCTGCACGAAGTAGTGCGTCACCGCCACCGCAACCAAGACGAAGGCCGCGATCGGAAGCTGATACTCCACGAGGTAGATCACGGGATCGAGCCCCGCCACCTTCGCCGCGAGGTTCGCGGTGCCCGCCGTCGGACCGAAGGTCATGCCAGCCGACGTCCCGATCACCGCCACAGCAGCCGCAGGGCTTACGCCCACGCCCTTCAAAATCGGGAAAAGCGCAACGAGGAGCAGCATCGCAAGGCCCGCCGCCGAAGGAATGACGGAGACGAGCACCTGTCCGATGATGTAGCCCAGAACGAGCACAAGGTAGGGCTGGGAGAGTTTCTTCAACGGGTTGATGCAGACGTTGACCAACGCCTTCGCGGCGCCGATCTTGTCCATGTAGCCCGCAAAGCCCCCAGCCGTCATGATGATGAGGCCGATGCCCGAGATCTGCTTCGCGCTGATCGACTTCAGCAGGGCGAAGATGTCAAAAAACACAAAGCCCGTGGTCTTCACGCCCTTGGGCAAGAAGCCGTAGAGGCCGCACGCGATGGCGGCCAGAATCATGACGAGCCCGGCAAAAAGCAGCGTCATGTGCGTCTGCACGCGCTTGATCAGCATCCAGCCTGCCGCGATCACGACGAGGATGGAGAGCCATGGCAACAGGGATTGCATAGTGAAACTCCTTTGATGGTGGTTGTCTACTGAAGGAAGGCCGCGAATTCCCGATCGAGCGCCGCGAGCGCCTTAGTCACGCGCTGTTGCGCGTCTCTTTGGAACTGCACCGCCTTGTCGTTTTCCTTCCTGCGCGACGCGAAGAGCGCGTCAAGGCTCGCGGGCTGCGGACCGCCTTCCGTCGCGCGGTTCGCCACAATGCGCCGGGGATCGAGCGCCGCGTGGAATTCGTCTTCGGTCATGGGGAAGGCTTCTTCATGCCACTCCTTCGCGGTGACCTCCCGAAAGAGCTCTGCCATCTTGGCGTAGGGAAAAGTCAAGGGCGTCAGGTTGTTCGCCCGCGCATAGGTCACCATGGCGCTTGCAGCGTGATGCCCCACGCGGAAAGGCACGTGGTGCTTTCGCATCAGTTCGTCCGCCACCTCCTGCGTCGCCGTCCAGTCCGCGTTGAGCTCCTCCAAGGCGCGCTCCGGATTCACCTTCAGAGCCTTCAGGATCTTTCGCATCCCGGCGAAAAGCGAAAGCGCCTTTTCCGCGACGGCCCGGCGCGGCGCGACGTTCTTGGCGTCCTGCATGCCGGTCACGGTGTTGTGCATCAAAAACGCCGCCTCCACGGCGCCCGCCGCCACTTCGCTTGCGAGCGTCCGGGTGTTGTTCATGAGGCCAGGGTTTCGCTTTTGCGGCATCGCCGACGACACGTACGTCGTGTCGTCGCCTTCGGCCAAAATCATCCACGGGCGGGGCTCGGCGTACTGCTGCATCACGTCCTGAATGAAGGCCGCGCAGTGCAAGGCCGCGGACTGCAACACCTGCGTGAATTCCAAGGGCAGGTCCGCCGTCACGCCCTGCGTCGCATCAAAGGCGTTCTCCACGATGCCGTCAAACCCAAGCTTTTCCGCCATCCGGCGGCGGTTCAAGGGCCAGCCCGTGCCATTCAAGACCGTGGCGCCCATCGGCGAGCGGTTCGCGCGGCGATAAAGCTCCATCAAGCGCTCGCGGTCGCGCACGAGGCCTTCGGAAACGCCCAGCAGGTAGTGTCCGAACGAATTGGGCTGCGCCGCGACGCCGTTCGTGTAGTTGGGAACGATCACGTCGCGGTTCTTTTCCGCGAGATTCGTGAAGTCCGCGATAAGCCCGGAGAGCGCCTCAAGAAGCGCGAGCACGTCGTCTCGGAGCATCGCGAGGCGATACGCAGCATGCATGTCCTGGCTCGAGCGCCCGACATGAAGCTCTGTGATCTCCGGCCCGGCGATCGCGATCAGCTGCGGCTCGAGCTTGATCACGCGATCCGTTCTCACGCCCGTCTTCGTCACAGCGTCGATCGCCTTCGCGTACGCCGCCGCCTTCTCAGACGCGACGAGCCCCGCGGCGGCATTCGTCACGAGGGTTGCGCGATTGATGGCGCAGAGGTAGAAGAATTCATCGCGCCGGCCGTCGGGGGCGAGCCCCGGAAGCGGCGTGTTGTCTCGGTCCATGGTTTTCTCCCAAAGCAGTGAGGATGACGACATCATGAGAGAAAGTCCCTAAGAACAAAAACGAAAACTGCCGCCGCAATTTGCAATTTTGCAAATTACAATGATCGCACCGTCCGCTAAAGTGACGGGCAAGTCGTTTGTTTTGGGAGGCCGCATGGATCAACGATTCAACCTTGAAGCCTGGCAGGCGCTCCTTGCCGTCGAAGACGCCGGCGCCCTCACGGCCGCCGCAGCAAAGCTTGACGCTGAGCCTTCCACCGTGAGCCGCCTCATCGCCGGACTCGAAAAGACGCTGGGGCGCGAGCTCGTGCACCGCAACGAGCGTCCCATCACCATCACCGAGAACGGCCGGCGCGCGGCGCAAGGCATGCGTCCCATTCTGAAAGCTCATGCGGCGTTTCTCGCCAAGTTCACAAACGACACGAGCGCCATGTCGGGCACGATCCGGCTTTCCGTCGCGGGCGGCCTGCTCCATGACAAGCTGATGCCGATCCTGGCGGACTTTCAGGCGCTCTACCCCGACATCAACTTTGACATCACCTCGGGGCGCGAAGTCGCCGAGTGCCTCGCCGGCGCAATCGACATTGCCAGCATCTCCTCCGTCGTCACCGAATCGGGCGTCGTGTGCCTGCCGCGCGGCCGCTCCGTCTTTCTGCCCGTGGCGTCCCCTGAGTACCTCGCCCGAAACGGCGTGCCGCTGAAACCCGAAGACCTCATCAACCACACGGGCTTTGCCTACACGGGGCCCGTGCGACCGACGACTGAGACGCTGGAGCTGCGCGGCCAGACGCGGCCCGTCCGGTTCAAGAGCTCCATTCACTCAACGGACATCCTCATGATCAAGCAGGCGGTTCTGGACGGCCGGGGCATCGCGGTCGATTTGCCGCTGCTGCACTGCGCCGACGAGATCGCCGCCGGGCGGCTCAAGGTGATTCT
>CAVACW010000154.1:0-5752 GCA_963587345.1 uncultured Oscillospiraceae bacterium | reverse complement strand
CACGGCATCGAAAAAACGCATCATGCGGATGCTTTCTGCATTGCGGGGAACTTTGACGCCAAGCGGCTTGGCGACTATTTCCTTCAGAAGCAGACGCGCAAGCACAACCGGCAGATACACAAGATGTCCATCCTCAAGGGCGGCGTCCGCAAGCGTCAGCAGGCGCCCTACGAAGTGAAGGGGTTCTGCTTGTTTGACAAGGTGCGGTACGCAGGACAAGAGGCATTCATTTTTGGCCGCCGCAGCTCCGGCTATTTCGACATTCGCTTGCTGACAGGAGAAAGAGTTTCTGCCGCTGTCAATTGCAAAAATCTTATGCTTTTGGAAAAGCGAAAAACGTTTTTAACTCAACTTGTTAAGGAGAACGCGATTCCTCCCGCGACTCAAGTCGCGGGTTTCCTCGCGTAGTTTCTATGAGCGAAGCGGACAACGTGCTTGAAGTGAAGGGGCTGCGCGTGGAGATTCCGACGCGCCGCGGCGTGCTCACGGCTTTGGATGACGTGAACCTCACGATTGCTGCGGGCGAAATCGTCGGCATGGTGGGCGAGTCGGGCGCGGGAAAGTCCATGACCGGGAACGCTGTGCTGGGACTGCTGCCGCCACCGGGACGCATTGCCGCCGGGGAAATCTGGGTGGACGGCGTCCGCGTGGACGGGCTCTCGGAAAAGGCGATGAATGCCGTGCGCGGCCGCAAGGTGGGCGCGGTGTTTCAGGATCCGTTGACGGGGCTCGATCCCCTGATGACCGTGGGGGATCAGCTCATCGAGACCATTCTTACGCACCACCCAGGCATGACGAAGCCGGCGGCGCGCGAGCGGGCTTTGGCGCTTCTTACTGAAACCGGCATTCCAGCGGCTTCAGAGCGCTTTGATCACTGGCCTCATCAGTTTTCAGGCGGCCAGCGGCAGCGCATCGTGATTGCGCTGGCTTTGGCTGGCGACCCCGTTCTTCTCATCGCAGACGAACCCACGACGGCGCTTGACGTCTCCATTCAGGCGCAGATCATGGAGCTCATCCGGCGGCTCGCGAAGGAGCGCCGCATGGCGGTGCTTCTCATCACGCATGACATGGGCGTCATTGCGGAGGCCGCGCACCGCGTGGCGGTGATGTACGCCGGCCGGATCGTGGAGATCGGCGAGGTGGCGGACGTCATTCATCGGCCTCAGCACCCCTATACGCTGGGGCTCATGGGCGCCATACCGGACATTCATTCGCAAAACGAGTGGTTGGAGCAGATCGACGGCGCCATGCCGGGATTGGCGGCCATCCCGGCGGGCTGCGCCTTTCATCCGCGTTGCCGCGCAGCAAACGATCGCTGCCGCACCGATCGCCCGCCCCTGATGCCGATGGGAACGTGTCTGGCGCGCTGCTGGATGGCCTCTCCCACGGGAGGTCCGGTGCCCGAGCGTCTGGTGCAGTTTGAGCCTCAGGCGTTCCGCTACGCGAAGTCCTTGAAGGGAGAGACGGCATGAGCGCGCAGATGACTAGCTACGACAAGATGGCGGTGGAGCTCGAGCACGTTTCCAAGGCGTTTCCAGTGCCCCGCACTTGGATGGACAAGCTCCTGCAGCGGCCGCAGGAGGAACTCAAGGCTGTGAACGACGTGAGCTTCTCGATTGCGCCGGGCGAAACCTTTTCGCTGGTGGGGGAATCGGGCTGCGGCAAAAGCACGCTCGCCCGCATGGTGGCGGGGATCTATCGTCCGACCTCGGGCGCCGTGCGGCTTTTCGGCGTGGATGCGGCGACGGCAGCCCCGGAAGCGGTGAGCGACGTGCGCCGTCGCATCAACATGATCTTTCAGGATCCGTACGCGAGCCTCAATCCCCGCCTGCGCATCTTTGACGCGGTGGCGGAGCCCCTGCGGGTGCAGCACCCGGAAATGACCGAAGAGGAGGTGCGGGACCGGGTGATGACGGCAGTGAAGCTAGTGCGGCTGCCTGAAGAAGCGCTCGCGCGCTATCCGCATCAGTTTTCGGGCGGCCAGCGCCAGCGCATCTGCATTGCGCGCGCTCTTACGGGGCGGCCGGAGTTTCTGATCTGTGACGAGCCCACGAGCGCGCTGGACGTTTCCGTGCAGGCGCAGGTTTTGAACCTCATGCGCGAGCTGCAGCAGGAGATCGGCATCACCTATCTTTTCATCTCT
This sequence comes from uncultured Oscillospiraceae bacterium, assembly GCA_963587345.1. GTDB lineage: Bacteria > Pseudomonadota > Gammaproteobacteria > Burkholderiales > Burkholderiaceae_F > Duodenibacillus. The sequence continues at coordinate 3,609 of CAVACW010000154.1, read as the reverse complement.
CACAATCTTGCGGTGGTGCATCACATGAGCAGCCGCGTGGGCGTCATGTACCTCGGACGCCTCGTGGAGACAGGGGATCGGGAGAGTCTTTTCTCGGAGCCTCTGCACCCCTACACGAAGATGCTCATGGAGGCGATTCCGTCGATTGAAGAAGGCGCAGGGCGCGCGCCGGCGCCGCTGGGCGAGGTGCCAAGTCCGCTGTCGCCTCCGTCGGGCTGCCCCTTTCATCCGCGCTGTCCCTGCGCGACGAAGCGTTGCCGCGAGGAGGCGCCGGCGGTGGTGACCGTGACGGGACGAAACGGCCCGCGCACCGTGGCGTGTCATCTCGTTGAAAGCGCCTGACGCAGGTCAAGTTCGATTTCAAATTTGTCATGCCGATTTAAGACGACGGACGCGCGCTTGAGGTATCCTCAAGCCACTTGTAAACGTATGGGAGAAGACCATGGAAAACGTTTCCCGCCGCAAGGCGTTGCTGGGGGCCGTGGCGATCGCTGCCGCGGTGTCGGCGCCGGCTGTTGAGGCAGCCCCTGCGAATGTCCCAGTTATCTGGGACGGTCAGAAGATGTGGGAGACCTTTGAGAAGGAGGCGTCGGGCTTTGCCTTCCCCTGCAAGAAGGGGGCGCCCACGGCCTACGTGGCTTTTGACGCCCAGTGCCCCGACTGCATTCGGCTCTACGAGCGCGTCAAGCCGATTTTGAATCGCGTGCATCTGGTCTGGTGCCCGATTGCCTTCCTCAACATTCACTCCGATCCGCAGGGGGCTTCGATCCTGATGGCGCAGGATCCGGCCGCCAAGTTCGTGGAGCAGCACGACCACTTCCGTGATGCGGGCTTCCGGGGCTTTCGCTATGACCTCGCGAAGATTCCGGATGAGGTCCGCAACCGAGTGTGGACGAACACGAAGCTGCACCGTCGTTGCGGCTGCCGCGCGGTGCCTTATGGGGTCTACAAGAACTCAAAGGGCGAGTACCTGCCCTTTGACGAGAACCTGACGACGTCGGAATTGACGCGGCTCTTTGAGCTCTGATCCGCGTTCGATTATGACGGCTCTTGGGCGGTGTTCGGATCGACAAGGATTCGCCACCGCCCTTTTCTTGTGCCTTCGCGGGCGAGGCGGCCGGAGGCCTTGAGTTTCTTCAACTCAAACTTCACCTGGCCCTCGGTGAGTTCAAGGCCTGCCATCAGTTCCTGCGTGGTGATGCCGGCATCGGCGCTGATGAGCTGCAGAATCCTCAGGCCTCGCTCCGTGCAAGCGGAGTTCGCGGCGTCAACAGCGGGTGCTTCTTCGACATCGTGCGAAGCGTCAAACGCCAGAATGTCGCGCAGGCGGGCGCCCTTGATGACGATGTCGCCCGGGCGGTGAAGCGTGATGCGCAGCGCGTTGTCGGTTTGTTCATACAGGGGAGCCGGCAGGCTCCAGGCCTTCATGGCCTGGCGGGCGCGGGGCACGCTGCTTTTCCACGGCTCCATGAGGCCGGCGCTGGCAAGCGCGCTCGCGACCGCAGGGTTGCGAAAGGCGGCGGCGCCGTCAAGGAAGGACTCCTGCGGGAAGTTGAGCGGCAGGCCGCTTGGCGTGGTGATGAGGATGTCAGTCTTGTTGACGGCGATGTCAATCGGTTCGTCGGACTGCAAATAGTTGCGGTAGCAGAAGGCGCTGACAAGCGCTGCGCGGATGGCCGCGGGCGGCACTTCGGGAATCGTCGTGCGGTTGGCGTCGCGAAGCTGGCGGGTTTCCAATTTGGAGAGAAGCCAGTTTTCTGCTTCGTGGAATTGCTCCAGCAGGGGACCGGTGAACGACTTCAGGTCGCCGATTACGACGTCGGAGGTGCCGAGGTACAGGCCGCAGCGGATGCCGGCGTTTGGACTGCCGCCTTCCAAAAGGAGAAAGGCGCGGGTGGGGAGAAAGGTGTCGTCTTGCTGTGTCAGTAGGCCCTGTGTTGCAAGCGTCTGCGGCGAGATAGCCTCAGACGCCTCGATTTCTGGACGGTTTTTCCGCGCTTCGTTCTGAAGAAGCTCGCAGAGGCGGTCGATGCGCTCGTTCGTTGCGGGTGCAGTTTCTACGGGCGTTGAGCTGTCCCAGACGGTGTTTGTTCGCCGCAGTTCCAGTTCTCGGCGAGTGGTGTCAGACGCAAGCAGTGTTTCAGCTCCTACGCGGATGAACGTGCCGTCAATCGGGCCGGTCGACTGAAGAAAGCAGGGCGTCTCGGCACAGGGGAAGAGGTCGATTCGCACGGCGAGGCCGTCTTTGAATGCTTCCGTGGTGGTGAGATGCGGTACGGACGTGGAAAGACCGTTGGCGAGGAGACGATCCGTCTGGCGAAGAAGGGCGGTGACGTCCTTGGGATTGGAGAAGCCGAAGGGGAGCGGGGCAATGAAGATCGTTCCGCCTGAGCCGTTGGCAAAGGCGGCGGCGGTTTTTAGAAACATCAGCTCGTCGTCTGGGGATTGGAGCGCCTGAAGGTGTTCGTGACGAGAAGATGCACAGGTGGCGAAAGAGGACATGAGTGTCGTGGCCAAGGAAAGGGGGCAGAGGAGGGATGTAGTTAACTGGAGATAGGCGCAACAATCGTAAATTCAAAAATCGTGTATTGCACTTTTTGAGCGTCAAAACTTACTTATGCCATTGTTTTTAAACGAAACCACTGCTTTTGCACGAGAAAAATTGAGGCCAAACTGCGATACATTTTTGCATTTCACGAAAAATTGACCTAACCGATTGAATTTATTTGAATCTTATGCCGTTTACCGAGACAGCTTCGATATAAAATTTCAGAATTTACGCAACAATGGGTAATTTCAGTGACTTGGCAATGTCATTGATGGCGGCAATGGGGAGTTCTGTTGCAATTTGAATGAGGTCGATGGACGTTCCTCTTTTTAAGAGTCGAATGGCTGTTTCTTGTTTTTCCAAGGCTTTAGCCTCTTTCCACCCCTCCGTCCATCCCTTTTTCCATCCCTCTATCCATGCTTCTTTCCAACTTTCTGTAAAGTAGTCGTTGCTCATGATATCTTCCATAGAAACTACGCGAGGGAACCCGCGACTTCAGTCGCGGGAAGAATCGCGTTCTCCTTGACAAGTTGAGTTAAAAACGTTTTTCGCTTTTCCAAAAGCATCAGTTTTTTGGGGTTGGCAGAAAGCCTTTCTCCTGTCAGCAAGCGCAGTTCAAAATGGCCGGAGATGCGACGCCCCCAAATAAAGGCTTCCTGCCCTGCATACCGCACCTTGTCGAACAAGTGAAAGCTCTTCACCTCATAGGGCGCTTGCTGACGCTTGCGAACGCCTCCCTTGAGGATGGACATCTTGTGTATCTGCCGGTTGTGCTTGCGCGTCTGCTTCTGAAGGAAATAGTCGCCAAGCCGCTTGGCGTCAAAGTTCCCCGCAATGCAGAAAGCATCCGCATGATGCGTTTTTTCGATGCCGTGGCGAATGCGGTTGTTCTTGGTGAGGTAGCCGTAGGTGTTCTGCACCTCGATTTCAGGATACAGCGCCTTCAGACGGTTGAAGAAAGTCCAGCGCATGATTCCCATGAAGGCGGCGTCACGGAAGCTCTGCCCCCGCTTCTGCTTCAGGACAATCTTTCCGGCGTGATACGCCTTGTGGCAGGTTTC
>CAVACW010000153.1:0-6268 GCA_963587345.1 uncultured Oscillospiraceae bacterium | reverse complement strand
GTTTTGGTGGGGGTCAAGCCGCTGCTGAAGAACCAGCTGGATGCGAAGCGAGGATTTGCCGTACTTCGGCCTGACTGGCGCACAGTGAATTGGCGATCCAGAGCGGATCGAAGCCTTTGTCCGTCAAAATGAGCACTTGCCTTGTCAGGAGCGCTGCGCGGCGGGCTTCTTCTTTGTTTTTTGCTGCTTCTGTTGCTTCTTCCTTGGCCTTTGTTACCTCGGCTTGAACTTCAGCTTGAACTTCAGCTCGAACTTCAGCTCGAACTTCTGCCTGAGCTTTGACTCGTTCTTGTGCACGGATTTCGTTGCGATAGATTTCATCGAGCGTCGTCATGTTTTCCAGGTCCTCTGTCAAATCGTTGTCTTTGATTATGCCTTGGGCTTTAAGAAACGTTTCCTTTGTTCGTATAGAAATTTCGTGTCCAAATAGAACGCTCAGCGTGTTGAGCCAGTCGTTTGGATTTGAAGCCGCATCTGGCTTGGGCAAGTTGACAATATAGCCTCTCATGAGGCGATTGATTTTTTGGGCGTCCACAGGATCTGTTGTCTTGCCTTCAGGGCGCAGCCAGGACAAGTCCAAGCCGATTTTAGCAACCGAGCCTCTATCTTTGGCGTAAGGATGGATGCAGATCCAGACGGAGCAGGCGCCACGCAGCGCGTCGTAATTGGACTTCACAAAGTCGCCTCTTTCTTTCTGCGAAGACACTTCGCGGGAAAGGTAGTAGACGATGCGCTTTGCGAGATCGTAGCTCTCCATCTTGTTCTGAATTTCGACATTGATTCGCAGCCAGTCGCCTTGCGGCGTTCGGGCGTCAAAAAGGATGTCGTAAACCGCCACGGTGCCGTCTTCGTTGGTTTCGCTGCAGGCGCCGACGATGCGGGTCTCGTACTCGACGTCGTCAGCGGGATCCGCGGGCTCCCCAAGGCGCGGCGGCTCGATGTAGTGCTTGGACAGAATGTCTTGGATGCTCAAGCCTTGGAATTCTTCGAGCAACCGGCTTAGAAGAAGCGCAAGAACGGGTTTTCGGGAAGCGGTTCGCTTCACCACGGTGTCAAAGTTTTCCTTAATCACAAAACGGACTCCTTTCAAGTGCTGGCGTAAAAACCGCGTTGCATTGTGAAAAGAAGATCTTCTTTTGGTGAGCTCTACGTCATTGTACTTGTTAAGAAAAAATATGCCAGATACTGTTACAATTTTGATACGGAAGGCGTGTTTTGGAGGGATTGATACGGAAGTTTTGCGAGGGCCGATGGATACGGGCTTGGCGAGCACAACACAGGCCGATTTTGTTTTGATAGAATCAAAAAATTCCGCCGGGGCTGGCCCTGGCGGAGTCGGTCGGCGGCGTAGTTCAATTGGATAGAACAAGCCCCTCCTAAGGGTTAGATCCGGATTCGAGTTCCGGCGCGGCCACCACTTTGAGAAGGCATCGGGCAACCGGTGCTTTTTTCGTTTCAGGCGGCGCTTTTTGCCCGTTGCACTGCCGCAAGAGAACCCAGGAACGACACGGCCATGCCGGCGTATGTCCACGCGTCTCCGCCCGTGAGGCTGCCCGCCAGTCCGCCGAGGCCGCCGATGATTGACGCCGTGAGCCAGATCACAGGATCTGCGCGGCGCAGCCGTCCCAGAACGAGCGCGAGCATCGGCGCCGCCACGCCTGGCACGAAGAACGAATAGCCGGTGAGAAGCCAGTGGATGATGTCGCCCGAGAACCAGACGGAGCCCGCGGCCAGAAGTCCAAAGCCAGCGGTCCAGAGTCGCACCGCCAGAACGCGTTCGCGGCCGCAGAGGTCTTTTTCAATGATGCCGGCAGCTGAGAGAAGCACGGTGTCGGCAGATCCCGAAAGGGCGCTTACGAGGGCGATTGTCAGCGCCGCTGTGAGAAGAGCGGGCATGGGAGAGCCTTCGGAGAGCCAGTCCGCGACGGGCTGCCGGGCTTCCAGATTCAAAAGCGCCAGCAGGGTGATAATGACGCCGAAGACGAGGAGGATCGGTGACGCTGTGAGGGCGGCCCTGCGAGCGGCTGAGGCGTCGCGCGCCGCAAAGCTTCGGGAGAACATGTCCGGGCCGATGACGTAGGTGACGCCCACGAGGAGCGCGAGTTTGGCAACGCCGTCCCAGCCGAAGGCGTCGCTCCAGGGCGTCATGGGGAGCGAGGCCACTGCGTCGGGGAGCGTCCCTGCGCACCAGAGCGCAGCCGCGGCAAAGCCCCCGATGAGAAGCACCGCCTGCACGGCGTCGGTGCGGATGACGCCCCGCTGGCCGCCCATCGCCGTATGAAGCACGATGGCTCCGGAAAGCAGCACGTAAAGCGCTTCCCCCCGCACGCCGGGCGTGACGGAGCCGAGCAGTGCGTGAAGCGCTGAAAACTGCGCCGCGGTTACGGCGATCCAGGAGACGGCGATGATGAGCCCAGCCCACTTTTCCGCGCCGCGCCCAGCGAGTTCACCCAGAAGGTGCGGGAGCGTGAGCGCGCCGGAGAGCCGAATGACGGGCGCGACCAAGAGGCCGTGAAGGAACAGGCCTGTCGCGCCCACGATAAACCACCACACCGCAGCCGGTCCGATCTTTTGCGCGAGCGTCCCGACGCCGAGCGTCGCCGAGCCTCCGATGATGGTGCTTACCAGCGAGAGCGCGCAAAGAATCGTCCCCGTCGTGCCGCCTGTGGTGAGGAGGGTGCGAAGCGTCGCATCGTGCGTGTTGCCGTAGAGTCCGAACCAGAGAAGCGCCGCCAGGTACGCAAGGAGCAGGATTGTGAGAAGCATGGCGGCCTCATTCTTCGAGCGCGACGGCGATGCGCTCGAGGTTCGTCTTCATGCGCGAAAGAAAAGGCGAGCCGTCTTCGCTCGATTCCATCGTGAAGATCGGCACGACACGGGCGCCGGCTTCGCGGGCGAGGGTTTCGGAAACGGCGGGGCTCGCCATTTCTTCGGAAAAGACCGTGCGCACGTGGTGATCTCGGCACCAGCGGGAGAGTTCCGCGAGTTTCTTTACCGTGGGCTCGCCGTGCGCAAAAACGTCTTCCACCGATTCCTGTGTGAGGCCGAACTGTGTGCAAAGAGCGCCGAAGGCAGCATGCCCCGTGACGAAGGTCTTTCTCGGGGCGGCGGCAAAGCGTTTGCCGTACTGCGCTTCGATGGCGGCGAGTGCGGCGTCAAAGGTCTCAAGATTGGCTTTGAAGACGACCTGCCACTCGGGGTGCAGGCGGGAAAGCTCACGAGCCGCGGCCTGCGCCATGAAGCGCGCGCCCGCGGGCGCAAGCCACGCGTGTGGTTCGTCCGCGGAGCCAAATCCTTGGGCGGTTTGGAAGGCGTGCTTCACGCCCGAAGCGCGGGCGGCTGCGTCGGCCCAGGGCTCCATGCCGTTGCCGGCCGTGACGAGAATGTCGACGGTCTTCAGAGTTTTCAGCGTCTTCAAGGTCGGCGTGAAGTCATGGGGCTCCGTTTTGTCGGGAATGAGCTCCGTCACGCGGACGGCTTCACCCGCTACGGCGCGCACGATTTCGCTCACCGCATTAAAGGACGTGGCGACGGCAAAAGGGGCGCGCTGGGCGCGGGCTTCCGAAAAGAAGACGGCCGGACAGGCGACGGGAAGAGTGACGGAAAGAGCGAGCAGGGTGCGGCGGCGCATGATTTTCTAAGAAAGGAAGGAGCTAAAGGGCCGCTAGAATAACGCACCTCATTCAAAGCGATTTCTTTTCGGCGCCATGGCGGTCATTGCCTTTGATCACGTTGACTTTTCCTATGCGGGGCGCGCTCCGTGGCTTTTGGAAGACCTCACCTTCTCCGTGGAGGAGGGCGACTACGCGTGCCTTCTGGGGGAAAACGGCTGCGGCAAGTCCACGACGCTAAGGATGATTCTGGGGTTTCTCGCGCCGGCGCGCGGCCGCGTGACGGTGGCAAGCCCCGTGTCGGGCTACGTCCCGCAAGCCGACGCCGCCGCGATGAGCGCCTTTCCCATCACTCCCTTGGAGATTCTTCGCAACTACGCTCGCGTCTGCGGCGTGGACGCGGATGAAGCGCCTCGGATGCTTGCTGCTGTGAACCTCACGGACTGCGCTCATCGTCTGATCGGAAGCCTTTCGGGCGGCCAGCGGCAGCGCGTGCTGATCGCCCGGGCGTTGATCGGGCAGAAGCACCTTTTGATTCTGGACGAGCCCTCCACCGGGCTCGATGCGCAGGCGTCAAAGGACGTCTATGCGCTCCTGCGGCACTTGAACCGCGAGCACGGCGTGACGATCCTTTCAGTGGAGCACAACCTCGCTGCAGTCCGCCGCAACGCGACGAAGACCGTGGTCTTTTCGCAGGGACGCGCGGAGACGCTCGCGCCGGACGCGGGCGTGGCGAAGCTTTTGGCAGGAGGCGCGCTGTGATGGAGCTCCTTGACTTTGACTTCATGCAGCGGGCGCTCGCTGCGACGCTTTGCATGGCGGTGCTCTGCCCTCTGATCGGCATCTTTCTCGTGCTGCGGCGCACGTCGATGACAGGGGATGCGCTCGCGCACTCGGCCCTGGCGGGCGTGGCGCTGGGGCTCGCGGGCGGCTTCAATCCTGTGGGGGCGTCCTTTGCCTTCACGGCGGGGGCGGCGGTGCTGATTGAAGTCCTGCGGCGGTTCTTTCGCTCTTTCACGGATCTGGTGCTCACCATTGTGCTCGCGATTTCGGTGGGGCTTGCGGTGACGCTCATCACGTCGGGATCCGTGCACGCGAACGCTGAGAGCTTTCTCTTTGGAAGCCTCTTGACGGTGACCGAAGCCGACCTTTGGATCATCGGCGGCCTCACGGTCGCGGTGCTTGCGCTGGGGTGGCGCTTTTACGACGCCGTGCTTGCGACCGCCTTTGACGAAGAGGCGGCGAGAGCGGCGGGCGTGCCAGTGAGAGCCACTGCGCTCGTCTTTGCCGTGATGACGGCGGCCGCGGTGGCATGCTCGGTGCGGGTCGCCGGCGTGCTCGTGATGAGCTCCATGCTCACGGTGCCCGTTGCGACGGCCCTGCAGTTGAAGACAGGTTTCAAGAAGACGCTTGTAGCCGCCGTGGGCGTGAGCCTTTTCGATGCCTTGGCGGGGCTCTGGCTTTCCACCGCGATCGATGCGGCGCCGGGCGGCGTCATTGCGCTCGTCTCCGCCGCCGTGCTTCTTCTGGTGCTTGTCGCCCGTCGGGCCCTAATCCAAAAGAATTAGGGTAAAAACCTTTGTTCGACCTCAAATGATTGTGCAGTGATCGGGATTTCCCTCGGTTTTGGCGCCTGAGTCTTAACAAGCGCGCCCGGGCTTGGCAGAATGCGCTCCTTTTTTCGGAAACGACATTCTCACAGGGGACATTCCATGTTTTTGCGAGTCATTCTCTTTCTTTTGGGGCTGATGCTGTTGAGCTTGGGCATCTCGGGCGTGACGAACGCTCATCTCGGCACGGGCTCCGTGTCGTCCACGGCTTATGTGCTGAGCCTGGGAACAGGCCTCACGATGGGCTTTTACGTTTTTCTCACGAACGCCTTCTTCTTCATCATTGAAATCATCATCGAGCCAAAGGAGATCCTCAAGAAGGCGGTCTTCCAGCTCCCGATCTGCGCCTTGTTCGGCTTTGTGATTGACATTGCCATGTGGGTGACGGGATTCATTCATCCGGAAGCGTACTGGGAGAAGCTTCTGATGGTGATCGCGGGCACCTGCACGATCGGGCTGGGCGTGGGGACGATGGTCTTTGCGCGCTTTGCCATTCTGCCGCCCGAAGGCGCCGTCCTTGCCTTCATCGGACGCTGGGGCGGGTCGTTCGGGACGCTTCGCAGCGGCGCGGACTGCTTTCTCGTCGTGCTCGCCATCATTCTCTCCTTCTGCTTCTTTGGCGAGCTGCGCGGCATTCGCGAAGGGACGGTGATTGCGGCCCTGGGGGGCGGCAACATCGCCAAATTCGTGATCAGCGGCTGGAATCGGCTCCTGCCGAAGATCCGCGTGACGGATAAGTAGCCAATCGCTGACGCTCCCGAAAACGGCCGCCTGAGAAAGGACTCAAGTGGCCGTTTTCCATTGGGGCGATTCGCCGCTCACAGGCGACGGATGAACTCCACGTAGAACGCGCAGGCGTCCGTGACGTCCGAAGGCTTGCATCGCTCGTTTGTCATGTGCGCGAGCTTGTAGGCGCCCGGGCCGAAGCCGATCGTCTTCACGCCCATTGACACCGGCACCACGGCGTTCGTGCCGAAATCCCAGAAGTTGAATTCCGGGGAGGGGCGCCCGAAGGCGGCTTCATAGGCTTCGAGCGCCTTCAGGGTG
>CAVACW010000152.1:0-6382 GCA_963587345.1 uncultured Oscillospiraceae bacterium | reverse complement strand
ACCGCATTCGCCACGGCATCGAAAAAACGCATCATGCGGATGCTTTCTGCATTGCAGGAAACTTCGGCGCCAAGCGGCTTGGCGACTATTTCCTTCAGAAGCAGACGCCCTACGAAGTGAAGGGCTTTCGGCTGTTTGACAAGGTGTGGCATGCCGGGCAGGAGGCGTTCATTTGGGGGCGCCGCAGCTCTGGCTATTTCGACATTCGCTTGGCTGACAGGAGAAAGAGTTTCTAGTGCTGTCAGTTGCAAAACACTGGTGCTTTTGGAAAAGCGAAAAACGTTTTTAACTCAATCCATTAAGGAGGACGCGATTCCTCCCGCGACTCAAGTCGCGGGTTTCCTCGCGTAGTTTCTATGAAGTTCTACGGAAGAGAAAACGAGCTCGCGGCGCTTGCCGCAGAAACCCGACAGATTGCCGGCGGCAGCCGCCTTGCCGTCGTCACCGGCCGTCGTCGCATCGGCAAAACCACGCTGCTCTTGCGCGCTGCGGAAGCGAGCGGCCTGCCCTATCTCTACTTCTTCGTGCAGCGAAAATATGCCGAAGAAGAACTGGCGCAAGCCTGGATGAACGAAATCCGGTCACACTTCGACCTCGCCGACGACGAGGGCCCCGCCAAGCTCAAGCTTTCCGCGGTGCTTCGCTTCCTGATGAAGCTCACCGCCGCGCGCCCCGCCGTGCTCATCATCGACGAGTGTCAGGAAATCGACCGCATCCACCCCGCCTTCTGGTCGGAACTGCAGGAAATCTGGGACCGGGAGAAAGCCGCCTCGCATCTGGCGCTCTGGATGAGCGGCTCCATTGCCGCCGCGCTGCGCCACATCTTTGACGATGCGAGCGAGCCGCTCTTTGGCCGGCAGGATCTCTCCCTCACCGTGCGCCCCTTTACGCCCGCGCTGCTCACAACCATCTTCCGCGACTACGCGCCGCACGGCGCGCCGGATGACATTCTCGCGCTCTACGCCGTCACCGGCGGCGTCGCCCGCTATGTGGAAACACTCGCGGACAGCACCGACTTGACGCGAGACGGCCTTATGGACTTTCTCTTCTCCGCCTCAGGGGAATTTCTGCGCAACGACGGCAGCACGGTGCTCGCCAACGAATTTCGCGTGGAGTCGCCGATTTACTACCAACTGCTTCAAGCGGTCGCGGAAGGCAAGACTCGCTGGAGCGAGCTCACCGACGTCTGCGACGGCAAGCCCATCGGTCCCTACCTCAACCGGCTTGAGCAGCAGTACGGCCTTTTAAAGCCTCTGGCGCCGATGTTCTCCACCTCCGCCAAAGGCTTGCGCTACCGGCTCTCTGACGCCTACTTTCGCTTCTGGTTCCGCTTCATTGAACCGGCGAGCGCCCGCGCGCTCGCCGAGCGGCAGAGCTGGCCAATGCTGAAGTCACTTTGCTCCGCTGTCTGGGATCAGTTCACCGGCCTGGCGCTGGAAGACTGGTATCGGGAGTCCGCCTGGGCGTCGGGCCGCTGGACAAACGTCGGCCAGTGGTGGGATCGAAAAGGCGAAAACGAGATCGACCTCATCACCGTCAACTCGCTCGAGAAGACGATTGAAATCGCAGAAATCAAGCGCAATCCGCAGAAAATCCGACGGGAGATTCTCGAAACGAAGGCGGCGGCCTTCGTCAACGCCTGCGGCAAGTCGCTCAAAGGCTACCGACTGCTCCCGGTGAAGGGCCTGTCGCTCGAAGACCTCTTGAAAGACTGAGCCTCAAAGATCCGTCATCGGCACGGATTCAAAGAACCGAAGCTGCCCCGGGTAGAAGCGCCGGACAATGAAGCGCTCGTTCGTTCTCGGGCGCTTGATGACGCGCGCGGGGTCGGCGTCCGCAAAGCGATCATCCCCTGCGTCATAGCGCACCAGCTCGTAGCGGCACACCATGGAGGAGCCCGCCGTCACAGGCATGCGCCCGTAGTAGGAAATCATGGAGGCGATGCCAGCGTTCATGCCGAGGGTTTTCAAGCAGTCGTCGCGCTCAAAGCCCAAGTCCGCCAATTGCGCTCTCACCTGCTGCGCCACGGGCGCGTAGCTGCGGTTCGCGTCAAAGGCGGGCGTGAAGAGCTCGGCCGTCAGAATCCACAAAACGGTCAGGCCCGCCGCCGACATCCAGGGACCGTTCCAAAGCTTGAAGGAGCGCGACTTCACGCGCTTCATGACCGTCCACGCCCAGAAGGCGGAAACCGCCACAGCGGCTGCCACGCCCAGAAAGCCCGCGTCCCACGCCTTCGCAGTTGGAGCGAGCATATGAATGGAATTGGCCATCTTGGGCGGAAAGCCCAGAAGCCACGCAAGCCAGTACCCCCAGAGCGTGAGGCCGCCCAAGGTCGTCACCGTCACCGCAAAGCCGTCCAGCATGCTCTTCCACGTGCGCGTGGCGGACATGAGCCCGAAGGCCGCGAGCGTGCACAAGGGAGCGATCGTCATGTTGAGAAGGTCTTCCGCCTTCAAGTTCCCGGACGCGATGCACCCCGCCGCCCAGGCTGCAAGAAAAATCAGCGGCAGTGCCATGAAGGGCGCCGCCTTTTGCCGCCGCCACTTGATGACGGCGAGCACCGCAAAGGGCCACGCGGGGCACAGATACCAGACGATGTGCTCCAGAAACCAGCGCACGCCCGCAAAGGACGTGAAGCCAAAGAAGCCCGCCTGCGCCTGCGCCCAGAGAAGGAAGTAGTCGCTGATGACTTCGCTTGCGAGCGCCCAGCACGCCAAGGGCCACAGGGAAAAAAGCACCGCCGCCGCGCCGATCGTGATCGCAAACTGCTTGTTCGCCTTCCCGCGCGCGGGCACCAGTAGAAAAGTGAGGAGCGTCGCCACGAGCACCGTGACGCCCATGATGAGGCTTGAAGACAGCATCAGCCCTGCGACTGCAATTCCAGCCGCCAAGGCGCCGAAATAGGGGCGCGTCAAAGACCAAGCGCACGCAAAGTAGGCGAGCGCACAAAAGGCCAGTTCCGCGCACTCGTAATTGGGCTCGCGAATCCGAAGCACGAGGCCGAACATCGCCACAAAAAAGAGCGTCGCCGAGTCCGCGACAAGCCGTCCGTAGTCACGATAGGCGGCGCTTCCCGCAAAAACGGAAGCCGCGGGCTGCGCCTCCTGCCGCCTCGCGAGATACCACGTGCCGTACCAGATCGAAAAGGTCGTCACCGCAAACCAGAAGGCGGCGGAAAGCCGCGCCGCGGTCACGGGCGTCAAAAAGGAAAAGACGCGAACCAGAATGCCGCCCGCCCACAAGGAGAGCGGCCCGTGATCCGTCACGACAAGGCCCGAAGCCATCGGAAAAAGCCACGAGACATAGTCCCCGCGAGCCATTTCCCAGATTTCGCCCACGGCCGCCCCCTCCCGCACGGACCAGACGCCGCGGTCAAAGAGTCCCGTGAAGATGAAGAAGACCAAAAGCGCAAGGAGCACGAGCCGCGGCAATTTGGCTGCCGCCGCCGACGTCACGTGCGCCGGTGTCGGACGCAGATCGAGCATGAAATGAGGCACTACTGGAAATGAACGGCGTTATCTTAGAGGAAGGCCGCCGGGCTTGGGGCGCAAAGCCCCCATAAGAAAACGGGCAGCCGGCCCGCAAAGCTCTCGCTTTCACGGCGTTCTGCCCGTTTTGTGAACGCCGCAAGGGGTTCGATGCCCTTGCGCCGATTCCCGCGAGGGAACCGATTACTTCTTCGCCTTGGCGGCGGCAGCGGCGTTGAGCTCCTGATTCTTCGCAGCAAACTTGGCGCGGAACTTTTCCACGCGGCCCGCTTCGACGATGCGCGTCTGAGCGCCCGTGTAGAAGGGATGGCTCTCAGAAGACGTATCAAGCTTGAAGAGCGGGTAGGTCTTGCCGTCGATCTCAACGGTTTCCTTCGTCTGCACGGAGCTCGCGATGATGAAGGTCTTGTTGATGGAGAGGTCGACGAACGCGACTTCGCGGTATTCGGGATGAATGTTGGGTTTCATTTGTTTTTAAGTCCGATTGATGTGTCGGTCGCCCTGGCTCGCCTTGCGCATCCGCCGCTATAACGTGCCGCCCGAAGGCGGAGCGGTCTTATGACGGGCATGCAGCCCACGTGCCAAACCGGGAAAGACGCGCATTATCCGGCGTTTTGCGCCCAAAATCAAGACGGACCGCGAAGTTTTTTCACCCGCGCCCTCAGGCGCCGCGCTTTAAGAGCCCCGCCGTGATCTGCGGAAGCCGGCGGCGGAGTTCTCGGATCATGATCTTCGTCATGCCGGCAAGGTCCACTTGCGGCGCCCACCCCCACTCCTCGCGAGCCGCGGTGTCGTCCAGACTGTCGGGCCAGCTCTCCGCGATCGACTGCCGAAGCGCATCGATCCGGTAGTCCATCCGGAAATCGGGCACTTCCTTCAAAATCGCCTTTTTGACGCCCTCAGGATCAAAGCTCATCGCCGCCACGTTGAAGCTGTTGCGATGCAAAAGCTTGGCGGGATCGGCGCGCATCAGGTCAATCGCCGCCCGCAGAGCGTCCCCCATGTACATCATGGGCATGTAGGTGCCGCGCCCGATGGGACAGTGGAAAGTCTCGCCCTTTACAGCGCTGTAGTAGATGTCCACCGCGTAGTCTGTCGTGCCGCCGCCCGGGGGCGTCACGTGGCTGATAAGCCCCGGAAAGCGCACGGAGCGGGTGTCGACGCCGTACTTCTTGAAGTAGTAGTCAGACAAGAGCTCCCCCGTCACCTTCGTGACGCCATAGATTGTCTGCGGATTGAAGATCGTGTCCTGCGGCGTCCCGTCCTTGGGACTGCGGGGCCCGAAGACCCCGATCGAACTCGGCGTAAAGACCGCGCACTTTTCAATGCGGGCGGCTTCCAGCACGTTGATGAGGCCATTCACGCCCACGTTCCAGCACCCCAGCGGCACCTCTTCGGCGCGCGCGGAGAGAAGGGCCGCGAGGTTGTAGATGGTGTCGATGCGATAGCGGCGGATGATCTGAATGAGGCCTTCCCCGTCCAGAATGTCCACGCGCTCCGAGGGGCCGCCCTCCTTCACTTCGCTTGAGAGCGGGGTGCGCGTGAAGCCCGCGACCGTAAAGCACCCTTCCTTGATGAGCGCGGGAACGAGTTCGCTGCCGATCTGGCCGGCGGCGCCGATGACGAGGACGTTTTTCATTTTTTTCTTCTTCCGAGGTGGTTTTCTTGTGTGCTGTCCCAACCCCAAGGGCGAGGCTTGGTTAGCGAAATACGCTTGATTATACGGGGGCCGTTCCGCAGTTCTTAGAGGTTTCATCCTATGGCTGGCTTGACTTCCCTGTTAACAACCCTGCTGCTCACTTCCGCCGCCCTCCGCTCTACGCCGCGACGTTTCTTCCGACGCTCGCCGCTCACGCTCAAGCCGAGCGCGCTGCCTCGATGCGATAGACCTTGTCCCCAGCGCGCACCGGCTCAGGCACCTTGAAAGTCACCAGTATCCCGCGCCCTGCCTTTTCGATCCTCTCGCCATCGTCGTTGAGAATTTCCGCCGGCGTCGCGTAGACGGCCCCCGTCGTAGGGCCCGTGACGAGAAGCTTTCCGCCTGCCGCGATCTCGCCCGCGAGGATCTCCACCTGCGCCACCTGCACCTTCGCAAAGTAGTTGACGCAGCGCCCCGCAAAGACCTTCTTTTCTGTGGCGGTGGAGCCGTAGGAACTCACCATCTCCGCCGTTTCGGCCCCGAGGTAGTGCCCCGCCCAGAAGCCGCGGTTGAAGACGGTCGCGAGCCTCGCATCCCACGCCGTGCGGGAGGCGTCCGTATACGTTCCTTCCGCCACTGCAGCGAGCGCCTCGTCGTAGCAAGCCGTGACCGTACGCACATAGTCTGCGCCGCGGGCGCGGCCTTCGATTTTGAAGACCGTGACGCCCGCCGCCACCATCTTGTCGATGAAGCCGATTGTCTTCAAGTCCTGCGGACTCAGCACGTAGCCGTTTTCCATCGTGAGTTCCGTGCCGCGCTCGCGGTCCACGAGGTTGTAGGTGCGCCGGCAGTTCTGCAGGCATTCGCCGCGATTGGCGCTTTTGCCGCGCGTGTGCAGGCTCATCCAGCAGCGGCCGCTCATCGCCATGCACAAGGCGCCGTGGCAGAACATCTCCAATTTCACGGGCTGTCCCGCGCTCCCCAGAATCGGCCGCTCGCGCACGGCGTCCGCGATGCGCCGCACCTGATTCAAGTTGAGCTCGCGCGCGAGCACCGCCGTCTCGGCCATGGGCGCAAAAAAAGAAAGCGCCTCAGCGTTCGAAATGTTGAGCTGCGTCGAGAGGTGCACCGGGAGCCCCGCGGCGCGAGCGGCGTTCACCGCCGCCATGTCGGACGCAATCACGGCGTCCACCCGAGCCTCAGCAGCGGCCGCGACGAGCGCCTTCATTTCGGCAAGCTCCTCGTCGTAGAGCAC
>CAVACW010000151.1:0-6406 GCA_963587345.1 uncultured Oscillospiraceae bacterium | reverse complement strand
TCCCAGCACCGTCCCCGCTCAAGACCGCCCCGAGATCCGCATCGGCATCTTCGACACGTTCGGACCAGAGTTCTGGCCTCGCGTTCTGGGGCCTTCGTTGGAATACTGGCGCAAGTCGCTACCTCAATACCATATTACGACTCAAGAGCTGTCTGCGGGCGATGTCGAGCATTTGGACGAGATTGGGCTCTCCTTTTTCATTTCGTCGCCTTTTCTCTACTGGTCGAGTCACATGAGACGCGGCGCTTCTGCTGTAGCGGCGCTAACCCCAGCCACCGCGAACGATTCTGCGCATGCCGCAGCCGGAGTGGTCGTTGTCCGCTCGGACAGTTCAATCAAGTCGCTGACTGACTTCAAAACGCACCCCGTGCGCCTTGCTGTCGCAACCTCTGGACTCAACGCCGAACTCATTGCCGTCAAAGGCGCTCTCACAGATTTAGGCCTCTCCCCTGACAAAGTCCTTCGAGAAGTACGACCAGTGGGATTGCGTACTCCGGGGGTAATTTCCGCAGTAGCCGCTGGCGCCGCTGACGCCGGCATCATGCAACTCTGCGATTTGGAAAACGCCATTCACCATCATGCGATTCCGCGTGACGCCCTTCAGGTGCTCGACAACAAAGCGACCGAACAAGAATCCTGCCTGCGCTCCACCAACCGCTACCCTGATGTCGTCTTTGCTGCGCTTGCAACCACGCCAGCTCGCGTCGTAACAGACTTCGCGGCGGTCGCCTATGCCATGCCTGCCACCTCGAAAGAGCAGTGGCTCTCCGCGAGCAATTTCACGGAAGTTGATCGGTTGAGTCGCCAGCTGGCGCTTGGTTCATATGCCTACCTGCAGGAATGGACGCCACAGGCACTGTGGAAGCGTTTCTCCACAGAAATTCTCCTCGCCGGCGCCTTGATCTTCGCCATTGGATGGCATTTGGTGCGCGTAAATGAACTTGTGCTGCGCCGGACGCGGGAATTGCGTCAAGCGATTGAAGAAATGAAACTACTCGCACAACGCGACCGACAAAGCCGGGAACAACTCGCGACATTCGAACGAACAAGCCTCGTAAGCCAGCTCTCAAGCCTCATCGCCCATGAACTGAAGCAACCGCTAGGTGCCATCGCCAACTATAGCGCTGGCTTGGGCTACCACCTCAAGTTAGATTCTCCGGATCTGGCAATGATCGCTGACATCGTTCAGAAGATCCGCGCTCAAGCCCTACAAGCTGCGGACACCATTGAGTACGTCCGCAGCTACGCCAAGAAAAACGCCACACCGCACCCCTTGATGAAAACCAATTTGCGGAAAGTCGCCCAACAAGCTGCCTGCACCTTTGAACTCAATTTCCGCGGTCGATGCCGCCTTGAAAACCGCATCACCCTAGACGCTATCGTGCTCGCAGACAACAAAGGACTGGAGCTTACGATCTACAACCTTCTCAAAAACGGCGCCGACGCCGCGCAAAAATCCGCCGATCCTCTCATCGTACTGACCCTTTCAGAAAATGAGCGAAGCTGGACTCTGGGCATCACGGACAATGGCCCTGCGCTCACCGATGAAGCGCTCTCCCGGATGCAAAAGCCCCTTGCCAGCCTGAAGGCCGAAGGCCTCGGGCTCGGCTTATTGCTCGTGCGACAGATTCTTGAACGAAACCGAGGCCAGCTCACCTATCGGCGGGAATTGCCCCAAGGCCTAACTGCACTCATCACACTCCCTAAAACACATTCGGACACCCTCCCATGACTCGCCCCAGCCACGCTCTCATTCGTCTTGTAGACGACAACGCCGACTATCGCGCTTCCGAAGCCTTCATGCTACGCATGCTGGGCTACAACGTCGCGGAATACGAAAGTGCTCTGGATTTTCTGGAAAACGACGATCCCCTGATACCAGGCTGTTTGATGCTTGATGTCAAGATGCCGGACATGTCTGGGCTTGAGTTGCAAGACGTGATGACGGAGCGCTCAATCGGTCTGCCCATCGTCTTTCTCACTGGACACGGAGATGTTGAGATGGCTGTGGATGCCATGCACAAAGGCGCTTGCGACTTTCTTTTGAAGCCTGCCGACCCCGAAAAACTGAAGAAAAGCATCGAGAGAGCTCTCGCGGAGAATCGTCTCCAAGAAGAAGCGCAAGCAGACAAGACCCGAGCACAAGAGCGCTTCAATGAGCTCACGGAGCGAGAAAAGGACGTGAGTCGGCTTGTAGTGCGGGGACTGCTCAACAAACAAATCGCCGCTGAGCTCGGAATTTCCGAGCACACCGTCAAAGTGCACCGCGCCGCCGCCCGTTACAAACTGCAGACAAGAACACCAGTGGACTTTGTAAATCTTCTGAAACTCATCGACGAAGCATGAAAAAAGGGAGGCTTCCAGATTAATTCTCAAAGAAGCCTCCCAATCCAACTAGAGAGAAGATCTCGTCAAAAACCTACTTTCCATCGGCAAGAGCGATGCCCGTCAAGCGACCGAACGTAAAGACGTCGGCAATGGCGTTGCCACCCAAGCGGTTCGAGCCATGGATGCCGCCCGTGATTTCACCCACGGCATGCAGACCAGGAATGATCTTGCCGTGACGATCGATCACCTGCGTGTACTTATTGATCACGGCGCCCCCCATCGTGTGGTGCACGCTCATGCCCGCAAAGCCCGCCCAGAAAGGTGCCTTTTCAATGCGACGCAGGTTGTGCGGCTTTTTGCCAACGCGGTCGTTGCCGGCATCGCAGTCCTTGTTGTAGTCCTCCACCGTCTTCTTGAGTTTTTCCGGATCAATGCCCGCCTTTTGGGCCAGCTCTTCAAGCGTATCAGCGCGCCAAGCATCACCCGTTTCAAGTGCCCTGTGGTTGTCCTTCTGGTGCCCGATGTTGTTCAAACTCTGACCGTAGTCATCCTGAATACAGAACGCCGTCTGCTTCGGAAGCGCCAGAATGGCATCGCGCATCTGGTCGCGGCGAGAATCTTCCGCGATGAAGCGCTTGCCGTCGTAACCGACCATAATCATGTTCTGCGGCCACGAGAACATGTTGACGCGCAACTTGCGTCCCGGAGGGCAACCGGGATTGCACTGGATATGGTCCATGCCCGTCACAGCTGCACCGATGTCCTCCATCGCCACAAGCACTTCACCCGTGGAGGTGCCTTCGACGTTCGTCGTCGTGAGGTTGTAGAGCCGCGGATCGTGAAGCGAACGCATTTCACGATTGGCACCAAAGCCGCCCGCACAAGCGACAACCGCCTTCTTAGCGCGTACAAAGATGTGCTTGCCGTCTTCGTCAATATACTCAACACCGAGAACACGACCAGAGAGCGGCTTTTCGCGAATGATGTCTACGACCTTCGCGTCCGTCACAATCTTTGTGCCTTGCTTTTCAGCTTCCTGAGACAAGACGCGAATGTAGTCACTGCCCTTGCTTGCCTCCGTTGCATGAGAACGCGGCCAAAGAGCACCATAGACCTGCTTGATCTTGGGCTGGAAGCGAACTCCCTTCTTTTCAAGCCAGACGATCGTATCGTAGGTGTTGGCGGTGAAGTACTTCACCAACTCTGGATTCGCGCGATAGTCGCCGCCCTTCAGCGTCTGCTCGGCGTGCTTTTCGGGGCTGTCATCGATGCCCTGCTCCTTCTGCTTCGGATCCCAAGAATTGAAGGCGCCCGTAGCCACCGACGTATTGCCACCAATAAAGGCCATCTTTTCCAGAATCAAGATGTTCTTCACGCCATGCTCAGCGGCCGAAACGGCCGTCGCCAAACCTGCGCCACCCGCGCCAATGATGACGACATTAACGGTCTTGTGCCATTTCTTCACGGTCTTCGCGGTGGCGAAAGCTACACCGGGGACAGCGGCGGCAGCCGCTGCACCAACAGCCGTACCGATGAAGTTTCTGCGATTTAATTCCATAGCGCTTCTCCTTCGAAGTCTGCTTAGTTATGACAAGCTTCATTCTCGGAGCACAAGGCATGCGGCGCCTCCCCCCATGGTGACGGCCACGACTAGTTCTTTGGTGACATCCGTCGGCAGAAAAAAGGCCGCAACTCAGGAAGTTCCCACCTCCCTCGTTGCGGCCGTTGTCTGTCAGATTACGTCAGGTGATCAGAACAGATACTGCACCTGCGCGAATCCCGTGGCGCCACGACGGTCACCCACGTAGCCCTTGACGCCGAAATCAAACTTCCACGGCGAGCCAGCAGAGGGCTTCACCGACGCGCCCGCTTCGAGGATGCCAGAGTTGCCGGAAACAGACGGCGAAACGATCTTCTGATCGTTCAACCACGAATCCGCGTCGCCACCGAAGACGTGCTCGTAAGCCGCGCCAGCAAACCAGCTCACCTTTTCGCTGACAGTGCCCTTCACCTTCGCGCCCAGCTGAACAGTCTGCGTCGAGGTAGCGTCGAGTTTCAGATGATCCCGTTCAGGATTCGAGAGCGTCACCTTGTCGGAGCCGAGGTAGGTGTAGAGGTAGCGGCCATAGGCATCAAACTTCAAGCTGTCCGTGATGTCAAACACGTAGCCCGCACCAATGTGAGCGGACGTATAGACGGACTTCGCGTCGTACTTCGCCTTGGCATTGTTGGAGCCGTAGTAGCCGTCAAACTCCGTCTTCGCCTGACCGACGCGCACGGAGCCTTCCACGTAGAAGGGGACCTCAAAGTCGTAGCGAGCCGCAACGCCCACGCCGTAATAGGTGTGTTCGCCGTCGGCCTTGGTGTTCTTCACATGGGCCTCGGATTCGGCGTAGCCGAGTTCCGCATAGCCAGCGAGCGTCACAGAACCGACTTTCGTCGCCGCGCCGAGAACGTAGTTGCCGCCATCGACATCCACGTGAGAACCCGTCTCGTAGCGGGTGGAGCCAGCAGAAACCGCACCGAAGGCGGTCACGGAGTCCGCTGAAGCCGCCGCATTGATCGCCGCGAGCCCTTCTGAGGCCATGAATTCAGCGCCCTGGTTAATGAGGGCCACGGAGCCAAGGAGCGATTCGGCAAGGGTCTTCGCGTTCTCGTTGAGAGTCTTCACAGAGTCTTCCGACTTGGTAACCGTTTCAGCCGTGAGCGGATTGCTCTCGTCGATGGTCGTGCTGTTAAGCGTCTTGGTGGCGCTCTCAAAAGTGCCCGTATACGTCATAGTGCCCGAAAGCGTTGCCTTCGCGCCATTTTTCGTCGCAATAAGCTTGCTGCTCGCGGCTTCGGCATCGAGACCGTTGACCACCACCGTGACGTCTTCCACCTCTGTCTCACCATCGGTCAAGGTCAGAACCGCCGCGTCCTTGTTGGCTGCACCCACGTTGAGCGTGATCTTGGAAACGTCGTCAGAGATCCCGCCAACCGAGTTGACTCCCGTCGCCTCAACGGACGTCTTGTTGGAAGCACCGGTGGCGCCCGACACGCCGCCCACCGTGCCCCCCACCGTCACATTGGTGAGCTTGATGATGCTCTCGCCCACCGTGACCGTCCGCTCGGACGCGCGCGTCGTCCTCGAAGTTGGTGCCGCATCCGCCAGCATCAGCGCAGCTGTGTCTTCGTTCGACGACTCAACCACATACACAGCCGCCACATCTTCCTTCACCGTCGTGCCGTTCAATTCAATCGTCGCAGACGCCTCAATAGTCGCCTTGCTGTCGGGCGAGATCGACACGACGGAGCCGTAGACGTTGCCAACCTTCACTTCGCCCAGCGTGACGCTGTTTTCCTGCATCGATACCTTCGTCACATTGCTACGATTGACAACCGCCATGCCGCCGTAGACCTCAAGCTCCGGATCCGTGTTGACGCCGCTCGCTATCTTGACGCTGTTGCCATAGACACGCATCGTCGTGTACTGGTCGCCCAAGTTTTTCTCCTCAGCTTCGGCTACACCGCCGATGAAGGAGCCCATTACAGAACCCGCCTCAACGCTCACGGTGTTGTTGCTCGCCTCCTTGAGCGAGTAGCCGCCGACGATGGTTCCCTTCACCTCGCCGCCGCGAATGATGAACTGATTCTGGTTCGCCGTTTCAAGGCCCAGACCACCGGAAATGGTGCCCAAGAGCGTCATGTCGGTGCCGTCATCATCGAGCTCCTGCACATTGACCTTGCCACCTTCGATGAGCACCGTATTCCTCAATGCCCCGTGACCATGGCCGCCCGTCAGCACGCCTTCCGTCCAGCCAGAAATCTCGGTGTCGCCCTTGATCTCCACCGTGTTGGACTCGGAGTTGTAGCCTGCCGCGCCAACGATGTCGATGTAACCCGAAAGTTTGGAATCGGTGATGATGACCTTGTTGTCCTTGTGAACATTGCTGTCCGCTGCGTAGTCCTCGTTGGACACAATCTGCCCGGCGCCCGCAAGGTAGATGGCAGCGTCATCCTCTGCATCATCGCCACCGGGGCCTGCCAGCGTGGAATTGCTCAACGTCACCGTATTGTTGGTGATCTGAAGCTGACG
>CAVACW010000150.1:0-6537 GCA_963587345.1 uncultured Oscillospiraceae bacterium | reverse complement strand
ACGGGGCGCGATTCCTCCCCATGACTAAAAGTCAGGGGCTCCCTCGCGCTTTTGTTGTGGCTTCGGTCCAGAAAGCCCTTGGCACGGGCCGAGTTGTTTGAGGCCGAGGCCAAAGGGAAGCGGGCGCCGAGGCGGGTGACGGCACTTTCGCGATTTCCGCGAAAACGGCGACTTGACAACGTGATCGAGTTGGTATAATTCCGACTGTTGGATAGGTACTTCGCCCCCGGGCGAACTGAAACCCGTAAACAGCAAAGATTGTCCCGAGCTACTGCAATGGCCTCGTTCCGGCGCACCTCGGGTTAAAAAGGAGACGGATTCTGCCACCCGGCAGAGTCCGTTTTTCCTTATCTGCGCAATCCAAACGCTCTTTAAAAACTTGGATTTTCTGCAAAACAGGCTTTCGCAAAAACTAGATATTGCTTTTCAGCCTATCCGGCAAGAATATCTTATTTTCTATTCCCGAGAAAAATCTGCGATTGCATCTTTCGAAATCTATCCAATCGCATTTTTATGCCGCGCGCGAAAGTTACTTCAAAGTCCATCCAATAGTTCAAAACATATTAAACAGACGCCATAACAGAAATTAATCAGAAACTTCGAATGAAGTGAACAGTAGCGTATTTTAATGCCTACTCAACAAGACAAAGCAACGAGTGCCGAGGAGTATTGCTTTCAATACTTATCTGACAAACTCAACACCAAAAGCTCTATATTTGCAATTTCCTTGCCCTCTCTCGTCTTTTCAACAACCGTCCAGCAAACACTGCAACCGAAACTCGAAAACAGAAATGTACTGCCGGCTGCATGACCTTCAGCAACTACCCGACAAATACCAAAACAAAAACCTCGGCTCAAGCTACGGTGATACACATTTTTCCAGTTCTTCAGCACTATCCAATAAATACCCAAATCGAAACTCAAATTTTCGTCGCGTAGCTAGCAACCCGAGAATCTTTCAGTAAATACCTAAACAGAAACATTGCTGTCGCATGTTTATCGACCCGCAACACTTTATCTCAGCACCACCCAACAAACAACCAAACAGAAACTGCGTCTGGTGCAGACCGTCAACACGAAGTCAAAGCCTTTCAGTAACCATCCGACAAACACCAAAATGGAAACAAGCCTGGATCGACAATCGCGTCGCTACAAACTTCCTTTCAACAACCATCCAACTGATACCAAAACAGAAATCAGAGTACTTTCTGCCCTCCAAGCGATGGATTTTCTTTCAAAAACTATCCAACAAACAACCAAACAGAAACCGCTGCGACGAGACTAGAGTTTCATCACATCATTCTTTCACTGACCGTCCAACAAACAACCAAATGGAAACTGAAGACGTCGCCGCCGAATAATTGGAATTCGTTAGCTTTTAGTGACCATCCAACAAACACTAAAATAGAAACCTATTACGTGGACTGGCGACCTGACCGAGTTCACACTTTCAGTGACCATCCAACAAATGCCAAAACTGAACCAAAGTACTCAAAAATAAGCCTTCTCATTTTAGACACTTTCAGCAACTATCCAATAAATCCCAAAACAGAAACTTTTCTTGTCGTTGTTCGCAGGGATGTGCCAGACACTTTCATTGACCATCCAACAAACACCAAAACAGAAACCTTTTGAAAGTGAGGTTTTGTTTTCAGAAGATCCTCTTTCACTGACCATCCAACAAACACCAAAACAGAAAACCATTAAATTATTTAAAAAATCGAACGCTTTTGTTTTTCAGCACCCAAGTCTTTCGAAATCCCGCCAATTGCAGAAAATCCCCGCACTTTTTCGAACCCAACAAAAAAAAAACCGGCCAATCAAGCCGGTTTTTTGTTGCCCTTATGTTCTATCGAGCCTTGTTGTATGCCTCCTCCATAGCTTTATTCGCCGTCGCTACCTCAAACGCAAACCGCACCACCTTTCCAGCGCTTTCGATGAGGAGCTTCTTTCGGGGCTTGTTCATCACGGCTTCCAGCGGCCCGAAGAAGTCACCGATGTGTTTCCATCCGCAAACGTACTCCGCCGCAATCTCCTTGGGCGACTGCGGCACGGTCTCCACGCCCTCAGCCGCGAGCCACTGCTTGAAGGCGTCAAACGCCAGCCGCCCGCGCACGAAGCGACGAGAAGCGGAGGAAGGCGCCATCTCAAGCCCCACATCGGACTTGTCTACCTGACGCCAGTCGTCAAAGCGAACGTAGGGCTGGCCGCGATAGAGCTTGTTCGTATAGTTGTTGGGCGTCCCGCGCTTTCCAACCAATGCCGGCACCCAAAGCGGCGCATCCCAGAGCACCTTGCCGTCCGAAGCGACGGAGAAGCCCTTGTAGGGCCCGCTGTCGGCGTCCAAGAGCTGATGAACGCTCTTCCCATCCCACGAGTTGCGCTCAAAGCGAACCCCGCGAGAAGGCGCCTGCACCACGGGGAGGCTCACCACCTGCCGCACGGGGGCGTGTGCGCGATCCTGCGCCTTGACGCCCGCTTTTGCCCGGAGCACCGCGTCGAGATTGAAGTCCGGCTCATCGGCGAGCACGTCATCCAGCTTCCGGCCCCACTTGTCGGAGAGCTCCGGCAGATCGAAGTACTCATTCCACTGCGCCTCAAACGGAAGCGTCAAACTCCCAAGGAAGTTGTACGGCAGCTTGCGCCCGCGATACTCGGCCTTGACGGAGCACTTCACGGAGAGCGCGTCGCGCGGCAAGAACTTCGTCTTGGTAGCGTCCATCATCACCGAAGCCACGGGAGAGCGCTTCGTCGTGTAGTGAAGCGCATCGAGCACCTGAGCAATGCGCCGATCATCGTCCGTCACCGTCGGGTCCTCGCGGAAAATTCTTGAGAAGAGCTTGTACGCCTTCGCCTTGTCGATGCGGCAAACGACCGGGTGTCCCTCGCCTATGGCTGCGGGCTTTTCAAAATAGGGCGCGAGCTCTTTCATCATCAGCGCCGCATCGCCCGTCACGGGGACGCAGTTGGCGGCAGTCTCGCCCTTCTTCGGATAGGCAAAACCCACGTACACCGACGTGCCGCAGACGTACACCGGCAGGAAGTGCTCGGCATAGAGCCCCGCCTTGAAGAGCTGGCGACTTGCGGGATCCGTCTTGTCGCCAAAGGGCTTGCGGTTCACTCGAATGACGCGACAGTCCGCCGGGAAGAGGTTCTGCAAGGGGCGCGTGGTGCCGCAGTTCTCCGAGTCCGACACGGCCTCATCGGCGCCCAGCGTCGCGCAAATCGAAGGATTGCCCGCCGCCACGCCGTAGGCGCAGAGGGCGTCAATCGCCTGAGACGTTGCGGACTCGCCCGCCTCCTTGGTCCAGTCAATGTCGTACTCCGCCGCACGGTTGCGCAGTTCGGCGACAGACACGGGTTGCACCTTCCACGCATGAGGCGTGAGGGCGTTCCCCGTCGTCTTGCGCCACTCTTCCGTGAGGGAGTTGAGCTTTTCGTAGAAGCACCGCACAAGCCAGGATTGCGTGCCGTTCACGACGGCCTTGTTGAGAGTGCCCAGCAGACGGATGACCTCGCGGCGAGCTGCTGAGTTGTCATCCAAGAAAAGGGCATGCCGCACCAAGCGCTGCTCATTGGACCGCAGGGACTCGAAAGCCGTCAGCCGACGCCGGCGCGCAAGGTCTGCCACGGCGCCCGAAATCTCGTTTTCGATCTGCGCCACATTCGAAGTGCCGAAGGCGTTCACGAGATAGGACGGCGACAGACGCCCCAGCGTGAGGCGTTCCCCAACGACACGGCGAGCGCCTTCTGGGGACAAGCGAATGAGGTTCGCCTCGTGGTTGAAGATCGTGCCCATCCACGGGAGGGTGTGGCTTCTGGGGATGATGTGAAAGTTGACGCCCTCGCCTTCTGCGAGCGACCGCCCCGTAATGGGACAGACACCAAAGCTCGACGCTTCAATGCGCTTTTCCCGCGCCTGCCATTCCGCACTCTGGCGGGCTTCCTTCTTCTCCGCCTTCTTGCGCCCTTTGGCGTTGCTCTTCATCGTGTTGAGATCGACACCGAACGTGAAGCTGTTCTGCTCAATCACCACCGAGAAGTCAATGTCGGCGTTCGCCTCCTTCACCTTGTCTTTCAGCTCCGCGAAGACGGCCTTGGCGAGCTCGTACGCCTGCCGATCCAGCAAGCGCGCGAGCATCCCGTCAAAAGGCCGTACGCAGTCTGCCGGCAGCCGGCAGCAGTGAGCGCCATCGGCGTCGCCGCTCATCGTGCGCCAGCGGTTCTCTTCGTGCGTCGCCTGCGTCGTGCTCGTAAAGCCCGAACGCTCCTCCTCGATCAGCGTATAGAGCTGGGCCATCGAATAGGGATTCTTCACGCGGCGGACGCACTCTTCGGGCATCCCGATGGAAAGGAAGTGCTCAGCAAGGTGCACCACATTGTCGGCGGCTCGCACCACTTCCTTGTCCGCGTCCTTGTCGCCGTCCAGCGCTCGGCGGTATTCCGCCGGAAAGTCCATCCCGAAGTCCTTGCGCACCTTCTCAATACCCGCGCAGATCGAACGAGGCGACACCGGCGCCCCGCGACGGGCCGGGAACTTCTCCTTCCAGACGAATCGGCGAAACTCCTTCGCGTCCTCTTCCGAGAACCCGAAGACGTTTGCGACGAGCAGGTTGAGGATCTTCTGCTTCTTCGGGGGATGAATGTCTGAGCGCTCCAAGACGTTCTTTTCCGAAGGCGTCCACATGCCACTCTTGGCGGCGGCGCATTCGGCGTAGTAGTCCTTGGCAAGACCCAAGAAGTTGTCAAGGTGCTGGGACCCCAGCACTCGGGTGAGCTCGATCAAGCCTGCGTCCGCCTTGGAACCCGGTTCGTCGCGGGCAAGCATCCGCAGGCGGTACGGATCCCGCGCCAACGTGCAGTCCAGAATGCGCTGCAGGAAGCGGGCCGCCGTATAGTCCTTGTCGGGGAGCCCTTCGTTGCCCAGACGAGACTTGCGGTCTGTCTTAGCTTCGAGCGAGTCGAGCCCGTCCATGTAGTCGGGCGCCTCCTTCTCAAGGCGCACCACCCAAGATTTCCAGACCGCTCCATAGCGCCGGTACAGTGCGGCTGGAGCCAAGAGAAGGGTTTGGTCCACGGGCGGGCGGCGGTTGTACATCCGGTCATAAGGCGGAATCGTGCGTTCGGGATCCGTCATGCAGAGGAAATCCAAGGGCGGCAGATCGTCCAAATCCTCCATAAGACCGTTGATGCGCGTCTGCTCCTCGGGGGAACCCGCTTCAAAGTACTGGAACTCTCGCCGGAGGACGTTCTTCATGCGCTGCGGGAGCCACTTCGCGCCCTCCTTGAAGTCGGGGTTGTCGAAGTACCAGCGCAAAGCCCGGAGCTGCAGGTTCGAGACGTTCGAGATCAATCGCCAGAAGCGATCCAGACCGCCACAGGCGCGCACGACGGGAGCGAGCCGTTCATCACGGGCAATGTCCATACGAATGGCCTCAAAGTACTCCTTGCGGCTTCGGCTCCCCGTCAGCACCGCCTGCACGATGTCTTTGGCGAGCAGCTGGAGCTTCTTCACGGCGCGTTTGCCGATCTCCTGCGTGGATCGGTCGTTGGGGTACGCCTTCTTGAAGTCCGTGGCGTACTGCTTGGGATTCAGCACCGCCGCGAGGTTCTTCACAGTGACGGGCTGCTGTTCCAGATCGTCCCACGCGTCGCCTACGGTTTCGTAGCCGCTAAAGAAGGGCGCGAGCTTCGGATGGAAGGCCAGCACCTCGGCATCCACCTCGTAGAGGTCGAACTCGTCGTCCGTGTCGGTGGCCTTGATGTACGTGTAGCCCCGGCGCTTCAAGAGCCCCGAGACCGCCTCCGTCAGGCGGTGTTCTTCCTTGAACTTCAGGGTGATGCCAGCGGCATCGAGCTGATCCTTCAGAATGAGCGACAGCAAAAGTCGCGCAAAGGCAAAGCGCTGGCGCGAACGACGGGCGTGGCGCGTCATCGTGCGCTCCTTCTGCGCGAACTTGAAGACCTTGGCCTCGGGCAAAAGAATCGTCGCGGCGGACGTGTCGGCGCTCGTCGGATGACGGCTAGCCGGATGCACGGCGGTAAAAAGACCGGTGGCCTTGGCGCCAAGGTCAATGGAAAGAACCGCCTTATAGGCGGGGCGAAGCGTTGGACGGGACATAAGACCCTCTCAGAAAAAGTAATCCCTGAGAGGTTATTGGCGACCTTCGCTTGGACTGGGGCAGTTTGTCGCGGTTTTCGCGATTTTTTGGCCGGCTCAGTCGATTTCAAGCGTTTCCAGCTTGAGTCCAACGAAGAGCGCCACGATGCGCGTGAGCTTCGGGAGGCACTTCACATTGTCGGCCTTCTCGTAGCGGCGAATCTGCCCCCAGGCTTTAGCCAGCGCATCCGCCTTGGCTTCGTCTGTCGCCGCTTTTGGTGCGAGGTACTTCACTTCGATAAGGTAGGACATTTCCGCGCGGCCTTCGGCGGAAGGCGTCGCGAGAATGTCGATGTAGCCCTTTTCCTCGCCCCGAACTTCGACTTCGCTCGTGACCGTGTAGGCGTTCGTGAAGTTGAGGGCGCCGATGAGAAGCG
>CAVACW010000149.1:0-6563 GCA_963587345.1 uncultured Oscillospiraceae bacterium | reverse complement strand
AACTCGCGACCTCAACCTTGGCAAGGTTGCGCTCTACCAACTGAGCTACTCCCGCGGCGAAGAGGATGCGAATCATACAGTATCGAAAAGACTTGTCAAGCACGCCGCGTCACTATTTTTGCTTTCGGCCCACGCTGTCTCTGATTTGTCACAAATTTTGCTTTTTTGCGTTTGACGGGCGCCTTCAGTCTGAGCCGGCCCCGGGCCAAAGGCGCCCGCCTGGCGAGCGGCTAAACCTTGCGGCTGCGATCCGCCAGCCCCGCGCTGCGGTCGCTGTGGATGTGCAGCCAGGCGCTTGCCTGCCAGAGGGCGATGGTGACGACGCCAAAGGCGATCATCGCCGCGTCGTAGGCCGCAAAGCTCCCGTAGAGCGCCGGCACGATGAGGCTTGAGCAAAGCGCGAACGCAAGCGTCTGGATGAAGTTCAGCATTGAGCTGGCGAGCCCGCGGGACTGCGGGAAGGTGTCCATCAACAGCAGCGACATCCCCGGCCGCACCATGCCGAGCCCCGTCGTGTAAACCACAAGCGGGAGCACCGCCATCGGCATCACGGGCTTTTCAATAAACAGAATTTCAAGCAGCGCAAGCAACGCCCCCGCCATCATCACGATGAACGAGAAGCGGATCGTCGTCACCATGCCCCAGCGGTGCGCCGCCCGGGCTGAAACCCAGCTGCCGATCACAACGCCTGCGATCATCGGCAAAAAGAGCTTCCAGAATTCGTTGGCGGCAAAGCCCATGACGTTCACACACCAGTCCGCGGCGCCTGCGATGAAAACACCCTGCCCCAGAAACGCGATCCCCAGCGCGATGCATCCCAGCACGAACCCCGCGTTGGTCACCGTATGCGCGTACCCCGCGGCAAGCACCTTGAGATTCACCGGCGTGCGCTTTTCCTTGGGAAGACTCTCCGGCAGCCAGATGAGGCAGGCGACGGCGAGAAACAGGCTGATTCCCGCCAACGCATAAAAGTGGCTCTGCCATCCCAGATGCATCGCCATCCAGCCTCCGGCCACGGGCGCCAGCGCCGGTCCGAACCCGAACACCATCGACACGTAGGCCATGAGCTTCTGGGCTTCCGGGCCGCCGTAGAGGTCGCGAATCACGGCCATGCCGATCACCATGCCGCAGCCCGCAAAGACCCCCTGAATAAAGCGAAAGGCGACGACCGCCTCGAGCGTCGTCGAAAACGCGGCGCCGAGGCTGGCGGCGGCAAAGCAGAGAAAGCCCCCCACCATCGTGGGCTTTCGGCCGATCACGTCGCTCACCGTGCCATAAAAAAGCGTCATCACCGCAAAGCCAATCAGATAAGACGACAGCGTCTGCTGCACGCCCGACAAGGGGACGCCGAAGACTTCCGTCATTTCATGGAAGCTCGGCAGGTACATGTCAGTCGCAAAGGGGCCTATCATGGAGCAGGCGGCGAGAAGCCAGGTGAGAACAAAGACGTTGTGGGAAACGGGAGCAGAAGATTTTGTCTGAGACATTGCTGACTCTTCTTGAGGGCAGAAACCAGCGAGAGCGCCGGCGCCCGGGTGACCGCATCACGAGCGGAGACTGGCGCGCATTGTAAGGCGGATTCTTCACGATTCCGGCCGCCTCCGTCCTCGGAACTACCTACTTCGGGGCAGGCGCCGAAGGCCTTGTTTTTCTGCGCCATAATGCACGCCATCATGTCTTTTTCAAGCACCTTCCCCTACCGCGGGCGCTTTGCGCCCTCGCCCACCGGACCGCTGCACCGCGGCAGTCTTTTCTGCGCCATGGCGACATGGCTTGACGCCCGCGCGCACGACGGCGTCTGGCTCGTGCGCATCGAGGACATCGACCCCTTTCGCGACGTGCCGGGCGCGGGAGACGCCATTCTTCAGACGCTTGCCGCCTTCGGCATGACGTCCGACGAACCCGTCGTGCGCCAGTCAGAGCGCTCCGCGCTCTATGAAGCGGCGATGAAAGCGCTTTGCGAGAGCGGCCGCGCCTTCGGGTGCGCCTGCACGACGCAGGAAGTGAAGCGGGAAAACGAGCGGCGGGGGCTCGCCCCCGGCGTCTACCCCGGCACCTGCCGATGCGGCACCCAGGGCCGCCCTGTGCGCAGCCTGCGCTTTCTCACCGAAGATCGCGTCGTGACATTCACCGACCGGCGGCTGGGACTTCAGGCACAAAACGTCGAGCGCGAGGTGGGGGATTTTGTAATCCGGCGCGCCGACGGCTGCTGGGCCTATCAGCTTGCGGTCGTCGTGGACGACAACGATCAAGGCATCACCAACGTCGTCCGAGGCGAGGATCTCCTCACGAGCACCGCGCGGCAGATCGAACTGCAGGAAGCGCTGCACGTCCCGACGCCCCGCTACCTTCACATCAGGCTCATTTGCGGGGAAGACGGCGAAAAGCTTTCCAAGCAACGCAAGGCCCCCGCCGTCACAACGGAAGCGACGCTAGCGACGCTCGAATCGCTCTTTCCTTTTTTCGGCTTCAAAAAAATCGGCGCCGACACCCTGTCCGCTTTCTGGCGGGAGGCGACGGCGCTCTGGCGGGAAAAGTACGGCGACTGATCAGTCCGGATTCCAGGGCACCGGATCGGGAAACATCCGGTCCACGAGCGTGCGGATGACGGTCGTCGAATCCGCGGCGGGGCTGCCCAAGTCGCCGCTCGTCACCGTATTTTCCATCGTCACGCGGTAGCCCGTCACCGGCGCCATGCCGCCGTCGGCGGGCATGTCGGTCAACACCAGCTGCGCCCGACGGATTTCCGCACCGCTCCAGCCGCCCATTTTCGCTGAGAAAAGGAGCTTTTTCGTGCAGTGAACGCCTTCTCCCGGCTCCACCACCGTCACGCCCTTGTCCTGCAGCGCCTGCCGCAGGGGAAGCGTGAGCGCCACGTCCGTGGCCCCTTCCGTCTCAAGACACACCGTCTCCCTCGCCGCAGCATAGTGCCAGCGATAGGGATCAGACGACGTGCTCTGGCAGCCGGCGAGCACCAAGGCCGCCGCAGCCGTTAAAAGATACTTGTGCATTAATATGACACAGGAATTGCGGAAAATTCGATATTATCAGATTGACTTTGGCTTGGCGCAAGTCTTCCGCCAAAAGAATGAGGCGGCGCCCGGCTGAGGCGCTATGATGCGAAGACGCTTTTTTCGGAGACTTGCTGATGCCAACGACCGCCCGGACGACCTGCTCGCGCCGCCGGCTTCTCGCCGCCGCGGCGGTCTTTGCGTCGGGCATTCCGACCGTTCGGGCAGCTTCGGCCGAAGATGACATCGCGCCCTTTGTGAATTACGCCAAGCGCGATGACGTGCGACTCTGGGCGGCGCAGGTTTCCGAAAGCCGCGCCATTCCCTTTAGCTGGATTATCAATGCGCTCGCGCAGGGGCGCCCCAACGACACCACGCTGCGGATCATGAGCCGGCCCTCGCTCACGGCCACCTCGACGCCAAAGGACTGGTTCCGGCACCGCCGCAACTATGTGAACGCCTCGCGCGTCGCCGACGCCCTCACCTTCATTGACGCGAACGGCGCCGCCTTCACCGAAGCCTGGCAGCGCTTTCACATTCCACCCCAGATCGTCGCCGCCGTGATCGGCATCGAGACGAACTACGGCCGGCGCATGGGCAGCATTCCCACACTCGATGCTCTCTGCACCCTGAGCTTTGACTACACGCGGCGTGCGCCCTTTTTCCAAAAGGAGCTCGAAAGCTTTCTCACGCTCACGTGGCGCGCGGGCGTGGAGCCTCGCTCGATCAAGGGGAGCTTTGCGGGAGCGCTCGGAATCTGCCAGTTCATGCCAAGCAACATCGAAAAGCTCGGCGTGGACCTGGACGGCGACGGCGTCGTCAACCTGTCACAGTCTCCGGCGGACGCGATCGGCTCGGCCGCAAACTACTTAGCGACCGTGGGCTGGACCCCGAACCTGCCGGTGAGCTGGCCCTGCGACGTGCCGACAGCCGCTGCCCGAATTTTTGACACGGGCGAGCCTCGGCTCACAACGACGCTGCAAAACCTTCTGGACGCCGGAGTTGAGATGCCCGCGCCCCTGCCCTACCCGCCTTCTCTCAAGGTGCTTCTCGTGAGCCTCCCCGCGGGCGACCAAACGATCTACCGCGTGGGCACGCCCAACTTTGCGACGCTTCTCGACTACAACCGGTCGTTCTTCTACGCGCAGAGCGTAGCTGACCTCGCGAGCTCCATCCTCGCGGGCGAAGTGCTCGAGCTCGACCTTCTTGCCGCCGCCTGACGAGTTTCTGCATCCAGCGCTCGCCGCGCCTTTCCTGCGCGAAAAAAAATCCCCCGCGATCCTTCGTGAACCGCAGGGGAGCGAGTCTTTCAAAAAGCCGTCGGACTACTCTTCAACGACTTCCTTCACGTCGACGCCATAGGGGTCAAGCACGTGAGTGTCCATCTTGAGGAGGACGGCCCAGCGGCGCAGCACGCCAACGATCACCACCGCCATCAGCACCATGACGAGCACGGAGAGGAAGGCAAGGAGCATCTTGCCCGCGGGCAGGTACTGGTAGATCACAAGCCAGACGCCGGCCCACATCGTGATGATGGTCATGAGGATGCCGGGAACGCCCGTCATCCAGGCGTACTTCGTCTTATTCAAGCGCAGCAGCACGGTGGTGCCAATCAAAAGCGTCACGGAGGCCAGCAGCTGGTTGCAGATGCCAAAGAGCGGCCAGATGCTCGAGATGTCGCCCGAGTACACAAGGTAGCCCCACGCGCCCGTGAAGATCACGGAAGTGATGAGAATGCCAGGGATCCAGTCGCGGTCCGAGAACTTCGGCCAGACCTTGCCCATCATTTCCTGCAGGAAGAAGCGGCCCACGCGGGTGCCCGCGTCGACGGCGGAAAGAATGAACACGGCTTCAAACATGATGGCGAAGTGATACCAGTAGGCCATCAGGTGATCCATCCAGGGGATGCGGCTGAAGATGTAGGCCATGCCGACCGCAAGGCTCACGGAGCCGCCCGGACGCGCCGAGAGGTGCTCCTGAACTTCCGCTTCGAGAGCGGGAAGCGCATCGACCTGCATGCCGAGCGCGGCGAACTTGTCCGCCGCAGAGTTGATCGCAAAGTAGTCGGCCGGCACGAGAACGCAGGCGGCAATGAGAGCCATCACCGCAACAAAGCCTTCGGTGAGCATCGCGCCGTAGCCCACGAAGAGCACATCCTTTTCGTTGCCGATCATCTTCGGGGTCGTGCCCGTGCCGATCGTTGCATGAAAGCCCGAAAGCGCGCCGCAAGCGATCGTGATGAAGAGGAACGGAATCACCGGGCCCGCGATGATCGGGCCGCCGCCGTGCACGAATTCCGTGATCGGAGGCATCTTGAAGTTGGGCATCACGAAGACGATCCCCAGCGCGAGCGCCACGATCGTGCCCACCTTGAGGAAGGTGGAGAGATAGTCGCGGGGCAGCAAAAGAAGCCACACCGGCAGAACGGACGCGAGGAACCCGTAGACCGGGATCGCGATCGACATCGTCTTCTTGTCGAGGTCAAGCCAGCCGAAGTATTCGGGATGCGCCGCAACCCAGGGGCCGGAGAGGATGCAGAGGAAAAGCAGAATCACGCCCAGCGCGGAGGCGCCGAACACGTCGCCCTTGCGCCACACCTGCATGTAGAGGCCCATGATGATGGCGATCGGAATCGTAGCCGCCACCGTGTAGGTGGACCAGAGCGAGTCGTGCATGGCGTTCACGCACGCGATCGAGAGGCCCGCCAGCGTCAGGATCAAGATGGCGAGAACGGCCCAGCTCGCGACGATGCCGGTCGGACGGTCGATTTCCTTCATGGCGATGTTCGCGAGCGACTTGCCGCCGTGGCGCACCGAACAGAAGAGGACGACCATGTCATGGACGCCGCCCGCGAGAACGCAGCCGATCAGAATCCACAAAAGGCCGGGGAGATAGCCAAACTGGGCGGCGAGAACCGGTCCGAGAAGGGGGCCGGCCGCCGCAATGGCGGCGAAATGATGACCGAACAAGACGAACTTGTCGGTCTTCACGAAGTCGCGGTTGTCCGCGTATTTCACGGCAGGCGTCTGCCGCTTGGCGTCGACATTGAGCACTTTCTGCGCAATGAACAAGCCGTAAAAGCGATACCCGATGGCGAACACGCACAACGCCGCGAATATCACCGTGACGGCATTGATGCCTTCAAGCCACTGCATGATGATTTCCTGTTGAGGGAGGTTGGGAAAGCCGGCCGTTTCTTGCTCTTGTGGCGCCTGTAGTACAGACCTGGCCGCGTTGTGGCGCAGTGTAACGAAATGAAAATGAAATACTTCCAAATAAATAAGGGATTACCCTGACAGCCCATCCATCGAATTACGTACTTTCCCCATTTCATTTTGCATCGCGATCATGCCATCCGATCATTTCCACCCCTACCTCAAAAAAACGAGGACGTTCACTGATTTTCAACGAAAATCAAAGGAGGTGCCGTAGATCGCATTGGTATAATGAACAGTTCGGGCAACAGTTGTTGCCGCCCTGCTGGATTAAGGATGCGCCGTCAACCACCCCTGCCTAAAGGCAGAGGCTTGTGAAAGCAAGCCTTGATTGACT
>CAVACW010000148.1:0-6577 GCA_963587345.1 uncultured Oscillospiraceae bacterium | reverse complement strand
GAGCTATCACGAAATCAAACCGTGGTTCATCCGTAGAGCGAAGGCGTTGGGAGCCAATGCTCTAGTTGACGTTTCTCTTTCCAATGGGCAATTTGAAGCGCGACCGGCCATTCTCTTGGAATACGCGGCGGAAGATGATGATTACAAGCAGAAGATTGCACGATTCAAAGCCAAGCAAAGAGGCAAAGAAAGTGATCCGTTGATCATTTCTTATGAACGTCAGCGAATGGTCAAGTTGGAAAAAGAGGTTTCGTACTGGCGGGGACACAACGACGGCTACTACCTCAATCATTCGTCGCGTGGCAAGTTCCCGCCGAGTGACGAGGTACCTGAAGTCTAGAATTCAACACAAAAAAAGGGTGCCGATGAATTCCCACTGGAGGTATTCCGGCACCCTAATTTTTTGTCCTATTAACTAGTACATTCGGGAATTTTTAGCGGTTGAAATCCCTAGATCAGTATTGAAATTGTGAATCTTGGTTGTATTTCCTTGTTGCTCGGTGTTCATGGCATTGATCAAATTTGCTTGCAAACCACGGGTAGCACGATTGAGCTCTTCAATATCTCCCTTGGAAAGATCCGATTCTTTAACATCACTGCCCCAGCGCGCTTTCATGACTTCTTCGCGTACAGCAGCCGATTTTGCGGCAATAACTTGGGGAGTAGCATTCTGTCGAACCGATTCGGCAAACTCCCACTGCTTCTGAGAAGCAAAGTCCATAACAAGCGGGGTTTTGGGCATAGCGGTTGGATCGTGGGGATTGGTGACTGCCTGCATGATTGACGTATCGGGCTTCTCCCAAGTGTTGTTGGGGTACGTATCGGAACGCGTCATGGGGTCATTCTGCGCTTTTCCTCTTAGAGAAGGTGGCAAAAAGTCCGTTGCCCCGTTATAAAAATTCTCCGCCAGACCTTTCTGTCCCAACATGCTGGCAATAGATTGTGCTCTGCTGTAGTCCGCGCGTTTAATTTGACGCCACGATTCCTCCGCCTTTTTGTTATTGACTATCGAATCGTTGTAATGGCCGCCAGTCTTCACGGAAGACACGCCAGCCTCATGAAGTTCCTTAACGGAAGACGTGGGAGCCGGGATAGCTTTATCCACCTTGTCCAATTTATTTTCTGCGGCATTCTTGACGGCATTGGCTTTTGCAGTCGCCGTATCTTCGGGACCTCCAATTTTTCCGGTTTCGACTTTGACCGGATCCAACAATCCGGCAGAGGCCAATTCACTCGAATAGGCCGTCTTAGCTAGCATCATTTGATCATCATAATTTTGAGAGCCTGCAAGATAAGTGAGTGTTGCGGCAGCTCGGGCATCCGAATCGTTCATGTAATAGGGGCCATTAGGATTCGTGAATTTATCGAAATTCTTGTTGATTTCCTTCATGGCCGCATCGTTACCACGGACGTAAGAGGCGAGATTCGCTTTCTCTTGGTCACTGAGGTTGTGGGCTACCTGCTGAACATCCATCGTTTGAGAAGTGGACATAGCCCTGTGTTGAGAGGCAGCCTTAATTTCAGATTGCTGCGCAGATTTAACGGCTGAATACGCTGTGCCAAGTCTGCCCGATTGGCTTTTAGCGCCGGATGTTTTCAACGAGGCGGCTTTGGTATTTTGAACAGCATCTCTTGCACCTGATGCTAACTGCGAAGCAAGCTGCTGGGATTGATTCGAAGCGGTGCTGTCTGACGAATTCACTGATGCAGAATCCCCAGAACTTGCTTTTTGGCTTTGAGTCCCTTGTCCAGTGATGTCGCCGGAGATCCCCAAGCTAGCTTTCAGCAAGCTGGCTTCTTTGCCGCCGGGGGTGCCGATGCCACCTTGGATTCCCAACCCAAGTTGCATCGAGAGTTGCCCAACAGCTTCATTGGTCTGATCTTCCGACCAACCGTGTTGTTTGGCGATAGTTTGAATTTTTGTGTGAAGGGCGCTGTCAGTTTGGGCAAGCTGAGACATCTTGAAGTCACCCCAGCTCCGATTAAACGACCGCATTTCCTCTCCGCCGGTGCCAGTCGTCGCCATTTCCTCGTAGGTGCTGTTAAAGCTGGACGTCTTGTTCGCCGTGTTGGTTTGGGCGGCAGACACCAGCATGGCCCCTTGCTGAGACCCATTGATCTTCGGCAACACCGCCTCGGCGCCCGTCCCCAGCGCGCCGCGCGTACGGTCCGCATTCGCCATGCCGGCCTGATTCAGCACGGGCGGCGTACTTGTGATGTCCGGCGCCATCGCCTTTTCGTTGAATTGGTCCGCGCCCAGCATGCGGTTCGTCATGCTCGTAAAGGCTACTGAAGAGCCCGTGACGAGGAAGAGGGCGATGATCGGCGTCGCACCGGCGGCCATGCCGCCTATGCCGATCCAGTTCTGGACAGCGGCGCCCACGGCGTCATTCGTGAAGAACGAATACTGATCGGCAGTGAGGAAGGTGGCGTTGATGGCGTCTCTGGCCCCGGCCCGAATGTACATGTCCGTGATGCGCATGACGGGGAGCCAGAGCTGGATCCAGACGAGCATCGACAGGTACTTGCCGGTCAAACCCAGCCCGAAGGAACCCGTGCAGATCAAGAACGCCACGAGCGGCGTGATGGCGTAGACCATGCCTTCGATCAGGGCCATCATGGCGCGGGCTGACACGAGGAACAAGGTCTGCTCCGACGCCTGCTGATAGCTCTTTTGCAAGATCGTTTGGTTGATTGCCAGAGCGGAGGCGGTGTCGAGATGGCGACGATAGTACTGATCCGCCGCGTGATCGTATTGGACGCGGAGGAGGGACATGGTCATCCAATTCTGAACACTCTGATTCACGGTCGAGAGGTCCGTAATGGCGTTCTGAATGTGATCGTAGTCAGTGGTGCCCTCCACGCCAAAGACTCGGTTCACCCAGGTAATGACCTTGGTGTCCGCCGTCAAGGGATTGAAAATCGCTTTGAACTTGGGGAAAGCGTCTTTGCACGTGAGATTGCCGCCGTTCGGAATCGCCAAGTACGTCATCTTCATCTCGTCTTCCGAGCTGAATGCCTCAAGGTCTCCTTTGTAAATGGCAGAAACCGTCGTGCCGCCCGTGGCGATGTTCGGCATCACGCATTCCGAGATGTAGTTGATTACCGACTGGCGAGTGTCGGTTGTGTCGCCGCCCAAACTCTGATCAAGGCGAGCGAAGACTTCATCCGACTCGGTGAACGTGCGGAACTGATTCAAGATGCGCAGAGGTTCGGCATAGGCGAAGTTGTCCGTGCGGGTCACGTCGCCAAAGCCTTGCTCGAACATGGACGCGAGGCCATGCCCGATGTTGGAGATTGCCATGCCGGTGACGCCCACGGCGAGCGGCATGTGGTCGATCTTCTCGTAGACCTTGTCGTCGTAGGCGTCGGACACTACAACGGAGCACTTCGTGCCGAAGAGCCCCATGTAGAGGATCATGGCGATAAGTGCGAAGTGGAGGTTGATTACTCGTCCTCCGCTTATCAAGCACTGGAACGCGATCACGATAATGCCGATCATGAAGCCGGCAAAAATGAGCGACGTGAAGCTGGTGTGGTTGCAGATCATGGCAACCGCGTTGAGGATGTCGGAAAGCAGTTTCCCGTCACCCACCGAATAAATATTGAAAATCATGGTTTATTAGCCGCCTGCCTGATCCGTAGTCGTATTAGTGTTGGCAGAAGGCCGAGTCCGACCGTTCACGGAGACCTTGATCTTGTCCATTCCCGACAAAGCGGACTGCAGCTCTTGGTAGAGCTTGGCCAGCGTGACGTGGTTCTTGGCGTACTTCTGATAGTCCTGATAGATCGTCTGCTGGGCCTGATCCAATTTCTTGATAACGTCCTTGGTGTCAGACGACTCGCTGTTGGAGATAGCCTGTCGAGCTGTCTTGATGGCGGCTGTCAACTGCTGATCGGCCATATCCAACGCCAGCGCCTCGGCGATGTCCTGAGCCTTGCTTCGCGCGAACGTCGGACTCGTCTGCGAAATCAGCTGAATCATGGCGAGGGACCCCGCCGGGAAGTTTTGGAAAATCGCCTTTTCGTTGTCGGTCGGCGCGTTGCCCTTGTACATAGCGAACTTCGCGATCAAGCCAACGGAATCACCTTCCCCGTTGAGATACCCCAGAATCAGGGGGCGAAGGCCCTTGAACGTCAGCGTCTTTTGATCGTTGATCTCAGGGCAGTCGCCGTCCGTGACGGTGGCGCAGCCGTTGATGGTTTGATCGGTGCGGCCTTCAATCAAATCGATGAGTGACACTTTCGAGTCAATCCACTCGAAGCCGTATTGGTCGCTCTTGGTGTTGTCACCGTCCGATGCGGGCGGCGGAGTGACGATCACGGTGCCGGTGATGGACTGAATCAGCTCGTACTCTTCCTGAGCCGTGCCAACGGAACCGCGAATCCAATTGACGGAGTTGTTCTTCGAGAGCTGCTTGTAGATAAGGTTGCCCGTGATCTTCTTGGTGGTTTCTTCGTCCTTCTGCGTCGTGACGACGTTCGAGGACTTGCCTTCTTCCTGAGAGCTCGCGCCGAAGAAGTCGGAGAAGTAGCCGTTGACCGTAGAGGACAGCTGCGTGGTAGCAGTCTTGATGGCCGAGGAGGCGCCAGACTCGTCCATGAGCCACTTCGCCATCTTGCAGCTGTCGCCCAGCGTGGAGTTAAGTTCCTGAATCTTGGACTGCAAGGAGTCGATCAACTGCTTGCAAGACGGGCAGGCCACATCCAGCGCCAGCTGGAAGGCGTAGCCCTTGGCGTTAGCGGCAACGGCGCGGAGGAGGGCAACGAACTGATCGGCGTTGATGAACGAGAACGAACCGCCGAAGAAGCTGATGCCGCCGCAGCCGGCGCTCACGGAGGGCGGCTGGAAGTCCACCAGCCTCGTGCGGACGATGGGGCTGCGGACGTAGGCCGAGCCGCCGCTCACCACGCCGCGTCGGGCCGTTTCAAAGGCGCCGGGGTTGCTGACGTTCGCCATGTCGTTGAAGATGCTGTTGAGCTTGTCCTGCAAGCCGGCCTCGGCCACGGGGACTTGTACGCTCATCAGGCTCAAAGCCACCGCCAAGGCGGCGGTTCTAAATTTCCACTGTTTCATAGATCTCACTCACTGTCAGAAAGGGCTTTGGAATCCAGTACGCCGCTTGTCTTCGCACCGTTCAAGAGCGCCAGAAAGTTTTGCGGCGAGATGTAGTTGTTGGCGTCAGCAAACTGCGAATGGGGCTTCTTCGTGAGGTCCTGAATGTCCTTCATGTCGGCCTCGGTGCCCCAGAGCTGTGTCGGATCCTCCGTGGAAGCTTTGAGAAGCTTGGGGATCTCTTCGCTCAAGTCCTGTTGCAATTCGGGATTGGCGATGGGCTCGGTCTGCTTGTATTCCTCTTCGGTGATCCAGCCCGCGCGGCGCGCCACCACCATGAGGCGGCGTTCGAGCTCGGTCCAAGAGACGATGCCCTGAGCCAAGGCGTCAAAGTGGCCTTCTTCGTCTACGAGGAAGATAGCGGGTGTAGCGGTGACGCCAAGCTGTGCGGCATGACCTGCATCCTTGTGGGTGTGCGCGAACTGGCGGCTCTTCAGAACACCGCCGTCGATGCTGACTGCGAGCACATTGAAGCCGTAGTCGTCTTCCATGAAGCCCACGATGGGGGCTTGCGCCTCGCAGTACTGGCAGTCGGAGCGGTAGAAGAAAAAGATGCCCGCCTTCTTGGCTACGGTCTTCAAAACATCGTGCAGACGATTCGCCTGAGCCCGGTCTGTCATTTGAGAACCAAAGGAAGACAGCGGGCGGCGGAAGTTTTCATCCAAAAGCTTGTTGCCCACGGTCACACGCTGGGCCACGTCCGCAAACTTGTTGGAGCGGTCCACGGCGAAGCGCTGAAGCAGAAAGTAGGCTTTGACGTTCTCTTCCGTGGGATTCGTCCACGCCTTGTCCTTGTAGTCTTCCAGCGTCTCGCGCACCCACTTTGCAGAAAAGGGCTCCGGGAACTTCTTCGCCACTTGCGGAGCAGGGGCGGGCGCAACGGCCACGGGAGGTGCAGGGGGAGGCTGGATTGCTTCCTCCGGCTCGACTTCCTGCTCCTTCTTGGGATCGATGTACCAGAACCAGCCTTCAGACTTCCGATTGAGGAAGCTGTTGGGCCGGGCCTGATTTTCATTGGCTTCAAGCAGGTTGATAGCCTGCGAAGGCAAGCTCGCCGCCGTCAGCGCCGTAGCGAGACATAGAGTGATGATGGATTTGCGCATTTCCGAAATGCATGAGAGGTACCTAACGCAAATCTAGGAAGGCGGCAAGACGGAAACGGGCGCTTTCGAAGCGGAATCCGCTTGGATGCGGAAACGAGGAGAGCAGGCTTTGCGTGGAGGAGTAGGCCGAAATCCGGCGAAGTTGCGCGCCACTCTGTCTTCTGCGGGAAACTCAATTCTGCTACATCTTTGTTCGAAATTTCGGGACGAAATAGCAGGTATAATAAAGAAACTGCGGCGCAACTTGCCTCGATCTTTCTATCTGGCTCTCTACTATGTCTGAAAACGTCGTTCTCAAGAAGAATCCGTACACGCTCGCTCAGTTTGAAACCATTCGTCAAGAGGGCGGCGCCTACGT
>CAVACW010000147.1:0-6640 GCA_963587345.1 uncultured Oscillospiraceae bacterium | reverse complement strand
CAGACTCTTCCGCTCATTTGGACGGAGATAAGGTGGTCGAAGAAGCTCAGGAGTAACTTGGAACCCCGCGACTTTAGTCGTCGGGAGCTGTCAGGAGAGAGGGTTTGGCGCCTCGCAGACAAAAAAACGGCCCGGTACGTACGGAGCGTCCGGGCCCAAAATGAAGAAAGGAAACCATATTTCTTCACACTTGCCGATGTGCATTGTGCAGGACGCCTTTCGATCTTTTCGGGCGCCGTGAAGCGAAATCCGCAGAGCTTGCTGCTGACTATCTTCTTCCGTTCCAGGAAAACACGACCCGCCCCAGCACTTGCATCGCCCCGGAGGCGGGATTGACGGTGAGGCGTTCGTAATGAGGATCGTCGCAGATCACGCGGACTTGTCGCGTCGGCATTAGCTGCAGACGCCGTACGCATGTGGCGTTGTTGAGCACTACGACAAAGAGTCCTGCGTCCGGGGCCTTGTCGGCGGTGTCCACTAAC
Source organism: uncultured Oscillospiraceae bacterium (assembly GCA_963587345.1). Classification (GTDB taxonomy): domain Bacteria; phylum Pseudomonadota; class Gammaproteobacteria; order Burkholderiales; family Burkholderiaceae_F; genus Duodenibacillus. Next base: position 6,158 of record CAVACW010000147.1, on the reverse strand, counting down.
AACAAGTCGCCGGATTGCAAGGTAGGCGTCATGTCGTTGGAGAACACGGTGTAGAGCGCCAGCTTCTCGGGATTCTTCGAGGGATAGATCGACTGCAGCCAGAGAGCATCCACCAACATTTGATGCATCGCTGACGGCTTGTCGTTCGGCCCCACTTTGAGTGCCTTGATCTGCAAGACATCGCCGGAAGGCGAGCAACCATCGTCAGCAGTCTCCGTCTCATCACCAAGAAGGTAGCCGATAGAGACGCCGAAGTACTGGCTCAAGGCGCGAAGCTTGCTTGCGGCGGGCCTTTCCTGAATCAGCCAGCGCTGGACGGCTGACCGAGACACGCCGATTGAATCGGCGAGTCGTTGCTGAGTGATTTTCCGCTGGGCCATGAGACGGGCGAGGGGACATAAATGCGGCATGAGGTTTGCTCCTGTAGCAATCTGATGCCCGAAAAGATACCATACCCTAGAGAAAATGCCAGAGAAGATATCAATTGATACGAAATCGGGAAAAATGTGAACCTGTTCACAAAAATTCTAATTTCGGGAGAGGTTCGAATCTCCGCCTTGCTAGCCCTCCTTCCTTGGCCTCGGTCTCCCCATTCTCAAAACCCCCGTTTTGCGCGGATACCGCTCGGATGAATGGCAAAACGGAGCCCTTTGGTTTGTACCGTGTGCCAAGGCTGACGGTCTTGTCGAGAGGGACGCTGCTCCCCGTCACTGGTGCGGCGTACGGCAGGCCGTCGGCTTCCCTCTCAATTCAAAGGCCGGTCTCATGGAAGTCATCAACATCAAGCGAAACACCGAAGACGGACTCCTTTCCAGCACAGAACGCTGCGAGTCCATCATTTCGCCCCTTTCCTACGATGAGGAAACGGGGCTTTATCTCACCAACGACAACTGCATTGCCTTCTGCTTCGACTGCCAGCCCTTGGGTGGCGGCTCGGACAAGGAAATGGAGAAGATCAGCCTTCTTCTCAATCAGCCGTACCCGGCGGACTTCATGTTGAGCTTCATGCTCTTTCGCAGTCCCGACATCGAGTACCTGCTCACCCGCGCCGAGAGCATCCGCTACGGCCACGATCTGGGCGTTCTCACGAAGGTGTTTGAGAACCGCCAGCAGTTCCTTCGCAAGCACACTCATAAGGACATCGTGGGCCGGTCGCTGCAGGGCGCGCAGATGACGGTCTCCCGCGTGGTGGACCTGCGTCTCGTGATCTCCGGGAAGATTCCCTTCGGGGGCGGCATTCCTTCAAAGGACGAGATCGACAAGGCCAAGGACCTTCGCACGTCCACGGAGTCCATGCTGAAGTCCATCGGCTTCTGCCCCCGCGTCATGGATGCGGAAGGCTACGTCCGCTACATGAACGTCCTTCTCAATTGGAAGGACGACGCCACCTGGGTGGTGGGACGCGGCAAGCTCTACGACGATGACAAGCTCATCGCCTCGCAGTGCTTTGACCCCGCGACGTCTGTGAAGGTGGAGCGCGACTGCATTCAGCTGGGGGACACCTACGTGAAGGTCCTTTCCGCCAAGCAGCTCCCCGAAGCCGTTTACTTCGGCGACGCCTTCAACTACATCGGTGACCTGAACGGCATGAATCAGGGCATCAAGGAAAACTACGCCATCATCTGCAATGTCATCTTCCCCGATATGGAGAAGGCGAAGGCGAAGTTTGAGAAGAAGCGCCAGTGGGCCAACCATCAGGCGTTTTCTGCCTTGGAAAAGCTCGAACCCAAGATTGGTGAAGCCAAGCAGTCTCAGGACATGCTCTACGCCTCCCAGAACCGTGGGGCGCGTCTTTTGAAGATGAGCTTTTCGATCCTTGCCTTCGCCAAGTCCAAGAAGGCTTGCATCGAGCTCTCCACCGCCATTCGCCAGCAGTGGTCCGTGCAGCGCTTCACGCTCCTTGAAGACGAGTACGTCATGCTCCCGCTCTTCATGAACTGCCTGCCGATGTGCGCTGACCGCGCCGCCATTGAAGAGCTCTGGCGCTACAAGACGATGACCTCTCGCGAAGCGCCGGCGCTTTTGCCGATCTTTGGCGACTCCAAGGGCACGGGTACTCCGCACGTTCAGCTTCTGTCCCGCAACGGGCAGCTGATGAGCATGTCGCTGCACGACTCCTCCACGAACCAAAACGCCGTGGTGGTGGCGGAATCGGGCTCCGGCAAGTCCTTCCTTCTAAACGAACTGATCCTTTCCTACATGTCCGAAGGCGCTGCCGTGTGGGTGATCGATGCCGGCAAGTCCTACAAGAAGCTCTGCGAATCCTTGGGCGGTGACTTCGTGCAGTTCGGGGAGAACAACCACATTTCCTTGAATCCCTTCGAGACCATCGAAGACTGGGAGGAAGAGGAAGACGGCATCGTGACGCTCGTGGCGGCCATGGCCTCGAAGGACGGCCTGTTGAATGACCGCCAGATGGCAGCCCTGAAGTCCTACATGCGCGCCATTTGGTACGAGCACCTGAACGCCGAAGCTGCGAAGCTGCAACCGCAGTTTGACGCCATTGACCAAGCCTTCCAGCGGGATTGCGCCGCCGTTGAGGCTCGTTTTGCTGGATCCGAAAACGATCCTTCCGTGGCTAAGGCCAAGAAAGAAGCGATGGATGAGCTCTCCTCGCAGTGCGTCCGAGAAAAGCGCAAGCTCCTGCCGCCCTCCAAGATGACGATTGACGAGATCGCTGACCGCTGTCTCGCCGATCCCGATCAGCGTGTGCAGGACATCGGCGCCCAGCTGGGCTCCTTCCGCTCGAACGCTTCCTACGGGCGCTACTTCGCCGGCCACAACAACGCGTCCTTCAAGGGCGACTTCACGGTGCTGGAACTGGACGAATTGCAGTCCAAGAAGCACTTGCGACAGGTGGTTCTGCTTCAGCTGATTTCTCAGATTCAGCGAGAGATCTTCTTGGGCGAACGCAACCGAAAGAAGCTCCTTGTGATTGACGAAGCCTGGGACCTCTTGAAGGAAGGCGAGGTGTCCGTCTTCATGGAACACGCCTACCGCAAGTTCCGTAAGTACGGCGGCTCGGCCATCATCGCCACGCAGTCCATTCAGGACTTGTTTACGTCAGCGGTGGGCACGGCCATTTACGAAAACTCCGCGAATCAGTTCCTGCTGGGCCAGAAGGAAACGTCCATTGAGCTCGTGAAGAAGGAATCGAAGCTCGTTCTGGACGACTGGTCGTGGCACATGTTGAAGTCCGTGCACACGGAGGCGGGCATCTACTCTGAGATCTTCATTACGGTGGGTGCGCTGAAGTGCCTTGGGCGACTCATCGTGTCGAACTTCCAGAAGCTCTTGTACTCCACGTCGCCGCAGGACGTGAACGACATCGACCACTATCAGCAGCAGGGGATGAACATCGCTGAAGCGATTGAGCAGGTCTTAAAGGATCGAGGGTTGCCGGCGGACGAGTAGCGCGGCCATAACAACGACGAAGCCCGGTGCGGAAAACGCCGGGTTTTTTCGTTTTTTAATGTTTGTGTACTTTGCCGGCGGCCCATAGGCCAAAGATGCCAATGCAAACACAGAAGCCAGTGTAGATGGCAAATCCAGTGTCAATGTCCATTTTTTCCCCTCGAAAAAAGTCTTTGCAGAAGATCATAACTTATGGGGACAGGCGCGTTTCGGCGGTTCGGAGTGCGGAAAATCGCGACAGCATACGTCATCAGCTGACGTTGGTATGAGTATCCTTCGTTGCACTTTTCCTGACTTCTTTTGGGTTCCATAGATCATGTCCAAGAAATCCCGACTTCTTATCTGTTGCGAAGGCGAAACCGAACGCCAATACGTCATAGCCGTCGCGTCGGCGCTCAAAATTAAGAACATGCCGAAGGTCCTCAATCCGGCGGCAAGTGACCCCATGGGGGTGCTCGCTGAGGCCTATAAGGAGTACTGCTGGTCCCAAGTGGTCGATCCCGTGCCATTCACAGAAATCTGGCTCATCTTCGACCGAGACCATCATCCGACGTATGAGCAGGTCTTCAAGCTCGCCCCGAAGCTTGGGCCAGAGATTTATCTTTGTTGGTCGAATCCGTGTATCGAGTTCTGGTTCTGGCTCCATTTCAGTGGCGACGCTTCGGAGCTTAAGTTCGACGACGAGTTGCAACTCTCCTGCGAGGAGAAGACGGTTGACCTCGGCAACCACGTGAGAGAAATCACGCGGGTGCGCCGTGTTCTCTACGCCATAAAGCCAGAGACCATGCTCTCGATTCTGAAGAAGCACTGCGCTGGCTACTCAAAGGTTCATTGTCCGCAAGGGCTCGTCGAGCGAACCGTCAAGGCGTGTGACCATCTTCAGGCTGTGGCGCAGTCAAAGGATCCAATGCGCATGGGTTCGGCTATGCCGGACTTGTTGTTGCGTTTGGCGCGTTTGGCGGAAGACTCATCGGCACCGAGTGTTGAGCCGCCTGTGGCTGAGGCCGTGCCGGTGGCGGCTGAAGTCGTGCCAGCTCCCGAAGCTGTGCCGCCCCCCGAAGTGTTAGAGACCGAAGCCAAGGAGAAGCCTGTTGAGAAAGCGCTGGAGGCTTCTGAGGCCCTGGATCTTTCGATGGCGGAGAAGACAGAGGAGATCAGGAAGGCTTTGAAGCCGCTGGATCCGTGGCAAGCTTGTGTTGCGCCGCTGCTCAGCTGCCTTGAGGACTGGAAGAATATTCGGGTCATGACGGAAGGCATAACTGTGTCTAACGCGGCAGTGGATCGATTGGAACAGTTCTTTCGAATTTTGAAGGTGGCGGAGGAATCGACAGGCCCCTGCAAATACGCCAACGGTTGTCTGGAAACTCTTGGTGCCCTCCGCAGGGTGCGCAATCTGGGAGCGTCACCGACCCGCATCAAAAAAATGCAGAGGCAATTGCGGGCCCTTGGTGTTGTGTTGCGCCTGTTCGCAAATAACCTCGGAATGCAGAAGAGCGCTGAAAATCTAGACTTTTTGCTGTTCCATGGTACGGGACTGTTGCCGGCGGAGGCGAAGCTAGCGGTTGTGCCGGCGCCGATTGCCTCCAAAGAGCAGACTGCCGTGACCGCTCCCGTGGAGAAGTCAGCAGAATCTTTGAAGGAGCCGTTGATCGTCGAGGCCGCGACGGCGGAAACTGTTGAAGCGCCTTCGGCACCCGAGGCCAAAGAGGAGGCAACGCCTGTGTCTGCCCCCGAAGTCGCGCTCCCGGTGGAAGAGGAGCATGAAGACAAGCCGGCGGAAACGGCGGTGTCTGAAAGCAAGGCAAAGGAGCCTGCCCCAGAAGTAGCCATTTCGGGAAAGACGCTGACGCTTCGAGAGGAGTTGGATCTTTGGAAGGCTTGCGCGGAGAGGGTGCGTATTTGCATCGATGATTGGAAGTCGATCAAAGTGACGCTGGAAGGCATTACGTTCTCGGATGAGGCGGTTGCTCGGTTGGAAGAGTTCTTCATGGCGATGAAGGCGGCCGAGGAGGCAACCGGGACTTGCAACCGTTCTCAAATCTGTCTGGAAACTTTGGAAGCGCTCAAGGCCAATCGAGCGTTGGAAGTGTCGCCCCATCTCATTGCCAAGATGCAGAAACAATTCCGTGCTCTCGGAACCGTGATGCGCGCTATGGCGAAGAAGGTTGGATGGAAAAAGCGGGATCTGGTAGGAATCGATTTCGAGTTGACGAGTGGCGCGGGGGTGTCGGACGAGCAAGCGGCGACCGTGCCGTTGCCTGAGCTCAAGTTTGGTTCTGAATCCGCTCCTGAATCGAAGGCCGCTGAAGAGCAGCCTGTCGCTTCGGCGCCCTTGGAGCCGGCAGCTGAATCTCTGCCGGAGACGACGGAAGAAGACGAGTTGAGGAGCCGCTTGCAAGAGCTTAAGTCCCTGCAAACGGACTTTGAGCGAATGATGCGCTTCGTGGTGCTGCACAAAGGCGAGCCGCCGCAGGAGATGTTGCCGGGCCTATGCGAAAAGGCAACCGGCGTTCATCAGAACGCGCTTGCGGTGGTTGAGTCGTGCTTGGAGCTTTTGGCGGGAATGCCGGCGGAGAAGGCGGAGCCGGCAAGCGCGCCAGCGCCCTAGGCAACATCCACAGCGCCGATCTTCAAGCCTTTGTAGACGATGGCAACGCGCTTCAGGTTCGAGACGTTGCGAAGCGCTTCGCCTTCCGCGTAATGGACCGCCTGATGACGTGCTGCTTCAAGCGCCGCAGCAACAG
>CAVACW010000146.1:0-6727 GCA_963587345.1 uncultured Oscillospiraceae bacterium | reverse complement strand
GTCTTGACAGCAATTGCGTCGTTGATGCCCTTCGCCTTCGCCCAAAGCCGAGGCGTCTTGCGATTCCCCTGCTTCTGGGCGCGCTTGATGCGCTGCAACGCACGATTCAGAGAGTCTTTGTCACCGTCGAGACGCAGGAAGCGTCTCGCAAGGACAGTGCCGTCTGATTTCATGACGGAGCAGACGCAGGCATTGTTAATGCCGAGATCGACGCTCACGATGATTTGTTCACGGATGGGGGTGTTGGTTAGTTCCTTCTCCTCCTCAAAAGCAAAATCGAGGGACCAGTTCTTGCCCCGTCGCCGCAAGGTGGGAACGCAAGCTTTCCGCAGAGCGCAATGCGTCGCCATGTAGTCCACGTCGGACTTCCGCAACTTCACCTCCACCCAATCCCAGGTGTTGCGAATAAAGACCTTGATCTTCGCGACGTATCGATTGTCGGTGGGGCGGAACATCACATCCCGGTACATGGCCGGGAAGGTGCGCCCTGCTTTCGGCAGCCCCGGTTCTTTTCCTTGGGGATTCGCCTTCCACTGCTTCAGGCGGGTTTGATAGGAGGAAACCATGCCGAAGGCTTCATTGATGGCGGCTCGACGAAGGTAGGATGGGAACTTGTAGAAAAACTGGCCGAAGTCGTACTTCGTTACAGGACGCTTGTCGGTCGGCCAACAAAGCAACTCCGTCTCACGAACAACGAAAGTTGAATTGGTGATGGTCGAATATTGCCCGTCCCAATGCTTGAGCATGATGCCAATGAAGTAGTCCACCGCCTGACGATACAGAACCGCCGCCGCTTCGAAGGCGCCGGACGATTCTTTTATCTTGGCTGAATAGGTGGAAAGGATCTTCATGGTGTCTAGAGGAATTTCCCTCGGATTTTATACTACTCCGAGAGATCTCAAAACCGTCGGCTTGACCCGCGACTGAAGTCGCAGGTTTGCGCCGACATTTCTATCAAAGGTTGCATGGAAGAGTGACCCTTGAGTATATATATGATATTAAACGAATGACCCTTGTGAACGAGGCTAGTTTGACCCTAATGGATCTTGCGGATCATGAAAATTGCCCCTTAAGACGATGTATCAAGGGAAAGGGCGGTTTTGTATTAATTATTATCTCTACCATGAAACATGACCTAAAAACAAGCAAAACACATTTGCTAAATAAAATTTGGCACCATCATTCTGCAACAATGTAAATCTATATGCTTTGTAATGAAACTAAAGATATTGCCCTGATTATTTGATAAGTATGACCCTTGTTTGTCCCTAATGGGAGACGGTGACCCCAATGAATTCTGAGGAAGCGGAAGGATGGCTTGGCTGGAACAAGCGTTGTCAGCCTCTGCTTTGTGGCGTGAGCAGACGCTTACTCGTCAACAAGCCCCAGCTGTCCGCCCTGCATCGGGATCGCGTAATGCTTCGGACGCAGGCCTTCGCTGACGACATGAATCCCGTAGCGGCGGAACAGCCGCTTGGAGGCGAGCGCCTCCTGCAGCGCGTGGTTGACGTTGGACTTCTTTTCGTCAAAAAACTTCTGAAAGGCCGCCTGACTGGTGAGCATCTGATGGGCGGACTGCTCGAGCCGCGAGTTGGGGCCCTGCTCTTTGACGGCGTAGTTGAGAACGCGGTCCCGCACCCAGAGAAATTCAATCACGGCGTCGGCGTCCGTGGCCGGCACGACGGGCCGCATTTCCTTGGCGGCGCGCAGCGCCATCCAGTAGTAGAACGCCAGCAGCGACGGACTCAGCGCCACGTGTATGCCGGGGCGAACGATGACTTCGCCTTTGGAGAAGTCAAAGGTGAGTTCGGGCGTTGACTCGCGGGCGAGGTCGCTCGCTCGCACGCGTTGCGGAACCGTGTTGAGATCTCGGTTCATCGCCTCGTACTTGTCGCGAAGCGAAACGGTGGCGACTTTGTAAAGGCTGCAGCTTTCGCTGCGGCGCAGCGCGGACGCCGTGTCGAAAAACCAGTCCGAGATTCGAGAGCGGGAGTCCGTTGCGGGCGGCGCGATGAGAAGCGACAGCCGGTCTTGCGGCCGCCCGAAGTAGGTCATCGCGAGGGTGGCAAACGATGCGACGGGGCTGTCGGCCGGGATGATGATGTGCAGCGCGGTCTTCGGGCTTTGCGTCAAGTTGCGCACTTCGGTGAGAAGGCTGTCGCCGGCGTCGCGCAGCTCTTCGCTGGTGGCGAGTCTGCTAATGGTCTCGCCGCGCTCGTCGGTGTAGGCGACGATGTCGTTTGGCGTGATCGGGCGCTGTTCCTTGGTGAAGGATGACAGGTCGTTGATTGGGGGCGTGATGAAGTCAAGCAGCGAGCCGCGGCTGGAGTCGGTCGTCATGATTCGCACTTGGCTTGGCGGCGGCAGGCCGGCCTTCGCGTGTTGCTGGAGGGCGATGGCAAGGAGTTCGGGATCGTGATCCGTGACGGTCAGCAGAATATGTTCGGCGGACTTGGTGCGAGGGAAGATGTTGGGCAGTTCCTGAGCTTGCGGCATGAGGTTGGCTCCGAAAAACGAATGACGTGATGGTCGGATGATAGGGAGAATCCAGGTGATTTCAATGAAGGGGCGCACAAGGTTTGACCAAAAATGAGCCGGCTTCAAATTTTATCGTCGGGAACCTTGCGAATTTCGGAACACCTGTTTTTTCTGTGCCAAAATGAAGCGGGCGCAGCAACGCACGGCGGTTTGTCTGAGTTTCGCTGTTTGGGTTTCGTAGAATGCGCGCCGTCTTGAGAAGGAGAAAGACATGGCCCGTCCTGTATCCGGCGCCGTCAAAGTCAGCATTGTCCGCGTGAAGCAAAAGAACGGCGACGTCTACGTTTACGAGCGCAAGCGCCAGTATGACCCGGAAGTCGGCTACACGCGGACTTTTGGCTGCAGACTCATGGGAAAAATTCCGGCGGGCAAGGAAGCTGTCGTGCCCACGCGGCCGCGTCGTCGGCCGGCGACCTCCGTGGATCAGCCGTCGCAGGAGACGCCTGATCTCCTTGCCTGGATCGGCCGCGCGAGCGGTCTGGATGCTGATCTGCGCCACAGTCTGGATGACGCGAAAGCGAGCGCGGTCATTACGGTCGTGCGCTTTATGGCCTCAAATCCCGGCCGCGCCTTGTCGGGACTGCCGGCGTGGCAGCAGAGGGAGGCAGCGTCTTGCTGCGACGAGCTGCTCACGGACGAGAGACGTCTGGCGCTCCTTTCGGCCTTGTCGGCAGACCGCTTGGGTCGAGAAGTGTTTTTCCGTTGTCGCGCGGAACGGTTTGGTGATGAGCCTCTTCTGGCGCTTGTCGCAACCGCGGCGCCGACGGCGCCTGATGACGAGTCGCTCGTCAAAACAGATGACCGGCGTCTCATTTTCTGTGCAAAGACGTCGGGACAGCCGGTGGCGGTTGAGCCGCTGTCGTCTGTGCTGACGGAGGAGGCGAGTTTGGCGCGAGTGGCGAAGCGCGTCGGGCAGAAAAGTCTGCTGGTCACCGACGGCGGGCTCGAGAGTGAAGCAGCAATTGATTGGCTCGCTGCGAGCGAAAGTCCGTTTCTTTCCGAAGTGTCCAAGCGACAGCCTTGGGTGCTCAAAGCGCTGGAAGCCAATGCCGATGCGCTGAGACTGCCGGAAGCGATCCCGGAAAACCCGTCGTTGCCGCACGGACTGTCAGTGCCGTTTGTCTGGAAGAACGGGAGGACGCTGTGGCTGCAGCTCTATTACAGCCATCGTCAGGCGGCGGATGACGAGGCGAGGCTCTGCCACCGGCTGCAGGCGCTGAAGGAGACGCTCGAGGCGGGCGCCGAGGCGCTTTTGCCGGCGTCGCAGCGTCTGGCAGACGAATTTCTTGAGGTGGTGAAAAAAGGACGTCGAACGGACGTGACCTTCCGCAAGGCCGCTTGGGCTCGAGAGAGCCAGCTCTTTGGGATTGAGGCGTTGCTTGCGAGCGAAAGGAGCGATCCTTGGGAGGCGTTCGCGGCAAGCCGGCTGCGTTCGTTTGTCGAAGACTTCCTGCAATGTACGGCACGGACGGCTGGGCTGGACGGCGGCGACCACCGCGAGAGCGCCGATTTCCTGCGGGCGGCGGCGCTGGGCTACCGCCTTTGGCTCATGGTAGCGGTGACGCGCGTTGTGTCGCAACTGTCGACGATCGGAAAGAGGCGCGCAGACGTGGCGGCGCCGGTTCGGAAGGCGCTCCTGCAACAGTTGCAGGAGGAGACGATCGACGAGATTCTGGATCGGTTTGATGGAAGCCGGCTGCTTGCTGAGATGACGGAACTCGACCAGTGCTTCTGGCGGCTCCTCGCGGAGTCCGACGGCGTCTAAAAAAATGCCCGGCCCGGCCGTGATGCTCGGGCGGCTGGAAGCCGTTCGGGATCACCGGCGCGGGCGGGCGCATCCGGATGAGAGGAGAAGACCGAATTCTCTCCGGCGAGATGCCCGGGTACTTTGCTGAAGGTCAAGCGGGCCGGAGTTTTGTTTCTGGCGCCGGCGCTTAAAACGGTGAAGCGTGCCTTTGGTCTTCAAGGCTGCCGAAAATGGGCGAGATCATGGTTGTGATAACATGAAAGCCGCTGAAAAATTTGGTTGCTGACGCCCGTCATTTCCATGCTAGCTGAGGCTTGCGATGTCTGAACAAGAAGCTTTAAAACTGATCCCTTACGGCATTGCTGGTTTCAAGCAGATTCGTGCTGATAATTATGTCTACGTTGACAAGACAAAGTACATCGAAACCTTGGAAAAGAGCGGCGTCAAGTATCCTTTTTTTGTTCGTCCGCGCCGTTTTGGAAAGTCACTCTTCCTCGATACGCTGAGCGCCTATTACGACAAGAATGAGGCGGAGCATTTCGATGAAAATTTCCGCGGCACCTACATCGCGGCGCACAAGACGCCTCTGGCCAATCAGTATTGCATCTTGAAGTTTTCTTTTGCTGGCATGAGCAATGCCATGGAGGAAAAGTTCTATTACACCGTCCGCAACAGTCTGGTGGACTTTTTCGAGCGCTATCCGCATCCCAAGCAAGATGCCATATTGGAAAAACAGTTTCCCGGGGCGGAAACGCTGATTGAAAGCTTCTTTTCTATTCTCGGTTCAGCGTATCGACAGAAGCTTTACATCATCATCGACGAGTACGATCAGTTTGCCAACGCCGTTCTTGTGAAGAATCTGCCGCTTTTCCGTGAAATAACCTCTACCGACGGGTTCTTGAAGGACTTCTATACGAAGCTCAAGGCGGCAACGGACGACAACGGGCCGGTGGCTCGGATTTTCATCACGGGCGTCACGTCCATTTCCTTGGATTCGATGACTTCTGGCTTTTCCATCGCTCAGAACTTGTCCACGTTCCCGCAGTTTGCAGGCCTCTACGGCTTCAATGAAGCAGAGCTGAAAGCGGTCATTCCTCAAGTCGTTGATCTTGAGGCTTGCGGCCGCTCCGCCGACGAAGTCTTCCGTCGAATGAAGGAGTGGTACAACGGCTATCGCTTCAGCGTCGATTCGGATGAAACCGTCTTCAATGCTTCCATGAGTTTTTATTACCTGAGCGCATTGCGTAATACCTATCGCGAACCCCAGTCGATGCCTGATCCGGCATTCGCTCAGGACATGTCGAAGATTTCTGGCATTTTGAAGCTCGGTGACCCGGACTTTGTAAAGTCGATCGTGACCAAGGCGCTGCAAAACGAATCCATTGACTTTCCCGCGGGTGACTTGCAGCTCCTGAACCTCAACAGCCATGACGAACTCGATGAGAACGAACTGTTGTCCGCCATGGTTTATCTGGGCTACCTCACCTTCGCACCAGGCGACAGCTATGCGCTCGTTGTTCCCAACAAAGCCGTGGCGATCCAATTTTTTGAGTACTACCAAAAATTCGTTCTCGCGCTGCCGAGGTTCAAGTTCGCTGTTCGAGACTATTCCGAAGCCTACCAAGCGCTCGCGAAGGGCGACCCGGCGCCGCTGTTTCGTCTGGCCTGCAGCCGCTTCACGGACCAGAGCGGACTCCATACCAATTTGCATTTGAGCGAAAGCGACTTTCAGACGTTGTTGGCGGCTTCGCTCTACTTTACGGATGAATTTGAGGTGCGCCGTGAGGTTGAAGCCGTTGGTGGAGCTCGTCCCGGCTTTGTTGATCTGCTGATTCAGCCGTCGCAGGGAAAAGCCGGGCCCGCGTACCTCGTGGAACTCAAGCATCTCAAAAAATCGGCGGGCACTGAAACCGCGGTCAAGACGGCGCTTGCCAAAGCCATGGTGCAGGCGAAAGGCTACGCCGCGTGCAGCAGCCTCAAGAGCATTCCCAACCTAAAGTGCGTGGCGGCGGTCTTTGTCGGAACGCAACTAAAGGAACTCGCCGTCGATTGACAGTTCAAGGAGGTTAGGAATTATGCGCTAATAACCTGACCATTTTCACACAGCAAGTGATTGAAAGAACGCCGCTTTATTCGGGAAGACGGTTAGGTTATTCACACGTAGTTCCTTATCGAAATTATGAGGACATACGAAGAAGTGATCGGCGAAAGCCGCGAAGCGAAAGGCCGTGCAGAAGGTCGAGCCGAAGGCATTGAAGCCGGTATTAAATCGAAGCCATCAAGAAGGCACTATCAGCCAAACCGGCCGCGCGGCGTACCGTGATGGCGCCGGCCTGAACCTCCGGACTCCTCGAGGGTTTAGCTAGCGACACAAAAATCTCCCAAACTTGTCACGCTATTGGAAAACTTGAAAAAGTTATGATAACGTGCGTCACATCTGAT
>CAVACW010000145.1:0-6760 GCA_963587345.1 uncultured Oscillospiraceae bacterium | reverse complement strand
GAACATTGGAAATCGAGTAGGCATTGACTCTGGTCCCAAAGCACTCGGCCCGGCACGTGAATTTCTAAAAAAGGGGAACACGGAACAAGTAGTATTTCTCATCGTCACTCATGAAGCATATAAAAAATATTTAGCGAACTTACTAATGTTTATATTCCATAATCAAATGTACACCGAGTACGATAGATTTGGAAATGTAAATAAGCATCAAGCAAGAGATAAAAAGTCGTTATTTATCATGCAGTCAGCGTTAATGTGGCGACGGGGGCTGCTTGTCCTCGGTACCCCTTTTCAAGAAATTCACGCGGCAATCGCCGGGCCGAGTCGCCTCGTGCCGAGCGCGGAGCCCTTCGAAAATAGCGGGCCAAGAGGGAACAAGCAAGGAGGATGAGCTGGAGTTTTGGATAGTTAATTCTGTTTTTCAATGAATTTGCGATATCTTATTCGTCATTGCGGTATAATCAAACAAGGTTCAGCGCATTCTGCCGCTGTGCCATGTCTTGGACCATGGATATGACCGATTCACCCCAGCTCAAGCCTACGCCCTACGGCGATACCAATTTCTCGGATATTCGAGTTCAGGGATACGCCTATGTAGACAAGACGCGCTTTATTGAAGAGTTGGAACAGTGCGGTGTAAGGTTTCCTTTTCTTGTTCGTCCGCGCCGCTTTGGAAAGACGCTGACGACGAGCATGCTTCGCGCCTATTACGATGAAGCGGAAGCGGATCGATTTGAACAAACGTTCGCCGGCACCTATATCGGTGCGCACAGGACGCCGCTCGCGAGCAAATTCCGTGTGCTTCATCTGGACTTTTCCGGCTTTGCTTCATCGGCGTCGGACCATAGGGCATTGGAGAAGTCGTTTCAGACATCGGTGCTCACTTCGATTAGGAAATATTTCAAGCGCTATCCGCAATCGAATCAAGACGAAGTCCTTGCGAACTTTTTCACGAACGCCGCCGACCTGATCGCTTGCTTCTTCTCGCTGGTTTATCGCGGCAACGGTGATCGATTTCTCTACGTCATCATCGACGAGTACGATCAATTTGCCAACGAAGTGCTTGCCAAGGATTTGCATCACTTTCAAGCCATCACCTCAGCAGAAGGCTTTCTGAAGGACTTCTTCACACAGCTCAAAGCCGCTACGACGGATACGGTCGCCCGCATTTTCATTACAGGAGTGACGTCGATTTCGATTGATTCGATGACGTCTGGGTTCAACATTGCAACCAATTACACGATAGACCCGGCCTTTGCTGACTTGTTCGGATTCAGTGAAGAGGAGTTGCGAGTGTTAGTACCTCAAGTGCTGGACCTTGATCGTCACCATTTTCAGCTTGACGCGCTCATCGCTCGCATGAAGGAGTGGTACAACGGTTATCGCTTCAGTAACTACAGCGATGCAACTGTTTTCAATCCAACGATGTGCCTTGGCTATCTGCATTCGTTGCAACGGTTGGGAAAGGAGCCTCCGTCGCTTCTCGATCCTAATCTCGGTCAGGATCTCAGGAAGATCGAAAGCATCTTTTTACTGGGTGACGCGGACTTCGTTCGAGAAACGGTGGAGCTTGCTTTGCGCCGCGAGCCGATTGAGTTTTCAGGCGATTTGAAGGCGCTCAACCTCAATCAGCAGTCTAGGCTCGACAAAGAAGCACTGCTCTCGGCCATGTTCTATTTTGGCTTCCTCACCTTTGGCTCAGGGGACACCACGTCGCTCGTGGTTCCTAATCGTGCTGTGAGCATTCAATTCTTCGAGTACTTCCTGAAGCACATTCTTCAAACGGAGGACTACGAATTTGTTGCGGCTGAGTTTCAGGAAGCGCTCAAGGCGCTCGTTGCGGGCGACCCGAAGCCGCTTTTTGACGTCACCTGCAACCGTTTCCAAACGGCGAGCGGTCTGCATTCTCACGCTCACTTGCACGAAAGCGACTTCCAGACGCTTCTCATTGGCGCACTCAACTTCACCAATGCCTACACGGTCACAAGCGAAGTGGAGGTCCGGGGGGAAGAAAAAGGCTACATCGACATTTTGGCGAGGCCTTCCGCCGAAGGGCGTGCTGAGACGTCCTACCTCATTGAAGTGAAGTACCTCGCGCCTAAGGCGGCGACGGATGAAGCCAAGGCGGAGGCGCTCTCCCAAGCCTGGGAGCAGATCCGCCGCTACGAGAAGGCGGACAATGTGAAGTGCCTTCCGAAGGTGAAGCGCATCGTGGCGCTCTTCGTTGGACTCAAGTTGGGAACATTGGAAATCGAGTAGGCATTGACTCTGGTCCCAAAGCACTCGGCCCGGCAATCGCCGGGCCAAATCGTCTCTACCGCTTCGCCGAAGCAGGGCGCCGAGACTTCTCTTTGAGCCCAATAAAAAAGCGGCCGCGTAAGGCAGCCGCCCTGAATTTGCCGGCGGGACGCAAGTCCCGCACATTCCAGCGATTACGCCGTGAAGTAGTAGTACCCGACGAAGAGCACGCCGAGAACCCACATCACCGGCCCGATCTGACGGGCCTTGCCGGTGAGGGCGTTCAGAATCACGTAGGTGATGGTCCCCAGCATGATGCCGTTGGCGATGGAGTAGGTGAGAGGCATCGCGATCAAGGTCACGAAGGCCGGGATCGATTCCGGGAAGTGATCAAAGTTGATGTCCACGAAGGCGCCCATCATGAAGAGGCCGACGAGAACGAGGGCCGGAGCCGTTGCCACCGCGGGCACCGCGAGAAAGAGCGGCGCAAAGAAGATTGCGATCGCAAAGCACACCGCCACCGTGAAGGCCGTGAGGCCCGTGCGCCCGCCTTCGGCAACGCCCGCGGCGCTTTCTACGTAGGTGGTCGTGGTGCTCGTGCCGAAGCAGGCGCCCGCTACTGTGGCGACGGCGTCGCTCATGAGCGTTTCGCGCAGGCCTGGGATGCAGCCCTTCTTGTCCACCATGCCGGACTTCATCGAGACGCCGACCACCGTGCCGATCGTGTCAAAGAGATCGATGAAGAGGAACGTCATCACGACGATCGCCATGTCCCACGAGAAGATGTTGTGGTACTCGAACTGCATCGCGATGGGAGCGATGGAGGGCGGCACGGAGGCGATGCCGTTGAAGTGCGTGATGCCGAGCGGAATGCCCGCGACCGTCACGGCGAGGATGCCGTAGAGAAGCGCCCCGCGAACGCGCAGCGCGGAAAGTACGCCCATGAGGATGAAGCCCGCGATCGCGAGCAGCGTCGCCGGTTCGGAGAGCTTGCCGATTGAAACGAGGGTCGCGTCGTTGTGAACGACGACGCCCGCGCTTTTAAGGCCGATGAAGGCGATGAAGAGGCCGATGCCCGCGGCGATCGCCTTCTTCATCGTGACGGGGATCGTGTTCGCGATCGTTTCGCGGACGTTTCCGAGCGTGAGGGCGATGAAGAGAACGCCCTCGATCAGGATGGCGGTGAGCGCGAACTGCCAGGAGTAGCCCATCGTGAGGCAGACTGTATAGACGAAGAATGCGTTGAGGCCCATGCCAGGCGCGAGTGCGAAGGGCTTCTTCGCGTAGAGCGCCATGACGAGCGTGCCCACGATTGCGGCGAGCGCGGTGGCGGTGAAGACCGCCTGAGTCGGCATGCCCTTGTCAGCAAGCGCCGAGAAGATCCCCGGGTTGACGGCGAGAATGTAGGCCATCGTGAGGAATGTGGTGATGCCGGCCATGACTTCCGTGCGCACGGAGTGCTTGCTCGGATCAAAGCCAAATAGCTTTTCCAGCATGTCGAAGGTTCCTTGTATATTAGAGAGGGGCTGGCGCGCGACAGAGGCAGGGCCCGGCGGGCGCCTTGCAAAAGTGGGAGTATAGACGCGGGCGGGAGGGCGAGCGGTGGAAAACGCCTGAGAAAAGGCAATCTGTCTTACTTCGAGCGGCGTAGTTCGATGGACGAAAGAAGGAGGCGCGAGGAGGCGGGCTGGGTAGAAAAACGCCGCCGATCCGAAGACCAGCGGCGTCCCGTCAACGGCGAATAAACGCCAACAGGATCAAAGCCGTTGCGCCAAAGGTCAGCGTGATGTCAATGTTGACAGTCAGTGTTCCATTGAGCCATAATGAGCCCATGGCGCAGAGGGCTACGAGTCTTGAATTGGACACCTCGTACTCCCTGTGTTGAAAGGCTCGGGAGATAAGAGGTCCGAGCCTTTCGTTTATAAACCCGCTATGTGTCGGAGTGATACGAAGCGGGGCCCTGCAAAAGCACACAGAGATCAAGCCTCTATTCTAGCAAAAGAATGGGGGCTCTTTGTTTATTTGGTGTGATTGCTCCGATCTTTATAGATGGGTTGAATTTACTGGTTGACCACTATTCAGCGTACGAACATTGGCCATCGGAGAATGCGGGAGGCGACTTGAAGCGCCTTGGTCGGGACTGTCCTTTGTGGCAGACCGCTGAGTGCGGCGGATGAGAGAAGGCAGATAGAAAAACGCCGCCGATCCGAAGACCGACGGCGCCCCGTCAACGGCGTGTAAACGCCAACAGGATCAAAGCCGTTGCGCCAAAGGTCAGCGTGATGTCAATGTTGACAGTCACGGAGCCGTTGAGCCATAATGAGGTCAACGCGCAGAGGGCTACGAGTTTGGTAAAGCGCATACTCGTACGCCAAGTGTGGAGGGGTCTGGAATAGCCGTTCCAGACCTCTCGTTTATCTGCCCGCAACATTTCGGAGTGATTTGGAGCGGGACCTATACGACCTAGAGTAACAAGAGACTAAGCCTTCATTCTAATAAAAGAGTGGAGGCTTTGTTTATTTTGACGATTAAGTGGCTCTTTAGAACTATTGCCCCTTGGGCTGCGTAGCGTTGCTTGGATCGAGCGGAAGTTCAGCCGCCGTGCCGGCAGGCAAGTTTTCAGTTGTTGCAGGACAAAGACACAATTGAAGAGGCGGTAATTTGCAAGTGCGGAGCATGGGTTGCATAATCTCAATTATGATAATTTGGCTTATGTAATTAGTCATGCAGTTCCAAGGTCGAAAAGTAGAACTTAACGTTCTCGAAAGAACGCGTCAGGCGGCAGAGCAAGGTCCTTCACGGATGACGGTTGTTACGGGGAGGCGACGTGTTGGAAAGACGACGCTCATCCAGCAAAGCGTAAAGGATCAGGTTTCCTTGTACCTCTTTGTATCGCAAACGACAGAGGTACAGTTGTGCGAGCGTTTTGCGCAGGCGGCTCGCAAATTCCTGAAAATTTTCCTTCCAGCGGGAATGAAGCAGTTTTCAGACCTGTTTGAAGCGTTGATGATGTATGGGAAGGACCATCATTTTACGTTGATTATTGACGAATTTCAGAATTTTTCGGCGATCAATCCTTCCGTTTTTGGCTACATGCAGGACATTTGGGATCGCCTGAAGGATGAATCGCGAGTGCATTTGGTATTGAGCGGATCCTCCTATTCGATGATGCACCAAATTTTTGAAGATTCGCATCAGCCGCTCTTTGGTCGCGCCACGACGAAATTGCAAGTTCGTCCGTTTGCACCGTCCGACTTGAAAGCGGCTTTGGCTTCTGTTGCGCCGGATTACGCCAAGGATGATCTTCTGGCGCTCTATGCCTTCACAGGCGGCGTCCCGTTCTATGTGGCGGATCTGCTCGACAATGGCGCGGTGACGCTCCCAAAAATGATTGAGTGGCTTCTGGCCCCCGGTACGATCTACAAGGTCGAAGGACGCGATTTGGTTCGATTGGAGATGGGTGAGGGGAGCAAACGGTACCAAGCCATCATGACGGCTATCTCTCATGGGGCCACAAAATACGCAGACATTGAGACCTTGTCGGAATTGAAGAACATTTCACCCTATTTAGAAAGGCTTGAATTCTGCGGCTTCATTGAAAGGTTGCGTCCCATCCTTTCAAAACCTGCAACCAAGAGTTCACGCTGGGTCATCAAGGATCCATTTTTGCGCTTTTGGTATCGCTTCATTGTTGCGGACGAGGGCTTGCTGGAAGCAGGATTTACCGCGCCAACGGCGGAGAAAATTCTGGCGGATTATTCAACATTTTCAGGACCGATGCTTGAACGTTGGTTCAGGGAGGCCTTGATGGAGACGGGAAAATACAGGGTGGTTGGCGCTTGGTGGGATTCTGCCTCCGGCGCTGGCGGCGCTCAGAATGAAGTCGATGTTGTGGCTTTGGGTATATCAGGCAAAGATGCCTTTGTCGGCGAAGTCAAGCGCAAGCGGAAGACTTTCCATGAAAAAGCCTTTTTGGAAAAGGTGGAACACCTGAAGACGACGATTTTGCGCGGCCTCACGATTGAAACGGGCTGCTTGACGCTCGATGAGATGTAGACAAAGAACCAGCGATTTTGGGGGCTAAACTGCCCAAAAATAATTCAACATAATAGTAGTTATGTTGAATTTTGGCGGAGGGGGGCTCGATTTCGGTAAAATTTGACTCGATCGCGAATTTTTTGGCTTTGCCTCATCCCGTCCGGTCAGAAGCTACGGCGCCATGGCTGAAGCGTGTCTGAAGCGCTGCGCATTGGCTCCAGGCGGGAGATCCGACCGGCGCCCTCAGCGGCATCCTGCGTCCAAGCCAGTCGCGGGTGCTCATTTGAACATTAAAAAATGATGGAAACGGAAAAGTTTTGTCAGCTGCCGCCCTCAGGTCTGACGGATTTTGGAGAAATCCGCCGGAACGGCTTTGCGTACGTTGACAAGACGCGCTTTATCGAAAAAATGGAAGCGCTGCGTCTCTACTATCCGTTCATCATTCGCCCTCGCCGGTTTGGCAAAACGCTGTTTACTCAGGTTC
>CAVACW010000144.1:0-6842 GCA_963587345.1 uncultured Oscillospiraceae bacterium | reverse complement strand
AAGTGGATCGGCGACATGACGGACAAGGAGCTGGAGGCTCTGTTCCGGCTGGCGTAGCGCTGGCGGCGTCTTTGCCAAAAAAGGCCGGTTTCTCTGGCAGCGGGAGGGCCGGCCTTTTTCGCGGTGCGGCGGGCTAGATGCTCGTCTCGGCAATGGAAAAGAGCACGGCGTCGCCCGAGAGAATGACCCGGTCGCCGGCGTGGCGGCAGTAGAGGACGCCGCCGCGGCGAGACGCCTGACAGGCGCGCAAGGTCGTCATCCCGAGCCGTGGCGCCCAGTACGGAATGACGTGGCAGTGCCCGCGGCCGCACACGGGATCCTCGGGCACGTTCACCTTGGGAAAGAAGGAGCGGGTGACGCAGTCAAAGTCGCTGCCGCGCGCGGTGACGTGCAGGCCGTGGCCGGGGAGCGCCTTCACCTTCGTCAGGTCGGGCTCAAGGCGCCGCACCGCGGCTTCGCTTTCCATGACGCAGACGAGGTCGCCGCCGAACCAGGCTTCGAGGGGACGCTCTCCCAGCGCTTCGGCGAGGACGTCTGTGACGGGGACGGACTTCAAGGCGAAGGCGGGAAAGTTCATGGCGAGGCGGCCGTTCTCTTTGCTGACGGTGAGAAGGCCGCTTCGAGTGGTGAAGCGCAGCATTTCAGCGCCCGGCGTGACAAAGTTTGTGATCACCCAGGCGGTGGCGAGCGTGGCGTGGCCGCAGAGGTCGATTTCGCCGCCGGGCGTGAACCAGCGCAGATGCCAGAGGTCGCCTTCCTTCACGGCGAAGGCGGTTTCCGAAAGATTGTTTTCGATGGCGATCTGCTGCATCAGCTCGTCGCCCGGCCAGGCGGCGAGGAGGCAGACGGCGGCGGGATTGCCGGCAAAGAGGCGGTCGGTGAAGGCGTCAACGACGTACTGTTTCATGGGAGTTCTCCAAAATCAGAGGGCGGTGTTTTCCAAATAGCGGCTCACGCGGCGCACGCATTCTGGGAAGCTGCGGCGGCACAGGCCGATGCGCAGAAAGTCGTCGGCGTCTTCGAGCACCGAGGACGGAATGAGAAGAACGCCGGTCGCACGTCGCACGCTGTCGGCAAACTGCGTCGCGGAGCGATTCCCGAGAAGCTTGACGTAAGCCATGGTGGCGCCGGCTGGCGGCACATAGGCAAAGTGCTCGGGAAAAGCGGCGATGAAGCGGGCAAGCCGCCTTGCGTTTTCTTGCACGATGGCGTTGCTGCGAGCGATGACGGCATCCTTATGGTCAAGAAGCTCCGAGCCGATCCACTGACAGGGCAGGTTCGTGCACGTGCTCGTGAAGTGGCGGTAGGCGAGGAACTTTCGCATGAGCACGGGGTTCTTTGTTGCGATCCACCCCAGACGCAGGCCGGGCGACGCGAAGGTTTTCGAAAAGCTTCCAAGGGCGACCGCGTTTTCATAGCGGTCCGCGAAGCTGGCGGTGCTGTAGCCTGGTTCAATCGTGAGGAATCGGTACGCCTCGTCGGAGACAAGAATGAGGTCGTGCTCGCGGCAAAAGCGCACGATCGCCGTCATGTCGGCTTCAGTGAGGCAGGCGCCCGTCGGATTGTGCGGGTAGTTGAGGACCATCATGCGGGTGGCGGGCGTGAGGGCGGCGCCAAAGGCGTCGATGTCAAAGCGCCAGCCTGACTCAAAGCGCGAGGGAACCGGGCGCATGCGGCAGCCGAAGGATTCTGCGACGACGGAAAGCGACTGGTAGGAAGGCGTCTGAATCAGCACTTCGTCGCCCGGCGACAGAAGCGAGCGCATGGTGACGTAGATCGCCTCCTCGCCCCCGTTCACGACGGCGAGCTCATCGGCGGACACCGTGTCGTAGAGCGTGGCAAGCTTCTCTCTCAAGGGCAGGAAGCCTTGTCCTAGTGCGTACTCAAATAAGGAATCTTTATACTTCGTGAAGTCAAGATGGATGTCGGCAGGCGTCAGCGTCTCGGGGTCGGAACTCCCCATGCTGAGCGCCGCCGCGTGTTCGGTGAAGTAGGCATCCACCAGAAAGCGACGCATGTCCATGACGTTTCTCCCTCTGTATTTGGTCAAGACGCCGGCGAGTATAGAAGGACAAGATAAATAAGTAAAATCAATAAAATAGATAGTTATATGCGAGGATCTTATAGATGCAGCGCTATGCAGCTTTGCTGAAGGTGAAGGAGGTCGGGAGCTTTACGAAGGCTGCGGAACTGCTTGGCGTGACGCAGCCCGCGTTGAGCCAGATGGTGGCTTCTCTCGAGCGAGAGCTTGGAATGAAGCTTCTAGTGCGCTCGCGCGCCGGCGCGCGGCTCACGCCCGAAGGCGAGCGCCTTTTTCCGGCGATGGAGCAGGCCGTGGCGCGCTACCGGACGATGCGCGAAAAGGCGGACGAAATCCGCGGGCTCGAGTCTGGCGTCGTGCGCATCGGCACGGTGTCAAGCGTTTCCTGCCACTGGCTTCCGGGTGTCATCGAGCAGTTCTGGGCGGCGCATCCAGCGATTGAAATCGTGCTGCTTCAGGGCGACTACACGACGATTCCTGAGTGGGTGCGCACGGGCGCCGTGGACTTTGGATTCGTCAATCCGGCGGCGGTGAAGGGCATGGATACGATGTTCGTGAAGTCGGGCGAGTTTCTTGCGGTGCTGCCGGAAAATCATCCGCTCGCAGGGCGCGTCGCGCTGCGGCCGGAGGATCTCGCGAAGGAGCCGTTTCTTCTCTTGGAGGAGGGCGCCTGGAGCGAGCCCCTCGAAGCGTTTCGAGCCGCGGGCGTGTCGCCGCAGGTGAGGCTCCGAATGCACGACGATTACTCGATTCTCTCCATGGTGGAGCAGGGGCTCGGAGTTTCCATGCTTGCCAGACTCGTGCTGCGCAAGACGAACTATCGCATCGCAGCCGTGCCGATGGATCCGCCCGTGATTCGCACGCTTTCTCTGGTGATGAAGGATCGGGAGAGCCTGACGCTCGCGGCGCGGGTCTTTATTGAGTGCCTCATGGCGAATCAGTCGAGCCTTGTGTAGCAGCGGTGAAGCGGCATGCCTTGCCGGATCCGCCAGGAAAAGCTGTCGAAAATCGTGGATGCCGGCGGCTTCGGCATTGTATGAAGCAAGGCCTTGGCCTGGTCTTGCGGTGAGCTTCGGGCGAAGGATAATGAGACTGTATCATTGTGACTTATGATGTAAAATTGAATTTGTCTTTTTTAGGGAGGCTTGGTCGTGGGGCGTTTCGTCAATCCGCAGGGAACTGAGTTTGAAAAAGTGTTGCAGTGCGGCTTGTTTGTGGACAAGACCGAGCTCATCGCCTATGTCAACGCCGTCATGAATTCGCCGTGGCGCTTTGTGTGCGTCACGCGGCCTCACGGCTTTGGCAAGACGGCGGCTGCCGAGATGCTCACTGCCTTTTATTCCAAGGGCGCCGACAGCCGCGCTGTCTTTGAAAAACTGAAGGCGGCCCGGACGCCTGGCGACCGGTTTTTCTTGAAGGCGCCGCCCTTTGACCAGTATCTCAACCGCTGCAATGTCATCCGCTGGAGCATGGCGGACTTTGCCGCGGGCGGCGACATCGAGAAGACGATGGCGCGGCTGCAAAGCGTCCTCGTTTCTGAGTTGCAATGTGAATTTCCAAGGGCGCCGGCGACCAGCGCCAGCACGCTGGCGGAGGTGATTTGCGCCGTTACGGCGGCGACAGGAGAGAGGTTCTACCTCATCATTGACGAGTGGGACTGGCTCTTTCGCAAGGCTCCCGACGATGAGCCGCTCCAGAAGCAATGGCTGGATTTTCTTCGCGGGCTCTTCAAAGGCACGCGAACCGCAGGCTGTCTTTGCGGCGCCTTCTTGACGGGCATTCTGCCCCTCAAAAAAGGCGGCACTTCGTCGTCGCTTGCGGACTTCACGGAATCGACGATGGTGAATCCCGGTGAGCTCGCGGCGCAGCTGGGATTCACAACGGACGAGGTGCGGAACGTCTGCCGGGCAAGCGGCGCGGACTTTTCGGCAATGCAACGTTGGTTCGGCGGCAGTCTCAGGGACGGCGCCAAAAGCGTCTTCAACCCGCGCGCCGTCTTGCAGGCGGCTGTCTCAAGGCAGTTCGAGGGTTTGGTGGATGCTACGGAAATCGGTGAGCTGCTTGGGCGCTGTCGGAATCTGGCAGGCTTCAAAGAGAGCGTCGCCGCTTTGCTTGATGGCGGGCGCTGCCGCATCGACGCCGGCTCCTTTGTCAATGATCTTGTTACTCTGCATGCGAGGGATCAGGCGCTGACGCTGCTCGTTCACTGGGGCATTCTGACGTATGACGTGGAGACGTCTGAGGTCTGCCTTCCCAACGAGGCGGCTCGGGCGGCGCTCGCCGGCGACCTTTGAGGCAAAAAGCGCCCCGTTCTTGTTATGACGGAGCGCTGTCGCCTAGATGAGCGAGGCCCTTATTCGGCGTCCTTCAAGTCCCGCAGCTCGCGCCGCAGGATCTTCCCCACGGGGGTCTTCGGGAGCGACTTCACGAACACCACCGTGCGCGGGCACTTGTAGCCCGTGAGCCGGCTGCGGCACCAGCGCACGACGTCGTCGCGGGTGAGCGCCGGATCCTTCTTCACGATGGCGGCCTTCACGATTTCGCCTGCCTTGGCGTGCTTCACGCCCGTGACGCCGCATTCGAGAACGCCCGGCATCGCCGCGATGACGTTTTCGATCTCATTGGGGTAGACGTTGAGGCCGTTCACGATGATGAGGTCCTTCTTGCGGTCCGTGATCGTGATCTTGCCCGCGGCGTCCATGTAGCCCACGTCGCCCGTCTTGAGCCAGCCGTCCTGAAGCACGGCGGCTGTCTCTTCGGGCTTCTCCCAGTAGCCCGCCATCACCTGCGGGCCCTTCACGCAGATTTCGCCCGTGTGCGCGGGGATTTGCTCCGGATCGCTGCAGACGCCGAGGTCGTTGAAGTCGTCGTCGCGGATCGTGACGTCAGTGGAAGGAATCGGGTAGCCCACGGACCCGTCCCAGGGGGCGCCGGGGAGGTTGCCGCAGACGCCGGGGCTCGTTTCGGTGAGGCCGTAGGCTTCGAGGATGGGGCAGCCCGTCACCTTGAGCCACTTTTCCGCGACCGCCTGCTGCACCTGCGTGCCGCCGCCCACGGTCATCTTCACGTGGCCGAAGCGGTGCGCCTGAAACTGCTTGTTGTTCACCATCGCGTTAAAGAGCGTGTTGACGCCCGCGATGATCGTGAAGTTCCACTGGTCCATCAGGGCGGCGATGCCGGGAATGTCGCGGGCGTTGGGGACGAGCACCTGCGTCGCCGCTTTTTTCGAAAAGCACAGCGTCGCCGTGAGGCTGAAGATGTGGTAGAGAGGGAGCGCCGTCATGGCGACTTCCTTTGCTACTTCAAATGTCTGCGAAATCCACGTCCCCGTCTGCTCGACGTTGGCGAGCACGTTGCGGTGCGTGAGCATCGCGCCCTTGGCAACGCCCGTCGTGCCGCCCGTGTACTGCAGGAGGGCGACGTCGGTGTTCTTGAGTTCGACCGGCGTGAAGCCGCGGCGGCGGCCGATGGCGAGCGCCTCGCGAAAGCCCACGGCGCCGGGGAGGTTGTATTCGGGCACCATCTTCTTCACATGCTTCACGACGAAGTCGGTGAGAAGGCGCTGGTGCCACGGCAGCATGTCGCCCACCTTCGTCGTGACGATGCGCTCGATTCTCGTTTTCGAGAGCGCCGTCTCGAGGGTCTTTGCGAAGTTCTCGATGATGACGATGGCGCGGGCGCCGCTGTCGGCGAGCTGGTGCGCGAGCTCGTGCGCGGTGTAGAGGGGATTGACGTTCACCACGATCATCCCCGCGCGCAGGATGCCCAGAAGGGCGATCATGTACTGGTGCAGGTTCGGCATCATCACCGCGACGCGGTCGCCGGGCTTCAAGCCCGTCGTCTGCAGCCAGGCCGCAAAGTCTCGCGAAAGGGCGTTCACGCGGGCGTAGGTGAGGGGCTTTCTCAAGCACACGAAGGCGGTGCGCTTGCCGTGGGTTCGGGCGACTTCGTCAAAGAGGGCCGGAATTGACTCGTAGGTGTCAGGATTGATTTCGGCGGGCATGCCGGCCGGGTACTGCGCAAGCCAGGGATGGGTCATGTTTTTTTTCTTGAAAAGCTTCAGGACGACGGCGCCCTTTTTTTTGAGCCAGCGGGCGCCGCTTCATGCAAACCGAGCGTAAAGGGCGAATGAGCGAAAAAACCGTCTCAAAATTACGGGATAACCCTGAGACTACAGACAAAAGGCAGGCCGTACGGATGAGCGCGGTAGGCAACTGAGCGGTTTGCCGCAGTCGGAGGCGAAAAGGCCGGCCGATGAAGGCACTAAGGAGCACACTTCGAAAAACTAGCGGCGCGCCGGCCTTGGGGCGCGCGAAGGAGAACCTCATGGCACTCGTACTCACCGAGCCGCTTGCTCAGGCGGCTTCCCTTGCCGAAGACGGCATCGTCATCGCGGACCGCGCCGAAGGGCGGCCGCTGCGAATCCTGCTCGTGAACCTCATGCCCGACCGGGCGGCGACCGAGACGCAGGTGGCGCGGCTTCTTTCTAATTCGCCCCTGGACGTGACGCTGGATCTCTACACGCCCGCGGCGCTGCGGCCGGCGGGGGACCTCCCGGGGCGCGTCGCGGCGCGCTACCTGACGCTTTCCGAAGTGACGGCGCAGGCCTACGACGGCCTCATCATCTCGGGCTCGCCCATGGAGACCGTGGACTTTGAAGCCGCCCCCTGCTGGGACGAAATCGCGGCGATTCTGGCGTGGTCTGAAGCAAAGGTCGGATCGACGATGCACATCTGCTGGGGTTTGGCTAGCGAAACAAAAATCTTCCAAACTTGTCACGGTATTGGAAAACTTGGAAAAG
>CAVACW010000143.1:0-6874 GCA_963587345.1 uncultured Oscillospiraceae bacterium | reverse complement strand
AAGGCACTCTCATTCTGACAAATTTGACGGATTTTTCATCGGCTAGCAAAACCCTTGTGATGGATGTGCCAATTGTTGCGGCAGCCGGGCTCGAACGTGACGTTGGCGGTGACAACCCCCTCAGTCGTCAGCATCGAGAGCCAGCTCTTGCCGGAAAAGTACTGGGCGTAGGCGTCGTTCGGAGCGCCCACCGGGAATTTGGGGTCAAAGTTTTCCATGGTTGTTTCTCGTTTTGCAGTTTTCATCGTGCTCGCTGCTGCTTGAGGCAGCAGGCTTGCGGCCGCAATCGCGCCCGCAGCGGCCATCGCAGCGCGACGAGTGATCTTTAAGAGCATGACGCGTCTCCTTCATTGTGAGCGGCCGACGGCGCCGGAAAGGCGAGCCCGGCAGACCGCTGTCGTCCTCCTCAGTCCACGCGAATCAGGCGATACTTGTCCGTGCCCATGCCAAGCTCCTTCATGTAGGAGAGCTGGCGCAGGCCGCGGCGCGACTCAATGCGCTCGACAAGATCATGCTTTTCGCTTTCGGGCTTTGCCCACACGAGGTCGATCGACGCCTGGTCAATCGCGAGCAGATCGGTGGAAGCCAGAATGCCGATGTCGGGAATGGTGGGCTCGGCGGCCCTCGTTCCCGCACAGTCGCAGTCCACGGACATGCGGCGCAGCACGTTGATGAAGACGATCTTTCGGCCGAAATAGTCGCAGACCGCCTTTGCGGACTCCGCCATGTTCTCCATCAGGCGCTCCTTGGCGGGCCACTCGTTCCAGGGCAGCGTCACGTCGGAGACGCCGTGCACCTGCTGCTTGCCGATGCGGCCGTCGGCGCAGCCGATGGCGATGTTCTTCATCGAACCGCCGTAGCCGCCCATCGCGTGCCCCTTGAAGTGCGTGAGAACGAGCATGGAGTCGTAGTTCACCAGGTGGCCGCCCATGGAAATTTCCTTGAAGTGCCGCCCGCCCATCACGGGGAGGTTCATCGTCCCCTCCTCGTCCAGGATGTCCACGGGGCAGAACGTCCAGCCGTTCACCTTGAGCGTTTCGCGGTGCTGCTCAGTGGTGTAGCGGTCCCCCTGATAGAGGGTGTTCGTCTCCACGATCGTGCCGCCCGGAATGTGCTTCATCAGCTCCGCAACCATGAGGCGCGGCAAGATGTTGGGACCGTTTCGCTCGCCCGTGTGCAGCTTCACGGCAATCCGCCCCGTAAGCGTGGCGTTGATCTTTTCATAGAGCTTCACAAGATGCGCGGCATCGATCACGGGCGTGAAATACACGTCCGCCGCTTTTTCAGCCGCCGTCGCGCCAGCCCAGCCGCCCGCCGCCATCGTGGCGGCGCCCGCCGCAGCCGCCTTGAGAAAATCCTTGCGGGTCAAGAGAGTCGTCATGTTTCTTTCTCCGAAATGCGGAAGGCGAACCGCTCGCCGCCCTCCCCGGTTGAGTTCTGGGGATCATTGTGCGATCCGACGCCCGGACGCCGTTAGGCTCAAAAGCGCAAAAGACTGCCTGATTGCGCCAGAGCTGCCTCCCCGAAGGAAAGCGTCGGAAAAAAGTTGCATCCAAGCGCCGCGTTTGCTCTAATGGTTGCTGGTTTTCATTATTTTTTATCGTCGCTCTGCCGCGGCATCTGCGCCCATGTCTCCCTCGACTTTGGATCTCCCCCTCAACCGAGCCCTCCCCGACGACGGGAGCCGGCGGCTCTTCGCCGTTTTTGAAAAGCTCGGCGCCGCGCGCTGGGCGCTGGAGGTCGATGACGCAGGTCGCCCGAGCAGCATGCACTGGAGTCCGGAATTCCGGCGCCTTGCGGGCTACAGCGACGATTCGGCTGCCTTCCCTGAAGACGTCGCCTTCATCTTCTCCATCGTCCATCCCGACGATCTTGTCGCCATCCGTCGCGCGCTCTGGGCGGCGCTCTCGGACGCGAGCGGCCGGACGAACTATGACGTCGTCTACCGCCTCAAGGACGAGCTGGGCCGCTATCACTGGTACCGCGCCGTGGGGAGGCATGCTCCCGAGCGTACGGCATCCGGCCGGCATCTCTTCTACGGCCTGCTCTTTCGCAACGACAGCGAGCAGGCGGTCCAGACGATGCTCGCCGAGCGGCGCGAAGCGCTGCTGCGCGTCAACGAGTCGCTGCAAAAGCAGACGGCGGAGCTTGAAGCGCTGCGAAAAAAAGAGAATGAAGACCTCGCTCGCCTGCAGGCGATGCACGCCGCCATTGAATCCGACCGCGTCCGCCTTGTTCAGCGCATGCGCGTGATTGAGGCGCTCAGTCTTGACTGCAACGCCGTCTGGATCGTGCATGTTCCGTCGATGACCGTGAGCCTCGTGCGCAACAACGGCGCTAGCGCCGCTGTGCCGGCCATTCCGGCGGCCGCCCGCACGAACAGCCTCGCGGCCGCCGTCCGGCTCTACGCCGAACAATGCGTGCATGGCGAAGACCGCGAGAAGTTCATCACAGCGCTTGCCTATGACAACATCCGGCAGCAGATCTCGAGCCGTCCGCTCTACGAATTCGTGTACCGCCGCGTCACGGGCGGCGAGACGAACTGGTATCAGGCCGTGATTTCGCTCGCAGACCCCGGCCGCAGCGACGATTTCGTCGCCGGCTTTCGCTGCGCGGACGCTCTCGTCAAAAAGGACGCCGAAGAGAAGGCGCAGCTTGAGGCCGCTCTGCGCGCCGCGCGGCAGGCGAACAACAACCGCACCCAGTTTCTAAACGCCATCAGCCACGACATCCGCACCCCGATGAACGCCATCGCCGGCATGACGGCCCTCGCGTCTGAACACCTTGACAACCCCGAGCGCGTGACGGCGTCGTTGCAGAAGATCACCGACGCGGGGCGCGATCTTCTCTCCCTCATCAACAACGTGCTCGACTTGTCGCGGCTCGAGTCAGGAAAGCTCGCCCTCACGCACGAAGCCCTGCACCTTCCCGACCTCTGCGAAGCCGTTTCTGCCCGGGTCACTGCGCTTGTGCAGAAAAAACCGCTCGCCTTCTCCTTCACCGTGGACCGCCTCTTTCACGAAACCGTCACGGGCGACCCGGCGCGCCTGTCGCAGATCATGCTGAGCCTCGTGGAAAATGCCGTGAAGTTCACGCCCGCGGGCGGCCTGGTCACCTTGTCCCTCACCGAAACCGGGGTGAAGGACGGCGAAGCGGCCTATCTCTTTTGCTGCGGCGACAACGGGATCGGCATGACGGAGGACTTCCAGCGGCGCCTCTTCTCCCCCTTTTCACGCGCCAAGACGATGAACGACGCGGGCGTCACGGGCTCGGGGCTGGGGCTCGCCGTCACCAAGCGGCTCCTCGCCCTCATGGCAGGCGACATCGAGGTGGAGTCCCGTCCAGGCGAAGGCTCCCTCTTCTCTGCTTCGTTCCGGCTGCCGGTTCGGGAGACGCCCTGCGATTCGCCGGCGGCGCTGCAGGGCAAACGCGTCCTCCTCGTCAACGACAGCGCCGACGAAGGCCGCGCCGCCGTGCAGACCCTGCGTGACCTGGGCGTTGACGCCCAGTGGACGGCCTCGGGCGAAGCCTCGCCCGAGGCCTGGCGCGAGGCTGCTGCCGCCGGCCGCCCCTTTGATCTCGTGCTCATCGACTGGCGCATGCCAGGCATCAACGGCGTGGAGACGGCGCGGCGGCTGCGCCCGCTCGCCGGTCCCGACGTTCCCTTCATTCTCTTTTCCGCCTACGACATGGCGATGGATCATGATGCCGCCACCGCCGCCGGCATCACGAGTTTTTTGAAGAAGCCCCTCTTTCGCAACACGTTGCGCAAAAGCCTCCTCGCAGCGCTCGCCGGGGGCGACGCGGGGTGCGAAGCCTCGACGAGCAGCGTCGAGCGCCCCCGGAGCCTGCGCCGGGTGCTCCTTGCTGAAGACAACGAATTGAACCGCGAGATCGCCACGGAGATCCTCAGCTCGCTGGGCCTGGCGGTCGAGACGGCGGCCAACGGCCGCGAAGCGCTCGCTCTCTACGAATCGCACCCGGCGGGCTGGTATGACCTGGTGCTGATGGACCTTGAAATGCCCGTGATGACGGGGCTTGAGGCGGCGCGGCTTCTGCGGCGCTCCCTGCGCTCGGACGCGGAGAGCCTGCCCTTGGTCGCCATGAGCGCGAGCACCCGCGCCGAAGACCGCGAAGCGGCGCGAGAAGCGGGCCTCACGATCTGGCTCGCAAAGCCAGCGGACCGCGCCGCCTTTGCGGCCGTGGTTTCTCAGTGCCTGTCCCTCGGCGGAGGCCAATTGTGACAGAAGACAAAAACATCTCGCTTCTCGCGGGCGATCCCGAGCGCACGGACGTCGCGCTCTTTGCGGCCTACGCCCCGCTCGGCGTTGCCCGCTGGTGCCTTGTGGCCGACGAGGCCGGCGACACGGTGCAAATCCACTGGTTTGAAGAATTCTGGCGCATGGCGGGCTACGACGAAGCCAGCATGCCGCGCACCGCTCAGACAATCCGCGACCGCATGCATCCCGACGAGCGCGACCGCGTGCAGGAAGGCATTCGCCGGGCCGTTCTCGACCCTGACGGGAAGACGGAGCTTGACGTGGAATTCCGCCTGCAGCACGCCGACGGCACCTGGCACTGGTACCGCTCTCGCGGCGGCTTCGATGCGGGCGATGCAGGCCCCGGCCATCCCTTTTACGGACTCACGGTGAACATCGACGCCGAAAAGCGTGTGGACGAGGCGCTCGCCGAGGAAGCCCGAAAGCTCGCCGCCGCAGGCGACCGGCAGCGCCAGGCGATTGAAGAGACCTCGCGCCTGCGCAGGCGGCAGCAAGAGACGATACGCTCGCTCGAGGGCCTCAACGCCTCCCTCGAGCAAGGCCGCCGGGAGCTTGACCAGCAGATGCTCGTCATCAACGGCCTCTCCCGCGACTGCAACACCGTCTGGCACGTGAAGTGGCCCGAGCTCACCGGGAAGCTCTACCGAAACCTCGCTCCCGCGTCGCAGCAGGCGGTGATCGGGAGCGTGCAGCAAACGAACCACTTTCCGACGGGCTTCCGGCTCTACACGGACACCAGCGTCCTCCCCGAAGACCGGCCGATTCTTCTTCCTTACTGCGATGGCGCGGCAGTGAAGGCGGCGCTGCGCCGGGAGCGCTTTCTGCGCCTGCGCCACCGCCGCGTGACGGACGGCCGCATCGAATACTACGAAGCCGTCTTCGTGAGGCCAGAAACGGGCGAAGACTTCGTGCTCGCGTTAAGAAACGTGGACGACATCGTGCGGCGCGAGCAGCAAAAGAAAGCGGCGCTCGCGACCGCCGCCGATGCCGCCGCCCGCGCCGACCGTGCCAAATCGGTGTTTTTGAACAGCATCTCCCATGACATCCGCACGCCGCTGCACGGCATTCTCGGCATGGCGGACATCGCCCAGCGGCACGCCGACGACCCCCGGCGCGTCGCGGACTGCCTCGCCAAGATCACAGGCGCAAGCCATCATTTGATGGCGCTTGTCAACGAAGTGCTTGACGTGTCTCGCATCGAATCCGGGCGCATCAGCCTCGCGCAAGACGTCTTCAGCCTCACGGAAGCCTTTGCGACGGCGGCCAGCCTCATGGCGCCCCAAGCGAAGGCGGCGGGACTGCGCCTTTCCGCCGCCGTGCGCAGCGTCACGCACGAAGCCGTCATGGGCGATGCGCTGCGGCTGCGTCAGGTTTTTGTGAACTTTCTGAGCAACGCCGTGAAATTCACGCCCTCCGGGGGCAACATCGACGTCACGCTCGAAGAGCGCCCCTGCGCGTCCCGTCACTACTCGGAATACGTTTTCACGTGCCGCGACACGGGCTGCGGCATGAGCGAGGACTTCCTCGCGCGGATTTTCGACCCCTTTGAGCGCAGCAGCGACGCCCAAACGCGCGGCATCCCCGGCACGGGGCTTGGGATGTCGATCACCAAAAACATCATCGAGACCATGGACGGCGACATCAAGGTGACGTCCGCTCTCGGCCAGGGCAGCGTCTTTTCCGCGGCCTTTCGCCTGAAGCGCGCCGAAAAGGCGCTCGCGTCCGATCCTGCCTTGAAGGGCATCCCGGTGCTTTTGGCGGGACGCGACAATGAGGCGAGCCGCAGCCTGCAGGCTTTCCTGCAGGACGCCGGGATGGACGCCATGATCGCAGACACTCCGGACGAAGCCTGCCGGCTTCTGTCGCGCCAGGAGAATCCCTTCCGGCTGGTGATCGTGGACGACGAGAACACCCCGGGGGCCTTTCTCTCCCCCGGCAGGCTCCTCGCTGCAGCAGGGCGCCCGATGCCGCTCGTTCGCCTTGAAGGAGGCGATCTGGCGGCGGCCGAGGAGCAGCGCTCGCTTGAAGCGGGCTTCACCGCCTGCCTCACGCGGCCGCTCTATCGCTCGAAAATTGAAGCGCTTGTGAAGAGCCTTCTCACCGAAGGCGCCCGGTCGCTTGAGCCGCGCTCTCAGCTCAAGGCCTTTGGCGAAACCGACTTTTCTGGCCGGCGCGTGCTTCTCGTGGAAGACAATGAACTCAACCGCGAGATCGAACTCGAGATTCTTCGCCTCACCCGCGTTGCGACCGACGTCGCCCGGGACGGCCGGGAAGCCGTCGAGCGTTTCAATGCCTCGCCCCAGGGGACTTACGACCTCATCTTGATGGACATTCAGATGCCGGAAATGGATGGACTCGCCGCCTCACGCGCCATCCGCGCCTGCGCCCGTCCCGACGCCGCCACCGTTCCCATCGTGGCGCTCACCGCCAACGCCTTCAACGAAGACCGCGCGACAGCGCTCGCCTCCGGCATGAACGACTACCTTGCAAAGCCCGTGAATCTTGCGGCCTTGCTTGATGTGATGAAGCGGCATCTCGCTAACCTGGATATTGCACCCCCGCGTCATGCTCGAGTTTCGCCAAATTCCACAGTA
>CAVACW010000142.1:0-6951 GCA_963587345.1 uncultured Oscillospiraceae bacterium | reverse complement strand
GGAACCCACGAAAGCGCTGGCCACGGCCAGAGCGATCATCTGCTTTTTCATTTGAGAAATCTCCATTGTTGTTTTGTGGGGTCTGGTGAAGACGGACGACAACCGTCTCTCCAACCTGAATCGGGGTGCAATCTATGGCAATGTCAGACGTTAGGTCAATGATTGGCTCGTCTTGCTGGAGACGTACTCCCGCCAGGAAACTGGCGCGATTTGACGGCATATAGAACGCCTGATGGAAAACTTGCGAGACATTGTGTCGGATTTCAAAGTGCCTCCGCTGAAAAGCAAACGAGGTTTGCTTTGTTTTTGCGAGACAAAAGCTTCAGGCCCGAGTCTTTGAAAGTGTTGCATCATTGCAACACCCTCTTCATGAAAAAGCCGGCGCAGCGGCCGGCCTCCCGAAAGTCTCGAACCCGAGCTACGTGAGCTCAAAGTCCGGCACCTTCTTCTTTTTGCTGATCCCGAGAATCGTCGCGATGGGTTCAAACGTCCGCCGATGCTCCGGGCACACCCCGAGCTTCTTGATGGCGGCGATGTGCGCTTCAACGCCGTAGCCCTTGTGCTTCGCGAAGCCATAGCCCGGGTACTGCGCGTCAAGCTCCATCATGCGATGGTCTCGGGTGGTCTTCGCGATGATGGACGCTGCGGAGATGGCGGCAATCTTGTCGTCGCCCTTTACGATGGCGTTCGCAGGGTACGGCAGCTGCGGCAGGCGGTTTCCGTCCACGAGCACCAAATTCGGGGCGATCTTGAGTCCCAGCACCGCGCGCCGCATGGCAAGCATCGTGGCCTGCAAAATGTTAAGTTCGTCGATTTCTTCGACGGTGGCGTCCGCAACGCTCCACGCGAGCGCCTTCTCCTTGATTTCGACCGCGAGGCGCTCGCGCTCGTGCTCGGTCAATTTCTTGCTGTCTCGAAGGCCGTCAATCGGCTCCTCCGGATTGAGAATCACCGCGGCGGCGTACACGGCGCCCGCCAAGGGGCCGCGCCCCGCCTCGTCCACGCCCGCGATCAAATCCGCCGACGCCTGCAGCATCTGGTCATCAAAAAGATCGGTCATGCGGGCCTTCACGGCCTTGCGACTCGTTGCCATGTCGTAATTTTCCTCAGACGCTCAAAAGGGGCTTGTCCGGCACCCACACGAGGCGCACGCGCTCTTTCACAAGATCCTTGTCGGCGTAGCAGCGCACGTCAGCGCCGAGCCCCGCCGCAAAGATCACGCGATCATTGAACCACACCAAGGGGAGCGACGAGCGCTCAAAGGCGGCGACGTCCGCCGCCTGATAAAGGTACTTCAGGTTGCGGCTCGGGCGCAGGCGATGCAGCTTCAGCTTCTCCCCGCCCCGCCTCGTCTTCACCGACAAGGGCGCCGTCTTCAAAAGGGCCGCGTCAAAGCCGTCTTCATCCGGCAAACACGCTTCAAAGCGCATGACGCCGCCCCAGAGTCCGAGACTCACCTCCGCCTCGCCCTTCCAGTCGATCGTGATGTCGCGCGCGACGTTTCGCGCCGCAGGCTCGGTGGTTCGGAGCACGAGGTTTGCGCCCCAGCGACGGATCTCGCGGCCGTCGCAGCGAATGGTGAGGCGGCTGTCGGAATGCGTTTCCCGCACCTGACGCAGGGCTTCGTAAAGCCGCACCTTGGAGGGGGGCCTCACGCCTTCGGCCACAAGCCAGCTTCGCATCGCGAGCGCCTGGCGCGCCAACGGAAGGTTCAGTAGCTTCGCGATCACCAATCCGTGCCCCGCCTTGTCGCGGCAGCGCTCGACATCTTCGGCGCCCACGCTCTTCATGACGTCGGCGGACTGCTCCACCAAGACGACGCTCCTCGCAGCCGCCTGCCGCCAGCCTGGACGCGCTTCGTCCAGAATCGGCATCACTTCATTTCGAAGGAGGTTTCTCAGGTAATGCGTGTCCGCGTTGCTTTCGTCCTCGACGTACTCAATCTTCGCCTTCTTCACAAAGGCGTTGATTTCGTCGCGGCTCACATCAAGCCATGGGCGCGCCAGAACGAGGCGATCGCCCGCCGCCGCGCTTTCAATCGTGCGAATGGAGCTCATGGCGGAGAGCCCCTCGGGACCGGCGCCTCGCATCCACTGAATGAGGAACGTTTCGATCCGGTCGTCCAAATGGTGCGCCGTCATGATGACGTCGGCCTTTTTCGCCCGCGCCACTTTTTCCAAGACGCGGTAGCGCGCCTCGCGGGCCGCCGCTTCGACGCCCAGCCCCAGATTGCGGTTCACAAAGACGCGCTCTACCACGAGGGGCAGCTTCCACTTCTCGCACATGCGGGCGGCGTGCTTGGCCCAGACGTTTGCGTTGGGCGAGAGCCCGTGATGCACGTGCACCACCGTGATGTCCGCAATCGACGTCTGGTGGGCGCGATGGTAAAGGCGCGAAAGAATTTCCGCCAAGGCAGCCGAGTCGCGGCCGCCCGAAAAGGCCACCACGATGCGCACGGGGTTGACGGGACGAAGGCAGAAATCCTCCGCCGGCCCCGCCGCGCGACGCTCCGCCACCGCATCAATCGAGCGGCGAACGGCGGTCGTGAGCTTTTCTTCCAAAGCGCGGCTCGCGGCCGAGGCCTTGGAAGCGGGCTTCACGGCCTTCGTTTTCTTCGGGGACTTGGGAGACGCAGCGTCGGGCATCACGAAGCCTTCTTGGCATCAGCCGCGGGCGCCGCGTCTTCCACGGCGGACGCTGACGTTGCTTCCGGTGCGGCCTTGGTGCTCTTTTTCACCGTCTTTTTGCTGGCGGACTTCTTCACTGACGTCTTTTTCTTCGCTGCCGCCTTGACGGGCTTTTCCGCTGCGTTGCTGGACGCGGCGTCTTTCGCCTCCGAAGGCATCTTCACCACGTCTGCCAGCGTCTTCGCGGTTCCTTCAACGGGCGGCAGCTCATGGTCACCCCCCACGATCGCAAAGCGGCCGTAGGTGAGAAGACGCGCGAGACGCCGCTCGCGCAGCTCCTGCGTCGTCAAGGCTGTGAGCTTTCGCATCTCGTCGATCAAGGCCTTTTTGAGGGCAGCCGTCATCAGCTTCGGATCGCGGTGCGCGCCGCCCAAGGGTTCTGGAATCACCTTGTCCACGAGCCCGATTTCCGCGAGCCGCTCCGAGGTGAGGCCCAAAGCGTCAGCCGCAGCAGAGGCCTTGTCCGCGGACTTCCAGAGAATGGAGGCGCAGCCTTCGGGGCTGATGACGGAATAGGTGGCGTACTGCAGCATCAGAACAACGTCCGCGACCGCAATGGCAAGGGCGCCCCCCGAGCCGCCCTCCCCGATGATCGTCGTGATGACGGGGACGTTGAGCTTGCTCATTTCGAGGATGTTGCGCCCGATGGCTTCGGACTGATTGCGCTCCTCCGCCCCAATGCCCGGATAGGCGCCGGGGGTGTCCACGAACGTCAAAACAGGGAGTCCGAATTTTTCCGCGAGCTTCATCAGTCGCAGCGCCTTGCGATACCCTTCCGGACGGCTCATGCCGAAGTTGCGGCGGGCGCGCTCGCGCGTGTCCCGGCCCTTCTGGTGGCCGATCACCATGACGGGATGTTCGCCCAGACGGCCAAGGCCCCCGATGATCGACTCGTCGTCCGCGTAGCAGCGGTCGCCGTGCAATTCATGGAAGTCGTCGATGCAGGCGTCGATGTAGTCCTTCGTGTAGGGGCGATTCGGGTGCCGCGCGACGAGCGCCGTCTGCCAGGGCGTGAGATTCTCGTAAATCT
Source organism: uncultured Oscillospiraceae bacterium (assembly GCA_963587345.1). Taxonomy (GTDB): domain Bacteria; phylum Pseudomonadota; class Gammaproteobacteria; order Burkholderiales; family Burkholderiaceae_F; genus Duodenibacillus. Next base: position 3,234 of record CAVACW010000142.1, on the reverse strand, counting down.
TCGCGGTGGCGGCGGTCATCTCGCGCTGCAGCTGCAGAAGAGCGGCGCGGTGCGACTTTCCCGTCTCGATCTCATCGTTTTCGAGCGCTTCCATCCGGGCGTTGATTTCCCCGAGTTCCTTTTCAAATTCCAGAAAGACTTTCTTAGCCATAGCGGTTCGTTGTGGGTCGCAGAAGGGCCTGCGTCCGACATTGTGCCAAAGTTAATAGGTTATGGGCGTCTTGGTGCGGCTGCGCCAGAGAAGCCACGCCGCGGCCGTGCGGTAGGGTCGCCACGCGTCGCTCGCCTTCACCGCGGCTTCTAGGCTCCCGTACTGCGCTTCTGAGGCCTTGCGGATGCCGAAGTCTCCGGCGGGAAAGACGTCCGGGCGATTCAACCCGAAAATGAGAATCATGTGCGCGGTCCAAGGCCCCACGCCCGGCAGCGCCGTGAGGCGCTCCAAGACTTCGTCGTCTGTGAGAGGCGCGAGCCCCTCAGGCGTCAAGTCGCCCGCGAGCCACCCGCGCGCGATGGCGCAAAGCGCCTTTGCCTTCGTCTGCGTAAGGCGCGCTTTGTCTTTCAGCCGGTCAACGCCTGCGGCGGCAATGCCTTGCGCGAGCGCCTCCCCGGCGTCAGCCTCTGCAATCTCCGCCACGCGCCGGGCGGCCGCGACGGCCGCGGTGTTGTTCACCTGCTGCCCCGTCACGGCGCGCACCATGCTGTGCATCAAGTCGCCCGAAGCGGTGAGCCCCGTTGTTTCATCCTCGGCGATGAGACGGCGCATCACGGGATCTTTTTCAAGATGCCGCAGCGCGTCCGCCCACCAGGCGCAACGCGCGGCCATCAGGCCTTCTTCCATGTGGTGCCCGCGGGGCCGTCCGTAAGGACGATGCCGGCGTCAAGCAACGCCTTGCGGATGCGGTCGGCTTCAGCCCAGTTTTTGGCGGCCTTCGCGGCGGCGCGAGCGGCGATCTGCGCTTCGACCGCTGCGGCGTCCACGTCAGCCGCAGCGCCCTTCAAGAACACCGCGGGATCGCGCTGCAGGACGTTCATAATGCCCGCCAGCGCCTTCAAAAGGCCCGCGAACTTCGCGTCATGCGTGCGGTTCACGGCGTTGGCGAGTTCAAAGAGCGTGCTCACGGCTTCGGGCGTGTTGAAGTCGTCGTCCATCGCGGCCTTGAATTTTGCGGCCCACGCGTTCGTCCAGTCGATTTCGACTGCTTCGGGCGCCGTGTCGGCCAAGGCCTGATAAAGGCGCGTGAGCCCTTTGTAGGCGTCTACAATCAAATCGGGGTTGAACGTGATGGGGCTGCGGTACTGGCTGCGAAGAAGGAAGAATCGGAGCGTCTCGGCGCCGTTGCCGTCGCCAAACTTCTCGTTTGTTTCTTTCAACGCATCGCGAATCGTCCAGAAGTTTCCAAGCGACTTGCTCATCTTTTCTTCATGCCCCTGAGCGTCGCGGACGCGCAGGGGACCGCTGTGGAGCCAGTAGCGCGCAAAGGGCTTGCCGTTGGCGCCCTCGCTCTGGGCGATTTCGTTTTCGTGGTGCGGGAAGATGAGGTCCGGGCCGCCGCCGTGGATGTCAAAGGTTTCGCCCAGGTAGTGGCAGCTCATTGCCGAGCACTCGATGTGCCAGCCCGGACGTCCTGCGCCCCAGGGGGAGTCCCACTGGGGTTCGCCAGGCTTGGCGTGCTTCCAGAGAACGAAATCGAGGGGATCGCGCTTTCCCGTGTTCACGTCAATGCGCGCGCCCGCCTGCAGTTCGTCTAGGGTGCGGCCCGAGAGCTTTCCGTAGCCCGGGAGCTTGCGCACGGCAAAGTTCACGTCGCCGTCGGCCGCCGCGTACGCAAGGCCCTTCTTTTCAAGCCGCGAGACGATGTCGAGCATCTGCGGAATGAATTCCGTCGCATGGGGCTCAAACGTGGGGTCAAGGCACCCCAGGGCGCGCATGTCTTCCTGCATCGCCTCGGTGAAGGTCTTCGTGAGCTCCGCAGGAGTGATCTTGCGCTCTGCGGAGCGCCGGATGATCTTGTCGTCCACGTCGGTCACGTTGCGCACAAAGGTCACCTCGTAGCCCGAAGCCTCGAGCCAGCGACGGATGACGTCAAACGCCACGAACGTGCGGCCGTGGCCGATATGGCAGTAGTCATAGACCGTGACGCCGCAGACGTACATCCCGACATGGCGGGGCTTCATCGGTTCAAACGGAACCACCTTGTGGTGCAGAGTGGAGTAAAAGGACAGTGCCATAGCAATCTTTAACAAAATTCGAGGGCGCTGCGAAGCGATGGAGAAAGGCGCACAACGCCTGTCACGCTAGAATCCGCAGACAACGGCCCGCAGTATAAGACGCGCGGGCCCCGTTTTTGCGCTTTCCGGGCCCCCTCACCGCCCTGCGGCGCCGCTTTTCTTAAGGATTTCCTCCGAATGGCTCATTTATTCTGGCGCCCGGCGCTCTGGACCGTCTGCGCTGCCGCGGCGGCTGCAACGTGCGGCGCGGCGCTTGCCGCCGACTCCCGCTTCTCGCAGGACATCACGGACCTCCCCTTGACGTCGCTTCGCGCCGACCAGTTTTCCGACGCCGTGGACGCCTACGCGGCCAAGGGCGACTACGAGCAAGCCCTCAAGGCCGTTGACCTGGGCTTAAAACGCAACACGCACTCGGCGCAGCTTCGCTTTCAGCGCTGCGTTGTTTTGGAACAGATGGGCCGCACCGAGGATGCGAAGGCGGACCTGAAGCGCTTCATCGGCCTCTACCCAGAGATCCCCGAGGGGTACAACAACCTCGCCGTTCTCCTTTCCCGCGAGGGCAGCCTCGAAGAGGCGCAAGGCTATTTGACGCGGGCTCTGGCGTTGCGGCCGAAATTCCGGCAGGCGCACGTCAATTTAGGCAATCTCTATCTCGCCCGCGCCAAAGCCTCTTTTGAAACTGCTCAATCGATCAAGAGCGACAAGGCCGCGAAGGCCCGGCTTGATGCGGTGACAGCGCTCTTGGCGCCTCAGCCCGTGGACAAGCCCTGATCGATCACTTCTTCATCTACTTTTTTACACCTTTAGAAAATGTCTATTCGCTTTGCTCCTCGAATCCGTCTTGCAATGGCGGCGGCCGCCCTTTCGGCGGCCTTCATGCCGGGCCTTGCCGCTGCCGCAAACGACGTCAACGTTGAAATCGAAACAAACCTCGGCGTCATCGGCCTTCGACTTGACGCCGAGCGCGCCCCCGTCACCGTGAAGAACTTCACGGACTACGCCAGC
>CAVACW010000141.1:0-7087 GCA_963587345.1 uncultured Oscillospiraceae bacterium | reverse complement strand
AGCGTTCGTCGAGCCGCCGTTGGGGCGGCCGCCCAGGAACTGCATCGTTTCGGAAATGATTTCGGTGGCGTAGCGCTCGATGCCGTCCTTGCCCGTGTACTTGCGAGTACGCAGACGGCCTTCGATATAGACGGAACTTCCCTTGTGCAGGTAGGTGCCGGCCACTTCAGCCTGACGGCCGAACATCACCACGCGGTGCCATTCCGTTTCTTCCTGAAGCTGGCCCTGACTGTCCTTGTAGCGGCGGGACGTGGCGAGGGTGACGGTGCAGATGGCGGTGTTGCCGTCGGCGGTGTAGCGGGTTTCAGGATCGCGGCCGAGATTGCCGATCAGAATGACCTTGTTGATGGAAGCCATGATAAATTATTCTCTTTCAACCAAATATTAAATGTTCACTGCTTCACCGGTGCGGTGGGTTTCCGGGACCTTCATGCCGAGGGCGGCGACGATCCAGAGCGCGAGAGCCGCGAGGCAGAAAAGAAACACCGCCTCATGCCCCCAGCCTTCGGAGAGCCAGCCTCCCAACGCTCCGCCCGCAAAAAGCCCCAGCGACTGCGTGGTGTTGTACACGCCGAGCGCAAGACCTTTCGCGGAGGCGGGCGCCGTGCGAGACACAAAGGAGGGAAGCGAGGCTTCCAGCACGTTGAACCCGCAGAAGAAGGCAAACAAAATCAGCCCGTAGCCCCAGAGGGACGGCGCTGAAGCCGCCAGCACGGCGAATACTCCCGCAAGGAGCATCACGGCACCGAGAAAAAGCGACTTTATTTTACCTGCGCGCTCTGCGCTTGTGAGGGCGGGCATCAAAAAGAGAAAGCTCATCGTCACGGCGGGCAGGTAAATCATCCAGTGACTTTCCGACGCCAGCCCTGAGGCCTGCAGCTTCACGGGAATGACGACGAAAAGCGCCATCTGCACGCAGTGCAGGATGAAGATGCCGAGGTTGAGCCTCAGAAGCTGCGGATGAAAGACCGTTGCCTGCCAGGTGGCGGCGGGGCCTTTGGCTTCACGCCGCGAGGCAGGCACGTCGGGCACCACCTTGAGAATCACGTAGACCGCGATGAGGGAGAGGATGCCCGTCAACCAGAAAAGCCCCGCGACGCCGATCCAGCGCGCAAGAATCGGGGAGAGAACGAGGGAGAGCGCAAACGTGATGCCGATCGAGGAGCCCACCAGCGCCATCGCTTTCGTGAGGACGCGGTCGCGCACGGAGTCCGACAGCATGGCGGTAACGGCGGCCGAAACGGCCCCCGCGCCCTGAAGCGCTCGGCCCGCCATCACGGTCCAGACGGAGTCGCCCAAGGCGGCTGCAATGCTCCCGACGGCAAAGATGAGAAGCCCGATCGCGATCACGGGCTTGCGGCCCCAGCGGTCGCTCGCGGCGCCAAAGGGAATCTGCAGGCAGCCTTGCGTGAGGCCGTAAATCCCAAGCGTCAGCCCCACGGCGAAGGCGCTCTCGCCCCCTTCGAGGTGCCCGGCGTAGACCGCAAACACTGGGAGGATGAGAAAGAGCCCCAGCATGCGAAGCGCGAAGATGGAGGAGAGCGTGGCGGCGCTGCGGCGCTCGGTGGGGGTGAAGCGGTTGATGTCGTCGACGTCAGACATGTTTTTCGAAGTGCAAAAGATTCGGCGCGTCGGTCGAAATCGGGCTATATTAATCCGTTCGTTTTCTTTTGGCCTTAATCCGCCGGCGGCACGCGCCGCGGGCGGCGACAACACATCATGTCCAACGACTGGATTCGCATCCGGGGCGCCCGCACCCACAATTTGAAAAACGTTGACGTGGATATTCCCCGCAACCAGTTCACCGTGATCACGGGGCTCTCGGGCTCGGGGAAGAGCTCGCTTGCGTTTGACACCCTCTACGCCGAAGGGCAGAGGCGCTACGCCGAGAGCGTGAGCGCTTACGCGCGCCGCTTCATGGATGTGATGGACAAGCCCGACGTGGATTCGGTGGAGGGGCTCTCGCCCTCCATTTCGATCGGACAGCACACGACGGTGCCGGGCTCGCGCTCAACGGTGGCGACGGTGACGGAGGCGGCGGACTACCTGCGCCTTCTTTTTTCCCGCGCGGGGCGCCCCTTCTGCCCGCACCATCACGTTCCCTTGACGCGAAGCGGCATTCACGACATGGTGGACGCGGCGCTCGCGCTCCCCGAGGAGACGAAAGTCCTCATTCTTGCCCCTGCGCCTGCGGTCGAAAAGGTGGGGAAGTTCGCGGCCGAAATGGCGCGCCGCGGCTTCATTCGCTTGCGTGTGGCGGGCGAAGTCATGACGTGCGACGACGCGATCGGCCGGCGGTTCCCGGAAGGAAGTGCGGTGGACGTGGTGGTGGACCGCCTCAAAATCAGCGATCAGGCGCGAAGCCGCCTGGCGGAAAGCTTTGAGTCTGCCGTCCGACTCTTTGACGGCCGGGCCGTGCTGGCGCTCATGGACGAGCCCGGCAAGGAGCAGCGCTTCTCCATTCACTACGGTTGCCCGGAGTGCGGCTACACCGCGCCCGATCCCGTGCCTTCGATGTTTTCCTTTAATAATGCGTTGGGGGCCTGCCCGGTCTGTCAAGGGGCGGGCCGCTTGGAGCGCTTTGATCCAGCGCTCGTGGTGAGAGACGCCTTTCTTTCCTTGGCAGAAGGCGCGGTCTGCGGCTGGTCGGAAAAGAATCGCGCGAACTATCAGCTCTTGCGGGTCTTGGCCGCGAAGGCGGGCTTTGATCTTGCCGCTCCCTGGAATTCGCTACCTCCCCCCATTCAGACGCTTATTTTGTTTGGCACGGAAGCCTCGCGCGCCGCGGGCTTTACGGGGGACGCAACGTTTGAAGGCGTCATTCCGCAGCTGCAGCATCAGTGGGACCGCACGCGCTCCGATGCCGCCCGCGTGGGCCTTCGAATGATGCGCAGCGTCGGGGCCTGCCCTTCGTGCGGCGGGGAGCGCTACCGGCGCGAGGTGCTCGATGTTTACTTGGGCGAGGGGGACGAAAAGGTGAACATTGCGGACGTCTCCCGCATGAGCTTGACGGAAGCGCTGGCCTCATTTGAAAAGCTGACGTTCACGCCCGAGCGTGAAGCCGTGGCGGCGGGGCCGCTTGCGGAACTCAAAAAGCGCTTGACGTTCCTCACCGCGGTGGGCTTGGGCTACCTCACCTTGAACCGCGAAGCGTCTACCTTGTCCGGCGGCGAAATGCAGCGCATTCGTCTGGCGGGCCAGATTGGCTCAGGATTGACGGGCGTCACGTACGTCTTGGACGAGCCCACGATCGGGCTGCATCAGCGAGACAACGAGAAGCTCATAGGCATGATGAAAAAGCTCGCCGAAGCCGGCAACACTGTGATCGCCGTGGAGCATGACACCGACGTGATGCGCGCGGCGGACTGGCTCGTGGACATGGGACCGGGCGCGGGCGAAAAAGGGGGCACGGTGCTTTGCGCCGGAACGCCCGAGGACATCATGGCGTCTGACGCGTCGCTCACGGGGGCCTACTTGGCGGGGCGTCGTCAGGTGACGGCGCCTGCGAAGGCGCTGGAGGATCCGCTGGCGGAGTGCCTCACGCTCGTCAACGCCGTGGGGCACAACTTGAAGGGCGTCACCTGTCACTTTCCCGTGGGCGCCATGACGGTGGTGACCGGCGTTTCGGGCTCCGGAAAGTCCACGCTCGTAAACGACACCCTGGGGGCGGCGCTGCGGCGGCATTTTCAGCACACGAAGGAGCAGGCGCTTGATTACGAGCGCCTCGACGGGCTCGATCTCATCGACAAGGTGATTGACGTTGACCAGAGCCCGATAGGGAAGACCCCGCGCTCCAACCCGGCGACCTACACGGGGCTCTTCACGCAGATTCGCGACGTGTTTGCGCAGACGCCCGCGGCGCGCGAGCGCGGCTACGATGCCGGGCGCTTCTCCTTCAATACGCCGGGCGGCCGCTGCGAAGCGTGCGAGGGCGACGGCGTCATCAAGGTGGAGATGGGGTTCCTGCCGCCCGTCTATGTCACCTGCTCCACGTGCCAGGGACGGCGCTACAACCGCGAGACGCTCGAAGTGAAGTACCGCGGCAAGAGCATTTACGAAGTGCTCGAAATGACGGTGGATGAGGCGCTTGAATTCTTCAGCGCCTGGCCCGCGATCACGCGAAAGTTGCAGACACTGGCGGACGTGGGGCTGGGCTACATTCGCCTGGGGCAGAGCGCCGTGACGTTCTCCGGGGGCGAAGCCCAGCGCATCAAGCTCGCCGAAGAGCTCTCCCGACGCGACACGGGGCGCACGCTCTACATTCTGGATGAACCCACGACCGGCCTTCACTTTGAAGACGTAGCGCTGCTACTTAAGGTGCTCCGAAAGTTGACGGCGCTTGGAAACACCGTCGTCGTGATTGAGCACAACCTTGACGTGGTGCGACTCGCGGACTGGGTGGTGGACATCGGTCCCGACGGCGGCGCGGCGGGAGGTGAACTCGTGATCGAAGGGCGTCCTGAGACGGTGGCGAACTGCCCGGCAAGCCTCACGGGGAAGTACCTCAAGAAGGCGATCGAAGAGGCGGAGGGCGGCAAGAAGCCCGCGCGCAAGACGGCGGCGAAGAAGGCCGTCAAGGCCGCAAAGCCCGCGACCGAAAAGAAGACGCCTGCGCGTCGCAAGACGAAGGCGGAATAGCCTTCTCAAACGACATCGGGGCGCCCGCGGGCGCCCCGATTACATGGGAGTGAGGTGTGGCTACGCGAAGTAGGCGAGCACCGCGAACACCACGAACAGAACGGCCGCGATCTTGCGCATCAGGGCCATGGAGAGCTTTTCGGAGAGCTTGTTTCCGATGAAGACCGCCGGAACGTCCGCGATCAGCATGCCAAGCGTCGTGCCCGTGACGACCGCCACCACGCTGTCGGCGTAGCTTGCGCCGAGCGCCACGGTGGCCAGCTGCGTCTTGTCGCCCATTTCCGCTAAGAAAAAGAGGATGAACGTCGTGCCGAAGACGCCGAAGTTGCCGCGCTTCAAGGAGCCTGCGTCGTCGTCAATCTTGTCGGGGACGAGCATCCACACGGCCATCGCAAGGAACGAGACGACGAGCACCCACTTCAAAACCGCGGGTTCGATGAAGGAGGCGACGGAGGCGCCGAGAAGCCCCGCTAGGGCGTGGTTCGCGAGCGTCGCCGCGAGAATCGCCGCGCAGATGGGAAGGGGCTTGCGGTAGCGCGCCGCAAGGCACAAGGCGAGCAGTTGCGTCTTGTCGCCGATTTCGGCGGCCGTGACGAGGATCGTGGAGAGGCCCACGAGCTGAAGGGATTCAAACATGGGATTTTCAGGCGAAGCAGACGGGGTGACACGTACGAAAGAGCCTGCCGCGGCCGTCAGCTTCAGGGAAACCCGCAGGCAGTCTTTCGCCGGTCTTGCCGAGCCAAGGGACAGTGGTCGCCCTTCGCTTTCAGCGCCACAAAGCTTCAAATGTAGTTTTTGAATGCGAAGCTTCGAGTATGTTGACGCTGCCGCCGAAAATCCGTCCGCCCGCAAAAAGCGAAAGACATCGGCCGGCTACTCCCCAGAGAAGAGGGCGCGATTCTAGCAGACAGCAAAAAGCGCCGCGATCCCGAAAGGATGGCGGCGCTTCTTTTCAAGCGTCAGTTAGAAGGACTGATTACTTGTTGATGGACCAGACGGTGGTCGGCACATAGCGTTCAGCAGCCTGGCCGTTCTTCACGAGTTCAGCGCCGTTGCTGTAGAACGTGAAGGCGGTGAGGGAGCCGCAGACGATCATGAGGATCGCAACGAACACCATCACGGAGCGGAAGCCGTGGCAGCGGCCCTTGATGACGTCCCACTTCACGCCGAGGCGATAGAGGCCGATCATGCCATGGAGTTCAGTCGCCACGAGGAAGATGAACGTCCAGATGAGGCCCATGTGATAGGTGTGAACGGAGGAGAGGTTCGCTTCGATTTCAGAGGGCGAGGTGAGCATGCCCATCACGTGCGGGAACACGAGGCCCGTGAGAACGATGGCAGTGATGAACTGGATGAACCACAGGGACGTATCCGTGTGATGCACGAACTTCACGTGAGCGCGGATGTCGCGGAACTGACGATAGGACGTCGGGAAGCGGCGAAGAGCGCAGAGGGCGTGGATGATCACGCAGAGGGTGATGACGCCCACGAAGAGGAAGTGAGCCCAGGCCTGTTCATGGCCGAAGATCGGCGCGAGGCCGGAAATCTGGCACAGGTTCCAGAACACGTCCTTGCCGAGCTGAATGGAGCTCGTGAAGCACATGTGGCAGAAGAGGAAGAGGCCGAGGATGAGGCCGGTAACGGACTGAGCCACGTCGAGAATGGCGGGCCACTTGCTGCCGCGCTTGGCATCCTTGAGGGTCACGCCGGCGATGACTTCGCAGCCAGCGGGGGTGTGAGCAAACTTGATCTGTTCAGGAGTCGTCATGACGATTGTTCCTTGGTTTGGGGTGAGGACTGCGGGCGGTTTCGCCGCAGCGTTCTTTTCGATGGCGGAATGATGCTCCCTTAAGGCGTCTTAAGCTTTGACTTTTGTCAAATGTCTGGTGCTCTGATGGGGCAAAATGGCGGGGAATGACGAGGAATTTAAGGGTTAACCCGAGTAAAACGCAAGAGAGAAAAGCGGTGATTACGGGTTAACCCTGGAAATTGCTGAAAAAGGCTAGCCGTGCAGGAACGCGTGCCGGCCGACGTTCACCATCACGTCGATCAGCGCGCGGGCCGAGCGCGAGAGGTAGGCGTTCTTGCGGTAGGCGGCGACCACCTGACGGGGCGGCACGAGCGGCCGGATTTCAAAAAAGCGAACGGGCTGCGGCGTGGGGCAGCGCCGCGCGAGCGTCTCCGTCACAAAGCACGCGCCCATGCCGGCGCTGGCCAGCATCAAGGCCGCCGTCGGCGACTCGCTTTCCAAGACGACGCGCGGCGTCACCGAGCAGCGACGGCAGAGGTCCTGGTAGAGGATGTGAAACTTCTGGCCGCGCTTGATGGTGATGAAGGGCTCGTTGTTTAAAAGCGAGAAATCCACAGCGTCAAATTCGCGGGGACCGGAAGGGACTTTCCGCGCGAAGGCCGAGGAGGCGGAGGCGGCGAGAAGGAGCTTTTCTTCGTA
>CAVACW010000140.1:0-7156 GCA_963587345.1 uncultured Oscillospiraceae bacterium | reverse complement strand
GCTTGACCCCCACCAAAACATCAGAAATCAGGGGGCTTTCGATCGATCCGCCCGAAGGCCGCCCCAGCAGGCGGCCTTCGGGTGCCGGCCAGTGACCTTCCTCTCCGGCTGATAGGCGCCCAACTGCCTTTCTGATATGCTCAGGATCCTTCCGAGAGTTCGCCTCCCGCTTCTGCGCTTTCCGCCATGTTCAACCTGCGCGACCGCATCGACATCATTCTCCGCGTGACGTTCGGCGCCCTGATTCTCATCGGGTGCTACTTCGTCATCTCGCCCTTTCTCACGCCCATTGTGCTGGCGGCGATCCTAACGGTCGTCTCCTGGCCGCTCTTTCAGTGGCTCAACGACCGGCTGCGCGGACACTCCACGCTCGCCGCCGGCATCATGGTGACCCTCATGATCGTGACGGTGCTCATTCCGCTCTCGATCGCCTGCACCATTCTTGCCAAACAGATCCCCGGCGTATTCGCCGTGATCCGCGAATGGGTGCACGCCGGAATGCCGCTGCCGGCATGGCTCACCTCGATCCCCTACTTGGGCCGCATGATTCAGGATGCCTTCCAGTTCGGGATTGATCCGTCGGAAATCCGCGGCTTTCTTGAAAAGTCGATCGATCCCCTCACAAAGTGGCTGCTGGGACTTTCGCTTTCGGTCGGAAACGGCATCTTCCAGCTCGTTCTCGTCGCCTTCGTGGCGTTCTTCTTCTACCGCGACGGCAACACGCTCTCGGCGCGCACGGTGATGTTCATCAACCGCATTTCCGGGGGGCTCGCTACTGAATTCACGGACATTCTCGTGAAGACCACCCGCTCCGTCGTCTTCGGCGTGATCGGCACGGCGATCGGACAAGGGCTCGTCGCCGCCGTGGGCTTCTGGATCGCCGGCGTGCCGAGCATCGCGGTACTCTCGTCGCTTGTGTGCGTCCTCTCAGTCGTTCCCGTGGGGCCGCCCCTTGTCTGGGGCCCGGTCGCCCTCTGGCTCTACGCCACGGGAAACGTGGGGATGGCGATCTTCCTCGTGCTCTGGGGCACGCTCGCGGTGAGCTCCGTGGACAACTTCCTAAAGCCCATTCTCATCAGCCGCGGCACCTCGATGCCTTTGGCGCTCGTCTTTTTAGGGGTCTTTGGCGGCATTCTCTCCTTCGGCTTTCTGGGGCTCGTGCTGGGGCCAATTCTTCTCGCAGCAACGCTCGCGCTCTTTAAGGCCTGGGTGGCCAACAACCCGGCGATCGCCCGCCAGATCGTAAAAACCACGCGGCGCCTCGCGGACGACGACAAGACGCCGGACAAACCCTCTTCGGAAAACGACGAAAAGTCAGCGAAAAATTAGAGCCCTTTCCCTTGCGGCGGGAAAACTCGGCATCCTTCTTTAGGAGAATGTACCAAGCCCGCCGCAATCCAAGTCAAATCGGCCTGTTTTCCCCGACGCCTTTTGATTTTTTGCACCAAATCGGAGCTTTCCTGCTTTAAACTCAGCCGTCCAATTATTCAACGAGCGGCGCCGCGCCGTCTTTTTCCCTCGAAAAACGGACATCCCCGCGCAGCGCCGCCAACTTTACGGAGCTTATCCATGGACTGGCTAAACAACCTCGTGGGCGACGTCAACAGCGTCCTCTGGGGCGTCTGCTGCCTCATTCCGCTCTTGTGCGGAACTGGCATTTTCTATTCCTTCCGTCTTCGTTTCGTGCAAGTCAGAAAATTCGGCCTTGCTCTGAAGCTGCTCTTTGGCGGCGCGTCTCTCTTTGGCAAGAGAGCGGACAAGACGGGCATGAGCTCCTTTCAGGCGCTGGCAACCGCCATTGCGGCTCAGGTTGGCACGGGCAACGTCGCGGGGACGGCCACTGCCATCGTGTCCGGCGGTCCGGGCGCTCTCTTCTGGCTGTGGATCGCCGCCTTCTTCGGCATGGCGACGATCTTCGCGGAAGCCGTGCTCGCTCAGACCTACAAGGGCAAGGACGCTGACGGCCACACGGTGGGCGGTCCGGCCTACTACATCACGAAGGGCCTTGGCGAAAAGTTCCGTCCCATGGCGATCTTCTTTTCCATCGCGATCATCATTGCGCTCGGATGCATCGGCAACGCCGTGCAGTCGAACTCCATCTCCATGGCAATGAAGACCGCCTTTGACGTGCCGCTCATCGTCACGGGCCTCATCACCGCCGTCCTCTCGGGCTTCATCTTCTTTGGCGGCATCGGGCGCCTTGCAAGCGTCTGCGAAAAGATCGTCCCCCTCATGGCTGCGGTCTACATCGTGGGCGGCACGTTCGTCATCTTCTGCCACGCCTCGCAGATCATCCCCGCCTTCCAGCTCATCTTTGAAGCGGCCTTCAATCCGCAAGCCGCCGTGGGCGGCGCCCTCGGCCTCACGGTCGCCAAGGCCATGCAGTTCGGCGTGGCGCGCGGCCTCTTCTCGAACGAAGCCGGCATGGGCTCCACGCCGCACGCACACGCTGTAGCCAAGGTCGAGCACCCCGCCGAGCAGGGCCTCGTCGCCATCTTCGGCGTCGCCGCGACCGTGATCATCGTGACCTTCACGGGCATCGTGATTCTCGTCACGGGCGTCTTGGACTACAAGACCACCGGCATCGAACTCACGCAGCACGCCTATACTGCCGCTTTCGGCAGCTTCGGCATGGCTTTCGTCGCGATCTGCCTCTTCTTCTTTGCATTCTCGACGATCATCGGCTGGTACTTCTTCGGCGAACAGAACGTGCGCTTCCTCTTCAAAGGCAAGGGCATGAACGTCTACCGCCTCCTTGTCTGCTGCTTCATCGTACTTGGCGCCACCTTGAAGGTGGACTTGGTGTGGTCCCTCGCCGACCTCTTCAACGGCCTCATGGTCATCCCGAACTTGATCGCCCTCCTCGCCTTGAACAAGGTGGTGGTGGCATCGTTGGACGACTTTGAAGCCAAGCTCGCCCTGCACGAAAAGACGCAGGCGGCATTGGAAAAGAAGGCCGCGTAAAACCGCCTTCCCGCTTATAGAAAACCGGCCCGGGGTTCATCGCCCTGGGCCGGTTTCTTTTTGCAGTCTTCGCTTCACGCGCCGCTACGCGAAGTGCACCGCAAGGAACATCATCGGCAGCCAGAAGATCAAGGCAATCGTCGACGCCCCGATCGTTTCCGAAGCGAATTCGTCGTCTGCGCCGTACTGCTTGGAGATCACCGCGATCACCGCAGAGCACGGGAGCATCGCCGCCATCACGAAGACCTTGCGCATCACGGGATCCATGTCAAAAGGAATCGAGCAAAGGTACATCAACAGGGGGCGAATCACATAGCCGCCAAGAAGCACAAGCCACACGTCCTTGGGGAGGTGCTTCATCCGCTCAAACCCCACCTTCTGAATCGTCATGCCAATGAAGATGATCGCCAGAGGCGTCGCCAGCTGTCCAAAGAGCTTCGTCGTGCTCGTTGCAATCTGCGGAATCGGCACGGACAAGAGAATGCAGGCGACAGCGATGACAAAGCCTGTGAGCGGAGGCGACATCACCATCTTCGCGCTCTTTTTGGAAAAGAAGGACGGCTTTTCGCCCCCAGTAAGCGCCACGCCGTCCAACTGCACCTCGTAGAGCCCCACCGTCCAGATGTAGAGAACGTTGGCAAAGAAGTAAACGAGGAGGTACGGAATCCCCACGTCGCCAAAAAGCGCCATCGTGACCGGCATCCCAACGAACATGATGGAGCCCCCGGAAAAGCACGCCGTGAAGACGCCCGAAACCTCTCGGGTAACCAGCCCCAGCCTCACGAAAAGCCGCGCCACGCAGTGGTTGAGTCCGATGACGACAAAGGGCAGAAAACCCATCTTGAGGAGTTCCAGAAGCTGATCGTGCGTGAACTTGCTCGTCATCGCATAAAAGAGCATGAAGGGGATCGCAAGGTTCACAATCTTGCTCACGAGCCGCCGCCCGTGGTCGTCCGAATACCCCTTGTCGGCAATGTACCATCCTATGGCGCCGATCAAGACGAGCGCGCCGATGTTGGACAACGGTTGAATGATGGCGTCAAACACCACAGCCTCCTCAAAGTCTCACAATGCAGGGGAGTGTAGCCGCGATGGCTTGGCAAGTTGCATGGCGCCATCTATCATTTACATGTCTACTACCACCTTTGGGATAGCCTTATGACTGAATCCGGCATGGCGCAGCGCTCGCCTCTTTACCTGCAGGTAAAGCACATCCTCATGCGCCGCCTCACCGACGGCGAATGGAAGGCAGGCGAAAAACTGCCCGCTGAGCCCGTGCTCGCCCGCGAGACGGGCGTAAGCCTCGGGACGTTGCGGCACGCGGTGGAGCTTTTGGTCGCAGACGGGGTCCTCACGCGCCGCCCGGGCGTCGGCACCGTGGTGCGAACCTTTCAGACGCAAGGATATTGGAATCGCTTTCAGCCCATCGTTCGTCGGGACGGGAAGCCCCGCTTTAACGTGAGGCGCCTCATAGCCTTTGAGCATGTCGCCGCTCCGATCGACGTCGCCGCGGCGCTTCATCTCACAGCCAGATCACCGGTGATACGCGTCGTCCGGCACCTGCTGAAATCTGAAGACGGGCATGAAGCCCTGGCGCTCATAGATGAAGACTATCTGTCACCTGCCGTCTTTCCAACACTCACCGAGGCGCAGATGCTGCTTCGATACCTGCCGGAGGATTCGCTCTACAAGTTCTACGATCGGGAGCTTGGCGTCGTCATCACGAACCAGAAATGCACGGTGCGCTGCGAGCGCGTGGCGGGAGCGCTCGCTCTGTCACTTGGGCTCCCCGACAGTTTTGACGAAACGATGCTGCGGCTCGTGCGCCTTTCCATGACTTACGGCCGCACGCCAGCGGAATACCGCATTACGCGCGCAGAGCCCGAGCACCTCGAGATCGCCTTTGACCTCACCTGAGACCTGAGTCAGCGCACGTCTTTGCGGCCGAGGTAGCGTCCTGAGGCATCGTAGCGGCGGCCATTGGCGTCTTCGCGTCCCGTGTAGCGACCGGAGGCGTCATACTGCCGGCCGTTTGCGTCCATACGCCCCATGTAGCGGCCAGAGGCATCGTACCGTCGCCCGTTGTCGTCTTCGCGCCCGGTGTAGCGCCCGGAAGCATCATAGCGACGGCCGTTCGTCTCCTCCCTGCCCACGTACCGGCCGCTGCTGTCGTAAAGCCCACCGTTGTCCGCCTTGCGGCCGAGGAATCGGCCGGATTGATCGTAGTAGCGCTCTTCTGCCAGCGCCGCGAAGGGCGCCGCAGTCAGGAGCACCAATCCCAAAAGAAATGCGCGTCGAGTAGCCATGGTTCCGCCTCAGCCTGCTATCGAAGCTTCCGGCCATCCTTCCAGACGCCCGTCACCTTGAGCGCGTGAAGCGCCTCAGGGGCCGTCTTGAAAGGATCCGCCGAGAGCGTGATGAAGCTTGCGCGGGCGCCCGGCTCAATCACGCCGACGCGCCCCGCTTCCGGCATCACGGCCGCCGCGCGGCTCGTGTAAAGCGAGAGCGCCGTGCCGATCGTCACCGCCTCTTTCGAGTTGAAGTGGCCGCCGTCCGAATCTTTTCGCATCACCGCCGCCTCCAGACAGGCAAACACGTCGTCCGTGTCGCTCCACGTCGTGCAGGGGGCGTCCGACGACAAGCCGAAGGCATGCACCGCCTGCGCCATGCTTTTTACAGGGTAGATCGCTGCAAAGTCCTCTTTCTCCAGCGCGGCGTGGTAGCTGCGCCACTCCGCAAAGGGAAAGATCACCTGCGTCGTGAGGCCCACGCGATGGCCCGCCTTTTCAAGCGCAGCGATTCGGGCAAGCTGGTCCGGCCGAATCATGCTCGCGTGCTCCAGACGAATGTCAGGCCACGCGGCGCCACAAAGCCACGGCGCTTCGTCCGCGAGCCACGAGAGCACGGCGTCAATCGAGCGATCGCCCATGATGTGAACCGCCACCTGCACATTGTTGCGGCGCGCAAACGCCACGGCCGCCCGGAAGGCGGACTCGTCCAAGGTCATCATGCCGCTCGGATACTCAGGCACGCTTCCATCCTCAGGCCGCCGATAAGCATGCCGCACAGCGGCGGTGCGGCCCGAAATCGAGCCGTCCGCAAAGAGCTTCACGCCCGCATAGCGCACGGCGCCTGACGTTTCATCCGCCGAGAAGTCCGGCATGCCAAAGGGATCGGCGCCACCGCTCCAAACCGCATAGAGATTCATGTCCACCGGAAGCCCCCGGCGCACGGCCTCGCGATAAAGCCTCAGGGGATTCGTCCCTTCCCCGCCCCGATGCGCCATCATGTCGCAGGTCGTGAGAATGCCGTGGTCAAGATAGTGGTTGGTGAGGCGCAGAATGTCCGCGAGGTCCGTCTCAAAGGTCTTGACAGGGCGCGCTCGAGCCGCAACGAAGTTGACCGCACCGAGTTCAATGAGGCGGCCGTCGGGGCTGCCCTCTGCGTCCCGACCAAAGGCGCCGCCTTCGGGATCGGGCGTGTCGCGCGTGACGCCGGCGAGCTGAAGCGCCTTTGTGTTCACCACGGCACTGTGGTAGTCCGAGCGACGGATCCATACGGGGCGCTCCGTGCTCACGCGATCAAGGTCCTGACGCATGGGCGTGCGCTTTTCAGCAAGAAGACTCTCGTCGTAGCCCCAGCCATCGATCCAGCCGCTTCCTATCTTGGCGGCTGGCGAATCAGCAAGCGAACGCACCAAGTCGTCAATGGAGCGCACCAAGGGCGGCGTGCAGGGAACGGCGGCAAGCGTCATCGCAAGCCCTTCAGGGTGGGCGTGCACGTCAAGGAAGGCGGGCATCACAAAAGCGCCGCCGAGATCAACTTCCTTTACGAAGTCCGCCGCTTCTGCGGCCCCAGAAACAAAGACGCCGTCCTCAACCGCAAAGTCTGGGAGGAAGGCGTCGCATTCGCGCCCGGTGAAGGCGCAGAGGTTCTTGTAGTGTATGCGCGGCATGGTGATGACTCCATGAGGCCGCCGAATCGTCTAGCCTCTTGTACCACGCATTGTATGCGACGACGCTTGAGGTGGCCACGGCATCAGATCAGTTGTTAGAGCACCGGCCAGCAACGCAAACATGTCACCATTTGCCGTTAGTTCGAAAGCTCCCAAATCTACCATCACGAGTCGGAGGAGCCTCGTTCGCTCTCAGGATGGCAATTGCTCGACACCCTAAGTCATGTGCCACAACGG
>CAVACW010000139.1:0-7220 GCA_963587345.1 uncultured Oscillospiraceae bacterium | reverse complement strand
GGGCTGGGTAAAAATTTATAATTTTCTATGTGTAACTAGAACTGCAGAATTTGGGGACGCGGCCTCGCGACCGATCGCCCCCGTCAAAATCCCTCCGAGTGCGTTGATTTTGTGTCAGGCTGATGTTAAAATCGCACGTTTTTCGAGGCTCTGAGCCGCGAAAACGGAGCCCTTGCCTCCGTCAGAGCCTGACGCCACGCCGTCGGACATTCCCGTTCAATTTCATTAAGAAAAGAGCACTTACCATGGTTCCTGTCGTTCCTGACAGCCTGAAGGTTTTCTCGGGCAACGCCAACCCCAAGCTTGCGCACGCGGTAACGCAGTACCTCAACATTCCGCTGGGCCGCGCGACGGTCAACCGCTTCTCCGACGGGGAAGTGATGGTGGAGATCAACGAAAACGTGCGCGGCAGCGACGTCTTCGTCCTGCAGAGCACCTGCGCTCCCACCAATGACAATCTGATGGAACTCATGATCATGACGGACGCCCTGCGCCGCGCCTCCGCGCGCCGCATCACCGCCGTGATGCCCTACTACGGCTATGCCCGCCAGGACCGCCGTCCCCGCTCCGCCCGCGTCGCCATTTCCGCGAAGGTCGTGGCGAACATGCTCCAGAGCGTGGGCGTGAACCGCGTCCTCACGATGGACCTGCACGCCGACCAGATTCAGGGCTTCTTCGACGTGCCGGTGGACAACATCTACTCCACCCCGGTGCTCCTTTCCGACATCCTCGCTCACCAGTACCCTGACCTCATGGTGGTGAGCCCGGACGTGGGCGGCGTCGTTCGCGCCCGCGCCATGGCCAAGGAACTCGGCGTCGATCTCGCCATCATCGACAAGCGCCGCCCCCGCGCCAACGTCGCTGAAATCATGAACATCATCGGCGACGTCGCGGGCCGCACCTGCGTCATCACCGACGACATCGTGGACACCGCGGGCACGCTCTGCAACGCCGCAGGCGCCTTGAAGGAGCGCGGCGCCAAGCGCGTTCTCGCCTACGCCGCCCACCCCGTCTTTTCCGGCAACGCCATCGAGCGCATCGCCAATTCCGCTTTGGACGAAGTCGTCGTCACCGACACGATTCCGCTGCGTCCGGAAGCCGAACAGTGCCCCAAGATCCGCCAGCTCTCCTGCGCGCATCTCGTGGGCGAAACCATTTCCCGCATCGCGCGGGAAGACTCCGTGAGCGCCCTCTTCAACGAGTAAGCCGTCTTTCGGATGATCGAGCGTTCCGCAGCTGGTCGCGGCTGCGGACAATTTTTTTACTTTTCAACCCCTTCAATTTGGAGTTAAATCATGAAATTCACCGCTTCCACGCGTAAAGAGCAGGGAACGAGTGCGAGCCGCCGCCTGCGTCGCGAAAACAAGGTCCCCGGCATCGTCTACGGGAACAATGTTGACGCTACGCCCATCGCGCTCGACCACAACGAACTCTTCTACGCTCTGCAGAAGGAAAAGTTCCACGCCTCCATTCTGACGATGGAACTCGACGGCAAGGAAGAACTCGTCGTTCTCCGCGCCTTCCAGATGCACCCCTACAAGCCCCAGGTCATGCACTGCGACTTCCAGCGCGTTGACGCCAACTCTGAAGTGACGATGCGCGTGCCGCTGCACTTCTTCGGCGGCGAAAACAGCCCCGCGGTCAAGATCGACAAGGGCTTCATCAGCCACCTCACGAGCTTCGTGGAACTCGCCGCTCTGCCGAAGGCTCTGCCGGAATTCATCGACGTGGACCTCTCCGGCATGACCAGCCAGACGACGCTGCGCGTTTCCGACGTGAAGCTTCCGGAAGGCGTGCGCGCGATCGCTCCGGAAACCCCGATCGCCACCGTGACCGTGATCGCCGAAGACGCTGCTCCCGCCGCTGCCGCCGCGGACGCTGCCGCCCCGGCCGCTGCTCCGGCGGCTGCCGCGAAGTAATTCGCCGACAACGAGCACTCTTTTTTTCTGCGCCAGCTTTTTCAAAAAAGGCCTGGCGCAGAACGACACCGCGGATGCTTTCGAGCGACTCTCTGCCGCCGAACGTCTCCGCGGTTTTTCTTTGAATCGAATTTTGGACCTGACCTATGGACAACGCCTTTTCTTCACTCGGACTCTCCGACACGCTGGTGAGCGCCCTCACCGAAATGGGGTTTGAGGAGCCGACGCCCATCCAGACGGCGGCGATTCCGGTGCTTCTTTCCGGAAAAGACGTGCTGGGCCAGGCCGCGACGGGCACCGGAAAGACCGCGGCCTTTGCGCTCCCCCTCATTGAAAAGTATGTGGTGGCAAGCGAAAAGGGGCTCCCGGCGGTGCTCGTCTTGACGCCCACCCGAGAACTCTGCCTTCAGGTCGCCGAAGCCTTCAACAACTTCGGGAAAAACGCCGCGATCGAAGTGGCGCCCATCTACGGCGGTCAGGAATACGGCCGCCAGATTCGTCTCTTAAAGCGCGGCGTGCATGTCGTCGTGGCAACGCCCGGCCGCGCGCTGGACCACATCAAGAAGGGAACGCTTGACCTTTCCGCCATCAAGGCGCTCGTCATGGACGAAGCCGACGAGATGCTGGACATGGGGTTTGCCGACGAACTCGAGGCGATTCTCTCGGAGCTCCCCCCGGCACGCCAGACGGCGCTCTTTTCAGCAACGCTCCCCGAGCGCATCCGCCGCATCGCGGAATCGCACTTGAAAGCGCCCGAGCACATCGTCATCGCCCGCGAAAAGACCGCCGAAGGCGAAGCCCCCCGCGTGCCGCAGAAGGCGTACATGGTGGGCCACGCCCATCGCCTCGCCGCCCTCGGCCGCATTCTCGACGTCGAAGCCGCCGAGCTGGCGATCGTCTTTGCACGCACCCGCAACGAAGTGGACGAAGTCACCGAAGCGCTCCGCACCCGAGGTTTTGCCGTGGAGGCGCTTCACGGCGGCCTCGATCAGGACTCGCGCGATCGCGTGATGAAGCGCGCGAAGTCGGGCTCCTGCGAAGTGATCGTCGCCACCGATGTCGCGGCGCGCGGCATTGATCTTGAAAACGTGACGCACGTCATCAACTTCGGCATTCCGGCCTCCTTGGAAACCTACGTGCACCGCATCGGCCGCACGGGGCGCGCGGGCCGCACGGGCGTGGCGATCACGGTGCTCGAACCGCGCGAACACCGCCGCCTTCGCGCCTTGGAAGGCATCACCAAGGCAAAGATCGAGCTTCTCACCGTTCCCACCGTGACCGACGTGCGCGCCAAGCGCATGGAAGTGACGCGCGGCGCCGTAAAGGAAGAGCTCGTCACGGGCCGCTTTGAAAAGTACCGCGTCGTCGCCGAACAGCTCTGCGAAGACGCCGATCCCTTTGAAGTAGCGGCCGCCGCTCTCGCTTACGCTGACAAGTTGGCGGGCAACGCCGAGGACGAAGAGGAGATTCCCGCCGTCACGACGTTTGAAAAGAAAAAGCGCGAGCCGCGCGAGCGCCGTCCCGGCACGGGGCTCTTTGACAAGGCGCCCGAAGAAGGGATGACGCGCCTATTCATCGGCGCGGGCCGCGAAATGGGCGTCCGCCCCTCCGACATCGTGGGCGCGATCGCCAACGAAGCCGGCATCGCGAGCCGCCGCATCGGCGCCATTGACATCGCCGACCGCTTCACGCTCGTTGAAGTGGATTCGCCGGTGGCGCAGGCCGTCGTGACGGCGCTTCGCGGCACGACGATCAAGGGCCGCACGGTCACGGTGCGCCGAGACCAGCCCAAGCGCGCCGCGGGCTACCGCGAGAACCGCAGCGAGCGCGACGATTCGGGCGAACGGCCGGAGCGCCGCACCAAGCGCGACTTCAAAGGAAAGGATCGCTTCGGCGAATCGGGCGAACGCGCCCGCCGCGCCCCGAAGTTCCGCTTTGACGACTGACATTGAACCTTTTTTTGGAGCACAACGAATGCCCGCCAAACTGACGCCGATCCGACTCATCGCAGGCCTCGGCAATCCCGGCGACGAATACCGCGGCACGCGGCACAACATGGGCTTCTGGTTTCTGGACCGGCTCGCGGACGAACACCACGCGCGCTTTTCGTCTGACACCCGCTTTTTTGGCGACACGGCCCGCCTCTCAACCCCGGAGGGCGACGTCTGGCTTTTAAAGCCCACGACGTTCATGAACGCCTCAGGGTCCGCCGTGCAGGCGCTGGCCGCCTACTACAAGGTGAAGCCCGAAGAGATCCTCGTCGTCCATGACGAACTCGACATTCCTCCGGGCTGCCTCAAGGTGAAGCTCGGGGGCGGCAACGCCGGCCACAACGGCTTGAAGGACATCACCGCGAAGCTCTCCACCCCCAACTTCTGGCGCCTTCGCATCGGCATCGGCCATCCGCGCGTCTACTGCCCGCAGCAGCAGGTCTACGACTGGGTGCTGGGCTGCCCCTCGACCGAACACGAGAAGGCGATTCTCGGCATGGTGGCGGAAGCCCTGAAGACGGTGCCGCTCTGGATTGCCGGCGACACCGCGCGCATCGAGCGCACTGTAAAGAAGTTCGGCAGCCTCCCGACGCCCGCAAAGACGGAAGCGCCCGCGGCATGAAGAGCGCGACATCCTCTCTCCTGGTGAGCGCCTGCCTTGCGGGCGACGCGTGCCGCTACGACGGCACGGCAAAGCCGTCCTCGGGCGCCACGGCGCTTCTCACGGTTCTCGAAGAAAAGGGACTCGCGATCGTGAAATGCTGCCCGGAATGCGCCGGCGGCCTCGCGACGCCCCGCGCTCCAGCAGAAATCGAGCCCGGCTTCACCGCGGACGACGTTCTCGCGGGCCGCGGCCGCGTGCTCACTCAAAAGGGCGACGACGTCACCGCGGCCTACGTAAAGGGCGCGCAGGCGGCGCTTTCGCTTTGCGAAGAGCACCACGTGCGCCTTGCGCTGCTCAAGGCCCGCAGCCCCTCCTGCGGCGCGGCCGACGTCTACGACGGCACCTTTTCCGGGCAGCTTCTTCCTGGGCGCGGCGTCACCGCGGCGTTGCTTCAAAAGCACGGCATCCGCGTCATGGATGAAGAGGACGCCGAACGACTCGTCGAATTCGCCGCCCGCACGACGGTCTGATTCAGCCTACCGGTTATCACGGATGGTGTTAAGTATTAACACCTAATCGCTATACCTTATTTCCAATCCCCTTTGTTAGTATCATCCCTCCGTTGAACGGCTCCGGCACCCGCGCTTTTCCCCAAAGCGCCCGCCGCCAGCGATGCCCTTCAATTGACGGCCGGAGGCAACGACTTCCGGCGCCGGACGACACCCGCCTTCCCCGCGGGCTTTCACTAAAACAAAGTCGTCCGCATCGCAACGCCCCCGGGTGAAAGGCGGGAGCCTTGAGATCGCTGCAGCAAAATGTGGATTGGAGTTATGGAGGGCGTGCTCGCCGGCGCGCTCTGGGGCCTTATTTACATCGCCCCGCTGATGGTGCCGGAGTACAACCCGGTTCTCGTGGCCTTGAGCCGCTTCATCATGTTCGGCGTCGTGTCGCTGCCGTTTCTGTGGATCCTGAGAAAAGATCTGCGGATGTTCAGCCGAGCGGACGTGAGGGAAGCATTCCGCCTCCCCTTCTTCGGCAACGTCATCTTCTACAGCCTTCTCACGATGTGCATTCGCCTTGCGGGCGCGCCGCTCGCGGGCATGTTCATGGCCGTGATTCCGGTGCTCGTCGCCCTCGTCGGCAACTACCGCAGCCGCGGCACCGGGCGCGAGGTCGCCTGGAAGGCCATCGTGCCGCCGATTCTCTTCATTCTCTTCGGGCTCGTCGTCGCCAACTGGTCCGAATTCCAGTTCATGACGGCCGCCGCAGCCTCGCCCGCCGACTTCTGGATCGGCGTCGGCTTCGGCCTCGCCGCTGTTTTCGCCTGGACGTGGTTCTCCATCATGAACGGCGAATGGCTTCTGGCGCACCCAAAGCACAATTCCGCCGCGTGGACGGCGCTTCAGGGCGTCACCGTGCTCCCCGTCGCGCTGACGCTCTTTGCCGTCTGCGCCTATGTGCTGGAGTGGCTTGACACGAGCGTCACGCTCCTTGGACCCGCGCCGGGGCGATTTCTTGCCGTGGCGCTCATGATCGGCCTGCTCTGCTCGTGGGTGGCGATGTACTTCTGGAACGCCATGAGCCAGCGCCTGCCGTCCGCTCTGGGCGGCCAGCTCATCGTCTTTGAGTCCGTCTCCTCCGTCATCTACGCCCTCCTGTGGCGCGGCGAATGGCCGACGACCACGATGGTGATCGGCTTTGCGATTCTGCTCGCGGGCGTCTTCGGGTCGCTGCGCGCCTTCCGCAGAGCGCAGGAGGCGGCACCCGCGAATGCGGCGGGCGAGAAGTTCGCGCTGGCGACGCCGTCAGCGAAATGAACCCGCCGCGCTGCTTTCCCTTTTGCCGACAGAGGACGTTGCTGACGACTGACATTTTCGCTGTGCCAGCATGTGTCGTCATGCATTGCTGGTCAGTGTCACTTTTCGTTGCTGAGCTGTGACAGTTTCGGTTGCGGGGGACTGACATGACGCACCACTTAAACTGTGACATTTTCGCTGTGCGCTAACAATAGTTGATGCTGTTTTTCAATGGATTTGTAATATCTTATTCGCTATGGCAGTATAATTGAAAGAGGTTCAGCGTATTCTGCCGCTGTGCCATGTTTTGGACCATGGATATGACCGATTCGCCCAAGCTCAAGCCTACGCCCTATGGCGATACCAACTTCCCTGATATTCGGGGTCAGGGCTACGCTTATGTAGACAAGACGCGCTTTATTGAAGAGTTGGAGCGGTGCGGTGTAAGGTTTCCTTTTCTTGTACGCCCGCGACGCTTCGGGAAGACGCTGACGACGAGCATGCTTCGCGCTTATTACGACGAAGCAGCCGTAGATCGTTTTGAACAAACGTTTGCTGGTACCTACATTGGCTTGCACAAGACGCCTCTCGCGAGCTCCTTTCGCGTGCTTCATCTAGACTTTTCTGGCATCGCTTCGTCGGCGTCAGATCATCAGGCGCTGGTGAAATCGTTTCAAGCGTCGGTGCTCGCTTCGGTCAGAAAGTATTTCCAGCGCTATCCGCAATCGAATCATGATGAAGT
The DNA here is from genome assembly GCA_963587345.1 of uncultured Oscillospiraceae bacterium. GTDB lineage: Bacteria > Pseudomonadota > Gammaproteobacteria > Burkholderiales > Burkholderiaceae_F > Duodenibacillus. Next base: position 168 of record CAVACW010000139.1, on the reverse strand, counting down.
CCTTGCGAACACTTTTTCAAACGCCGCCGATCTAATTGATAGCTTTTTCTCGCTGGTCTCTCGCGGTAACGGCGACCGATTTCTCTACGTCATCATCGACGAATACGACCAATTCGCTAACGAAGTGCTTGCCAAGGATTTGCATCACTTTCAAGCCATCACCTCAGC
>CAVACW010000138.1:0-7238 GCA_963587345.1 uncultured Oscillospiraceae bacterium | reverse complement strand
TGGACTACGCCGTGGCGCAGAAGCTGCTCCCCATGGTGCGCGGCAGCGGCGCCGCTTTCCAAGCGTGGCTTGAAGCGTTCCGCGCGCTCTGCGAGAAGGCCCCCGTCTCCGCCAGGATCGTGGATCACATCTTGACCCGCGGCGGCAATAACTTGAACTTCTTCCAGTTCTTCTGATGACGCCGATGCTCGCTGGCGCCCTGCGCCTTTCGCCTCTCGCGGATTCCGGGGCCGGGGTGACGCTGCGCCTTTCGCCCGAAGCAACGGACGACGCTGACGACGCTGTCCGCGCCCGCGTTCTGCCGCAGGGCGAAGCGATCGAAGCGCGGCTTCTCTTTGTCGCCGGGCCCTTTGCGGCGTCGCTGGCGGGCCGCCCCGTGTCCGTGGTGATCGCGGCCGAGGACGAATTCCTGCTGCGGCAGACCGTGGTGCCGGCGGCGACGGCGGAAGGCATTGCAGCGGGCCCCGTCGTGCTGCCGTCGTCGGCCTTTGACGATCGCGCGGGGGCGGTGCGGCTTGTTGTGACGGTGGACAACGGCTTTGATGTGGCAGTGACGCTCGTGTCGGAGCGCTGCACCCTGAAGCTTTCTGACACCGAAGACAGCCGGCGCTTGGAGCGCATGCTGGGCCGCGTGCTCGCGTGGGCGCCGCGGCTTTTGCCGGGCGACGGGGAGGACGAAGCCGCTTCATCGCCGGCAGGTCGCTCGACGTCAACCGCCGCCTTCTGGACGATGGTGGAGCGCATCACGGCCGCCTACACGGAGCTGCATCGCTACTTTGAAAAGAGCGCGCGCTTTCGCCTGCAGCTGGGCGAGCGCATGACGACGCTTGCGCGCGTCACTTCCGTCACTCACCGCACGCTGGAATTCATCGCGACCCACCCCGAGGAGCTCCTTCCCACGGACCGTGCCTCGGGCATTGCCTACGGCGGCCGCCGGTGGCTCCCCGGGCGCACCGTGGACGAGACGCACCAGAAGACTTATGACATCTACGAAAACCGCTGCGTCACGGGATTTCTGCAGACGGTGCTCGCGGCGGCTCAGGGGGTCGTGAAGTCCCTGGAAAAGCTTTCGGCGCAGGACGACTCCGCCCTCTTTCAATCCGCTCTGGCGCCCGTCTGGCGAGAAAAAACGGGTCTTCTCGGACAGCTGCAGGGGCTTGCCGCCGCCTACGCGCGCTTTTTCGCGTTGGAGGAGACGGCGCCGCTGGCGGCCTTGCCCCAGCCTTCGCCCATCTTCATTTCGTCCGCGCCCTACCGGCGCCTCTACGAACTCATGCAGGCGTGGTTTGCCGCGGAGCTGCCGAACTTCGCGGACGTGCGGTGCCTGCTGGCGGTTTCGAAGTCAAGCCGCATCTACGAGCACTACGTCCTCACGCTTCTCATCGAGGCGCTGGGCGAGCCGCAGCGCCGGCGGCGCCTCGCGTGGCCGGGCGCCCCGCTACGCCTGCAGCAGTCCGCCGTCTGCAATGAATATGTCTTTGTGCGGGACGGCCGGGAAGTGACGCTCTTTTACGAGCCCGTCGTGCCGTCGGGGCTTGCTGGGGAAAGCCCCACGGGCCTGGTGCGCACCATGACCTTTGACTTCACGCTGCGGGGCGCGGCGAAGTCTGATCCGGCCGCGGCCTTCTGGACGCCGGACTACGTTTTGCGCGTCAAGGACGAGCACGGCGCGCGCTGCTGGATTGGGGACGCAAAGTACCAGACGTGGCCCTCGTTTCTTGCGCACGGCGCGGAGGAGACCCTCGTGAAGTACCTCGTCGCCACGTCGCCTCGGGATCCCGCGGAGTCGATGGCGGGCCTCATGGTCTTTTGCGGCAAGGCGCACGGCGCCCCCGAGGGGCGGCGAAGCCTGCGAAACGTTGACGCACCCGGGCGGCCGGGGCCGGCGGCGGAGGTAATGACGCTTTGCGGCGACGCGGCAGGGGAAGCAGAGCGGCTCACGGCGTGGGTGAAGGCGCTGTAGGGGACGGGCGGCAAGCAACTCACAGGGAAGCCTTGGACGTTCGATTGAAGACGCGGCGATTCGCTAAAAGAAGAAAGGAAATGTATTGATGTCAAAAGAAAACATGTCTCGGGGGGGGCGACGCGAGTCGCCCTGACGCAGGCCATCGTGGCCGCGCTTGCGCTCTTGGCGGCGACGCTGATGCTGCAGTCGCTGGGCGAAACGGCGGGATGCCTCACGACGCTCGCGTTCGGGCTGCTGCTTCTATTTTTGGCGTCCTCTCGCTGGACCTTCTGGGGCGTCGCCGTTCCTGTCACGGCCGCCGCCGCGCTCTATGGCGTGATCGGGCGGGAGTACGGACTGCCGTCGTACCAGTACCTGATGTCGCTTCTTGCCACCGATCCGGCGGAGACGGCGGAATTTTTGTCGCTCATTTCTTGGAAGACCTGGGGACTCGTTCTTTTGCTGCCCGTCACGGTCGCAGTGTTTTACGGACTTTTTCGCAAAAGCGGCCTGCAGCCTTGCCGCAGCAAGGCGCTCGTGCTGGGGACGATGCTTTGCCTCATCGCGGCGGAGAGGCCCACGGCCTTTGTGACCCGACTGCAGGAGGCGCTGTGCGACACGCAAAAGGAGCAGTTGCTCCTCTCGCAGATGGCCCGGCGAAACGCCTGGCTCGCTGACGGCTTGAAGCCCGCGGACGTCCGCTACAAGAACTACGTGCTCGTGCTGGGAGAGTCGGTGCGGCGGGACTACCTGCACGCCTACGGCTATCCCGTGGAGAACACGCCGTTTTTGGACGCGGTGAAGGGAACGGTGGTGGAAGGCATGACTTCCGCTGGGAAGAACACGGTGGCGTCGCTGCGGGTTATGCTCACGCACGGAAAAGTGGGCGACTTTCCCGACTACTCCCGGACGGTGACGGGCCTGGCGAAGGCGGGCGGCTTTGCGACGTACTGGCTCTCCAACCAAGGCTTCACGGGCGAATTCGACACGCCGATCACCGCGGTCTCAGCGCTCGCGGACAAGTCGATCTTTGTGAGGACAGGAAGCTACAAGCAGGGAGCGTTTCCGGATGAATTGCTTCTGCCGCCGCTGGCGGGCGTGCTGCAGGACGGCGAGGCGCGGCCGCGGTTCATTGTGCTCCACATCATGGGATCGCATACGGACGCGTGCCGCCGCATCGCCGGCTGGCCTGCAAAGACAACCACGGATGCGCGGCACCAGCAGGTCGCCTGCTACTCGGACTCCATCGCCCAGACGGACCGCTTTCTGGAAAACGTGTACCGGCAGCTGAAGGCGACCGGAGACTCCTTTTCGCTTGTCTACACAAGCGACCACGGCCTTGTTCTCAATGAGAGCGACGGGCGCCTGCGGCTCGACAACACGGCGCTGAGCCGCCGCCACTGCGACGTGCCGCTTGTGCGGATGAATTCGGACGATGAGGCCCATCGGCGGGTGAAGAGCATGAAGTCGGGCTTTCGCTTTACGGACGGCATCGGCCGGTGGCTGGGACTTGCGGGCGGCGCTCTCACGGGCTACGACCTTTTTGACGGCGTGCCCGACACGGCGACGGAGAATCCGGCCGCGCAAGGCAAGGACGATCCGCCGGTGGACATTCGACCGTTTGTGGCGGGACGGTGAGGCGAATCGTTTTGGAAAACACGTTCAATTTGCGGCATCGATCCGCGTGCTTAAAAAAGTCCCGCAGCTTCCATGTGGCGAACCGTTCGTAGACGTTGCAGACCTCATCGAGCAACTCTTTTTCTTTGGGGCTGGATTTTTGAGGATTGCCCTCGACACCTCTTTGGAATGTGCGCCGACGCGAAGAAGCTGAGTTCTTGCACCGTTCGACATCGGCGGCTTGCCTAAGATTTCATGGCTGGCGCAAGCCGGCCCGGGAAAAAAACGGTGCCGCTGCCGCAATTCGACAGAAAATCAGAGCGAAGAATGGAAGCGGTTGTCAAGGCGTTAGACCTCCGATTTTATCCGATGTGCACTTCTGATATTACTAGAACATCACTTTCGATTTTATCGGAAGTGTAGAGACAGAAAAACGGAGCTTGCTATGGGCTATTTGCCGAGAACCATCGAACCTGTCATTAAGGAAGTTTCTGAAATTTTGGCGCTTCATGTTTTGTTGGGAACCTTCAGGGTTTCTGCTGAGTCTCTCCAGTAGAGCTTCCAGGCGGGATTGGTGCCCTGCTGAGCCAACTCGAAGCGCTTGCCGGGCAAGGCGGGCTATGCCTTCACGAAGGCCAACATCTGGAAGTGTCCGAATCCTGACATGACGACGAAGGACGAGGCGACGCAGAAGAGTGCTCTCGCCTACATCGGTCATCTGTAATTCGAAAAGGAGGAGGAAGGTGAGGCCGGAAGAAAGAGAGGAACTTCCGGCCTCAAGGAGCGCAGCGGCTAGGAGGCGGCGACGTTGCGAGCCGCAATGCGGCCGAAGATGGTGCAGTCAGCGACGGCGACCGTGCCGAGGCGCACCATGCCGTGCACGCCGCCCGTGGCTTCGCCAGCGGCATAGAGGTTCGGGATCACTTCGCCGCAGGCGTTGAGAACCTGTGCCTTGGCGTTGATCTCGAGTCCGCCCATGCAGTGGTGCACGCGCGGCCAGAGGCGCACGACGTAGAAGGGGCCCTTCACGTTGGGGGTCGAGTCTTCAAAGAACTGGCATTCGAATTCCGGATCCTTGCGGCGTTTCATGTAGCCGTTGAACTTGTCGTTTTCGGCCTTGAGCGTTTTGTAGTTGATCTTGTAGAAATCGGCGAGAGCCTTCAGATCCTTGAAGACGCGCACGACGTTGCGGTTGATGAGCTCCTTCAGCTCGTCTTCGCGCATGTTGACGCCGATGACGTTCTTTTTCACGTGTTCTTCAGAGGAGTAAATGAGCGTCGGATGGCCGATTTTCACGATGGCGTCGGCGCGCACCTTGCGGTTGCCGGTTTCTTTGATGAAGCGCTTGCCGGTCGCAGGATCGATCATCGGGCCGTAGCCTACGAGCGCTTCGACCATGCGGGGCGCCTTGCCGAATCCTTCTTCGTCGGGGCTGGTCCAGGGGCCGAGCTGAATCCAGTCCATCTGCACGGTGTTGGCGCCGATCATCTGCGCCTGCTGAATCATTTCGCCTGTGGCGCCCGGCTGATTGGTGGAACCGAAGGCGGAGGTGAGGCGAGGATCGTGGCTCATGCGCATCTTCACGTTGCGTGCGAAGCCGCCGGAAGCGATGAGGACGCCTTTGGTGACGCGAATGTAGCTTTCGGTGCCGCTTGTTTCCTCGCCGAAATCCCAGTCGTTGCGCACGCGCACGCCTAGCACGGCACCGTTTTCATCGGTGATGAACTGGTTCACGTAGGTCTGGGTGCGCACCGGGACGTTGTATTCCTCGAGCTTGGCGAGCATTGGCTGAATGAAGCCAGATCCCATGTTGGCGGAGCACTGGTGGCTGCGCTTCACGGAGTGGCCGCCGTGGAAGTACACGGCGTGGAACTTGACGCCCACCTTGTCGCGAAGCCAGTAGAAGTTTTCCAGCGAGTTGTCTGCGATCTGTCGGGCAAGCTCCGGGTGCGCCAAGCCGCCTCCTGCGCGCAGGATGTCGTTGTAGAGCAGTTCGGTGCTGTCCTTGATGCCGAGCTTTTGCTGCATGTCGGTGCCCGCAGCGGCGATGCCGCCGCCGTTGATGGCGGAGTTGCCGCCGGGAATCGGCATCTTGTCGACGACAAGGATGTTCTTGATGCCTTTTTCGTGCCCTTCGATAGCGGCGGCAAGACCGGCAAAGCCTGTGCCGATCACGAGGAAGTCCACGGTCTCTTCCCACTTTTTGGGCGCCTTGGTGGTGGCGTGGGCAATTCCGGCGGCGCTGAGCGCAGCGACGGCACCTCCGGCGGACTGCAGAAAACGACGACGAGACAAATCCGTCATGATGATTCTCCTTGTCTTGAATTGACTTGAATTTCAGGAACTTTCGGCTCCCGATGCCTGTCAACTCTAAGAAGAAGGACTCCGCCGTTTTACCTAAGCTAGCCAAAGGATGGATTAGGGGAAAACCCGAGGTGTTTTGGTGCTGCGGCCTGCAATGGTCTGGATGACCTGCGTGTAGTCAGTGAACATGGCATTCACGGAGGGGTCCTCCATGCTGACGAGCCAGTCATGAACGTCCCGGAGCCACTCAGCGCGGATCAGCACCCGGTGGCTTTCAGAGCGCAGAACGCCAGCATCCTTCCAGTCCTTGAGCAGCTTGTCGAGCGTGATGATAGAGGTGTTGATGCAGAGCCTCAGGAAGCGTCGCTGAATGAGCGCGGGCATTTCAAACCAGACGTCGCCTTCAAGCGTGATGACGCGGGCGAAGTTGTTGGCCCACGCAAGGCAGAAGGCCTTGAGCCGCTGGCCGACGGGCAGCCGGCTGAAGACGGTGAAGGTCATGCGGTCCGAGAGCGCGGCAAGCTCGCACTGCATGGCAAAAAGCCAGGCGAGTTCAGGTTCCTTCATGAGCATGCGGCGCAACAGGTCGGACGGGATGAGTAGCACTTCAGCTTCCGTGAGTGTGAAGTAGCTGCCGAGCGCCGGGTGTCCTGTGAAGAGATTGAGGTTGCCGCAGGCAAAGCGCCAGGGCGTGGCGATGGCAAGCGCAGCGGCTTTTTGGCCAAGAAAGCGGCCGACAACGCCTTCAACGACCATGCCAACCTGATTGATGGGCTGGCCCAAGGCAATGACGGAGCCGTCCGGCGAGAGTTTTTTCGTTACGCCGAGCCGCACGAAAAGATCCCGCAGCTTGGGATGAAGCGGATGCGTGACGCAGGGAACGACGGGAAGCGTGGGCGGTTCGAGCGGACCCCAGTCTTCTGCTGGCGCTTGACAGATGGCAGCGAACCAGTCGGCGTTTTGTGTCTTCATGAGGGTTTTGTGTGTTGAAGAGGTGATAATTTTACGATGAATGTGCGTATTTTTGCTTTTTTTTGAAAAACAAAGGTTGAGAAAATTGTGGCGGGACGGTGAGGCGAATCGTTTTGGAAAACAGATCGGTTGTTTTCTAGTCGATGGGACGTCGAAGAGCTTTCGTTCAATGCCCTCCATGTTAGAGCAAAGGGAAAATGCCGCACGCCAGCAACGCGAACATGTCACTGTTTTGCCCCTGCTGGGCTCGTGGGGTTGCGGGGGCAAGCGGTCGTGGAATACCGAGCACGGGCCGCCGCAGGCGGTGCGCGCGGAGGATATGCCGCGAAAGCCGCTTGACGCCTAGCGCGCTTGCGGTCCTGCGCCACCATGGCCCCTGCTTTGTGACGTTTTCGCTTTG
>CAVACW010000137.1:0-7384 GCA_963587345.1 uncultured Oscillospiraceae bacterium | reverse complement strand
GCCTTTTTGCAAAGGCATTCATCAGATGTGTCGCACATTATCATAACTTTTCCAAGTTTTCCAATACCGTGACAAGTTTGGAAGGTTTATGTTTCACTAGCCGAACCCCTGCGCCTCCGCCGCCTCAAGCTGGCACGCCGAGAGCACGCCCGCATCGCTGAAGCCCGCAAAGACGCTGTTCACCACGTCAGGGATCTGGAAGGTCATGAAGTCCACACGGTGAAAGAAGGCGTCCGGGTTCTTTCCCTGTGCCTTCAGTTCGCCCGAAAGCGCAAGCCAGCCCGAAAGCGAGTCGGGAAGCGACGCTGCGATGTTCTTGCCCGCGAGGTCGTCCAACGTCTGCAGGTCCTTTCGGGACTTCAGAACCACGATCGTTGCGCCCGTCGAGCGCGTCGCGTCCTGCGCGTAGGTCGTCTTGCGCATGGCGATCGCCTGCGCGCCGTACTCGTTGATGAGGTTCAGAAACACGTCGCTTGGCGCCACCACGAAGTCAGGCTTTGTGCGGTTGATGTCCTCGATCGCCTGAAAGGCTGCGATCTCCACCGTCTGAAAGCGAAATTCCGGCATGAGGGAGCGCAGCCGCTCCATCGTGGGCGTCACGGTCTCCGAGCGGTAGCCTGGCTCGTTGTTGTCTATGACGCCCACCGTCACCACGTCCGGCGCGCGGCCAGCCGCGCCCGCCGCGGAGAGCGGCAGCGCAAGCGCCGATAGAAGAAGGCCGGACAGAAGGACAAGGAGGACTTTCATGACGCTGATTTTACGAATTTCATCTGCGCCGGCTACCTCAAAAAGGAGGGGTATTCGGCCGGCGCCCTCTCCTTCGGTCACCTCACAAATGAGGTATCGCCGCACGACTCCGGCTTCTACCATCGCTTCCACGTTCCGAAAAGGATCAGCCAGGCGCCGCATCCTCCAAGGGACCAGACAACGAACACATCCGCACAGGGAGAAAATGCCAATGACCGATCGTCGAAGCTTCTTGATGTCGGGAGCCGCCGGGCTCCTCACCGCCGCTGGCGCCGCCTCCGCCGGCACGATTTTAAAAGGCGACGAAAAGATGATGCCCGCCGACACGCGCAACACACGCGGCGGCTGGAAAGCGCCCGAACGCAAGATCGTGCAGATCAAGAACTGCCGCATCGGCGAAGGCGCTCCGAAGATCATCGCCTCCACCACCGCCCGCAGCGTCCCCGCCTTCCTGCAACAGATGAAGGAATACGCACAGATGCCGGAACTCGACGTGATCGAGTGGCGCGTGGACTTTCTGGGCGAACTCACGGGCCGCGAATTCGCGGACATCTCGCGCGACGCCTACAAGCTCGCAGGCGACAAGCCCGTGCTCCTCACCTTCCGCGACAAACTGGACGGCGGCGCCCGCCACGTGGACGACGACTGGTACGGTGAGTTTTACGCCGAGATCATCAAGCGCGGCTCGTTTGACTGGATCGACTTTGAGGAGTTCCGCGACAAGGAGATGGAGAAGGAGCTCGTCAAAAAGGCGAAGGCGAAGAAAAAGGTCGTGATGTTCTCAGACCACGAGTTCGGCTGGACGCCTTCCGAAGACGAAATGATCCGGCGACTCCTTTTGCAGGACGCGATGGGCAGCGACATTCTGAAGCTCGCCGTCATGGCGCACGACACCGGAGACGCGCTGCGCCTGATGAGCGCCACCTGGAAGGTGAAAAACTACTTCTGCGGCAAGCCGCTCCTTACCATGGCCATGGGCCGCTGGGGCGTTCTGACGCGCGCCTGCGGCGAATTCACAGGTTCCGACCTGACCTTTGCAATGGTGGGCGGCGTACCGTCCGCTCCCGGCCAGATCCCCTACAAGGACGCCTACCAGACGATGCAAGTTCTGCACAAGGCCATGTATCCGCAGGGCACCTGATTTGAAAAGCGCGGCAGGGCAGACGGCATCAAGCATTGACCGCCCTCGTTGCAGGAAATACCACAGACAAGGAAATCACATGCAGAAAACAAAGCTCACTCTCATCGGCACGGCCATTGCCGCCCTCGCCGCCTCGAGCGCCATGGCGTTCACGCCAGGCACGTACACCGCGTCGGCCCCCGGCATCCACGGGGACGTGGAAGTCGAGGTGACGTTCTCTTCGGACAGAATCACCGCGGTGAAGGTCACGAAGCAGCATGAAACCGTCGGCATCGGCAGCAAGGCCGTGGAAATCCTGCCTGGCCGCATCGTTGAACTGCAGTCCCCGAAGGTGGACGGCGTCACGGGCGCCACGATCACCTCGAACGCCATCCGCACGGCGGTGTCTGAATGCGTGAAGAAGGCGGGCGTTGATCCCGCCGCGCTCGTGCCCCTGAAGCTCAAGAAGGCCGCCAAGCACGAAGATCTCACGACCGACGTCGTGATCGTGGGCGGTGGCGGCGCCGGCATGTCCGCGACGATCCGCACCCGCATGAACGGCCTCAACGCCGTTCTCGTCGAGAAGATGCCTTTCATCGGCGGCGCGGCCTCGATTTCTGGCGGCCAGGTCGTCTCCCAAGGCTCGAAGCTGCAGAAGGAATTCGGCGTGACGGATGACTCGCCCGAATCCATGATCGCCGACTTCAAGAAGAACGGCGCTGGGAAGAACGACATCTCGAAGCTCTCCCTCTACGCGCACAACGTAGGCGCCACCATTGACTGGCTCCATGACGACGTGGGCGTGAAGTTCGTCCCCAACGACCTCCCCTACCTCGCCGAATACTCGCACCGCCGCGCGCTCGAATTTGAAGGCGGCGCGGGCACCATGGCCCAGCACCTGCGCGAAGTGATCGCCGGCAACGGCGCCAAGGTGTTCTACAACACGCGCGTCGAGGAGCTCATCGTTGAAAAGGGCGCCGTGGTGGGCGTGAAGGCCGTGGATTCCACGACCGGAACCACCTACACGATCCGCGCCAAGAAGACCCTTCTCACGACGGGCGGCTACGGCAACAACAAGTCGCTCTTGTCGCCCACGATGAAGAAGGTCCTCTACTACGGCCCGGTCTCCTCCACGGGCGACGGCCTCAAAATGGCGCAGAAATTGAACGTGAAGACGCAGCTCCTGCAGTACGGGAAGCGCTATCCGAATGGCATTGAAGTGGCGCCCGGCAAGGCGAAGTCCACGATTTACGCCAACGTAGGCGCCTTCGATCAGGCGGGCATTCTCGTCAACATCGACGGCAAGCGCTTCGTGAACGAAAAGGCCTCGAACCGCCACATCCTCGAGCCGATGTTGAAGAACCGCAACGGCCAGGCCTATGTCTTCATGGACCAGAAGTCCTGGGAAGGCTTCTACAAGCGTCTGCCTGAAACCGGCGTCTCGCATGAGGATGCTGATCGCTATCTCGCCGCCAACGGCAAGGTGAAGCCGCTTTTTGCGAAGGCGGACACGATTGAAGGCGTGGCGAAGATCGCGGGCATCAACGCAAAGAATCTGAAGGCCACCGTCGCCCAGTACAACCAGTACGTCAAAGCCGGCAAAGACGCGGCGTTCGGGCGCCCCGTGCAGTACATGAAGGCGACGATCGCCTCCGAAGGCCCATACTACATCGTCGAGCAGAAGCCTCGCTTTGCGACCACGATGGGCGGCGTCTGCACGGATGACAACCTCAACCTCGTCACAAAGTCGGGCAAGGTCATTCCGAACCTCTACGGCGCGGGCGAACTCGTGGGCGGCGTGATGGGCGACGACTCGCCGGCGGGCGCCAACGTCGGCTGGGCGCTCACTTCCGGCCGCGTTGCAGCGGACGCCATCGCCAAGGCCATCAAGGAAGGCAGGTAACGACTCCTTTTCTCACCTCATCGGCTGAGTTCGGGCTCCGTTCTGCAAAGGGCGGTGCCCTTTTTTAGAAGCGCCGCCAAACGCTCTGGCGCTAGGATCTCTCAAGCAAAATCCGTCTCGCGCAACGAATCAGTCCTCCCAGAAGCAACCTCCCTGGAGGACTTACTTTTTCGCCAGAGAGAGCCCCGTTACTTCGCGAGCGCCGCCTTCGCCGCCTGCTCGCCCGCCACGCGGCCGAACGTGAAGACGTCGGCGATGGCGTTGCCGCCCAGACGGTTCGCGCCGTGGATGCCGCCCGTCACTTCACCCGCCGCGTAGAGCCCCTTCACAGGAAGTCCCTTCTTTGAGAGCGCCCGCGCGTTGACGTCGATATGGATGCCGCCCATCGTATGGTGCACGGTCGGCACCTTGAGGCAGGCGTACCACGGACCTTCGGTCATGGGCGCATCGTCGGTGTTGGTCGCCGAAAAGCCGAAGCGATCCTTCGAGCCCTTGTTGCGGGCCACGGCGTTGTACTCCTCAATCGAGGCCGTCAAGTGATCCGCCGGCACCTTGATGAGCGCGGCGAGCTCATCGAGCGTATCCGCCTTCTTAATTCGACCCAAGCTCAGCATGTCCTTCATCGTGAGGCCAAAAGAGTCGGGCTTCGTTTCGTCCGGATAGCGCAGGTGATTCATGACAAGCCAGAACTGGCCGCCTGGCTGCGCGAAGATCGCCTGACAAAGCGTGTCGCGCGCCGCGCCTTCGGACACAAAGCGGTCGCCGTTTGTGTTAATGAAGATGCGGTTTCGACCAAAGGTGCCGATGTCCTGCATAAGGCCCGTGCCTGGCGTGCCGTTCGGGTGCAGCTGAATGTCGGAGAGCCCGATGATGTCTGCGCCCGCCTTCTGGGCAAGCTTCAGACCGTCGCCCTGAGCCGCATGATAGATGTTCGTCGTACCAATGTGGCTGTCAAGCTTCACAGACTTCCAGACGCCGGTGTTGACCTTCTGTCGGAAGCTCACGTTGGCGCCAAAGCCGCCGGTGGCAATGACGACGCTCTTTGCGCTCACGGTGACAGGCTGCTTGCCTTTGTAAACAGCCTTCACGCCCTTCACCGCACCTTTTACGACGATGAGAGACTTCGCCGGCGTATCGGTGAGAATCTTGACGCGGTCGCCATACTCAGCAAGGCGCTCTTCGAGCACATGCGTATACGCCCAGCCCGCGGGCTCAACGCCATAGTGGCTGCGCTGACCGAGCGACCCAGTCGCGGCGCCGATCTTGTCCTTGAACTTCACGCCATGCTTTTCCAGCCATTCAAGTGCGCCGATGGAGTTATAGGTGAGGTAGTGCACGAGCTCAGGATTACCTACATAGTGACCGCCGCGCATCGTCGCCTCAAAGAAAGTTGGAAAGGAATCCACGATGCCCTGCGCCTTCTGCCGCTTGTCGTCCACGGCATTGAAAGCGCCGCCCGAGACCTGCGTCGAACCGCCGAGGTAGCCAAGCTTTTCGAGGATGACGACTTGGCGCGCGCCGCTTTCAAGCGCCGAAAGCGCCGCCGCAAGCCCCGCTCCACCACCGCCCACGACAGCGACGTCAGCCGAATAAAACGCCGGCTTGGAGGAAATCTTCACGGCGGACTTTGACCACTTTGCGAGGTCAGCGTCGGAGGCGCCCGCCTTTTCGAGAATATCCTCCATACCGCTCAGGAAGGCGGTGCTCGTGAAAGTGGCGCCCGTCACCTTGTCCACGCCGATGGACTGACGGGACTTCACTTCGTCCGAAAGCTTCACAAGCGCCACCTTGCCGACGCCAAGCGTTTCAAGGTTCTTCGCGTAATCGATGTTTGTGATGCGGCCGTCCGAAATCGTGACCTTCAGCGTCATCGGCGCGTTGTGTCCGATGACCTGCGTCTCGTAGGTGCCATCCTTCAAGGCGGCGGATGCCGTCCCGGCGGCGAAAGCGGCGGCAAGCGCCGCGCAGATCAGTTGTTTTTGCATATTGCAGTCTCTCTCCGAGTTGAGCTACTGCAAGGCGCCTTGCGACTTTTCTTCGATCGTGAAAAGCAGTGTAGACATGCCGTTTTGCTCTGTAAAATGCATTTACCTACTCTTACGGATGTCTTTTTTGCATGGATGCACGTCACCTTCGAAATCTCTGGCTCTTCAGCCTGCTTGCCCGAGAAATGAGCTTCACCAAGGCGGCGGAGGTGGCAGGCATGTCGCAGCCGCTTTTCTCCCGTCACATACAAGCGCTAGAAACGCGCCTCGGCAAGACCGTCGTAAAGCGCCTGCCGAGGCGAATCGAACTCACGCCGACAGGCCAGGCGCTCGCGCCACTGGCAAAGCGCCTGACGATGACGCTTGAGAACTACGAAGCCGAAGTCGAAAAAACAGCCTCAGGCGAATACGATCAAGTGAACCTGGGATCCGTGAACTGGGCGATGCATCTCATCCTGCCGAAAATCTGCGGCCGCATCCGCAGCCAGCTGCCGCACCTCTCGCTCAAGGTGCGTGAAATCAGCAGCTCCTATGCCGTGGAAATGCTCAAGCGCGGCGATCTCGACTTCGCCTTCTGCTACGTCTTTCTTGATCGCGACCCGGAGCTCGACTACCTTCACGTCGCAGACACTGAGTTTGCCGTCGTGACGCGGGAAGACCATCCGCTCGCCAGCCGCCCAGGCCCCCTGCCCTGGGAAGCGCTTCAAGGCGAGCCGCTCGTCGCAACGCCCCGCTGGGCGGCGCCGAACGTTGCCGACACTTTCATCGCCCGTGCGCTCGCCCACGGCGTGAACCTCGTCGCCACCGAAGAAAACAAACAGCTCCTCACGCAGATTTCACTCGTCAACTGTGGCATGGGATCCGCGATCGTGCCGCTGTCGCTCGCGCCCATGCTGCCCGCAGGCACCGTGGCGCTACGCATGGAGGACCCCGTCGTCATTCCTTTCATGGCACTCGCACGCAAAAAGAACAACGGTCCAGCGGTGGAGACACTTCGCGCCTCACCCGAAATCTTTCAAGCACCAACACCAGCTGCGTAACGCCCGTGCGACGCCGCGGTACCCAAATCAGCCAACCAGAAAGAATTCCGACGGCAACAGCGGCCTTTCGAACAAACATTCTCAATCTTGCGAATACCGGAAATCCTGCCATTCAAAAGGACGATTAAGTCAAATTTCTTACCTTAAATTACTGATGACGATCCATCAGCAAAGTTTGCAAGGCTTTTGACCGGACAACACTTTTCGATCTATAAAAGATTGACTTGTCACATGAGCCACTGGATTGTGACTTTATTTCAATTGACGGATTTAGAAACTGAGTTGTACAATCAGTCACAATGAATGCAATGCTTTGATGGTGATCCGCATGACGTCTCCTCAACTTTCCTCTCCCACGCCCTCGACCGTCACTCTGTCAGCAAGGGCGAAGGAGCACGACGAACTGGCGAAGGCCATCATCGCGCTGGCGCCCGTTCTGGCGATGATCGTGAAGTCTCCCTCGACTAAAGTCGAAGGCTTCCCTCGTTTGTAATCGGAGGGACTGCCTCAGTTCGATGCGGGCAACACTCAGAGGATTGGTGTTCTGTTGAACCCAACTCCGCATGGAGCCTAAAGAGCGAACTTAAGG
>CAVACW010000136.1:5639-7555 GCA_963587345.1 uncultured Oscillospiraceae bacterium | reverse complement strand
CGCCGTAGATGTCAGCGCTGTAGCCCTGATCGCCGTAGGCCTTCTTCGCCTTGTTAGCGGTGTAGAAGACGTCAGCCCACACGCCCGAGCCGGTCGTATTTTCGACGTTGCGGCGAGCCACTGTGGCGTTGACCTGAGCGGTCGCGTCATAGGCGACGTTGTAGACGCCGGCCGTCACCGGAGCCGTGAAGTACTCTTCAACAGCACGAACGCCGTCAGCCGTGAGGCCCTTCTCGTTAGCGAGACCAGCCCCCGTCGCGGAGGTGTCAGCCACCGCAGCGATCACCGCCTGCGTCTTGTCGTTGGCGCCTTCGGCGAGAGCGGCCTTCAGAACTGCCTTCGTTTCGGCGTCACCGGCATACGCTTTTTCATCAAAGACGACGCTCAGCGTGCCCTTTTCCTTGTCAACCTTACCCGTCAACAAGGCATGTGTGTCTTCCACCTCCACGCCATCAGCCAAAGCAGCTTCACCGCTCACCAGCGTCACCGTCTTTTCACTCGTCAGATTGGCGAGATTGAACGTCGCGCCCGATTCAAGGCTGAGCTTGTCGGCGTCCAACACCACGCTATTGGCAGCGAAGGAAGCCATGTCAACCACCAAGGCGCCGGTGCTGCCGATCGTCACAGCATCGGCAGTCTCAGTTTCGGTACCAACATTCAGCTGACCGTCATCGCTATCAACAGCAATCGTGTTGTCAACGTAGAGAACGGCCTTGTCCGTGATGCCACCCAGCGCAGCAGTCGCAAGCGCCTTGCCGTTGGTGTTGGTCGAAGCGACAGCCCCGGGAGTGACGTTCACAACCCCAGCAATTTGAGCAAGTTCAGACAAAGCATTTTCCGTCACACTTGAGGATTCACCACCTGTCCCCTCGCCGGAAAGAAGCATGACTCCACCCGACGTTCCAAGCTTCTTCTTTACTGCATCGTTTTCCTCAATAGGAGTTGCCATCAGTTGCTTACCAATAACGAGCAACCCACCTTCAGCAACCTCAGCTTCCCCCGCGATGCGGTTGGCAGTCAAAATCCCATTGACTGCCACGTCGCCGATAATCTGTTCAACGGTCAAAGCACCGTCAACTTCACCTTCAATCGCCGCAATGTTCTTAGCCTTGAAGGTACCCTGAACGGCAAGGTCATTGACCATCAAAGTATCAACATTCACATTGCCCGTAGAAGCGGCAGAATCACCAAGAACAAGGTCCCCATTGACATCGGCAATGGTTGTTGCATCACTCAAATTCTTAAAGATGTCGCCCCCAGCATTACCCGTGAGAATAAGCGAACGATCCCCTGTATCAATTGAGATGCCACCATTACCATTATCTTTCCCATCGAAATCGATAGCGGCCAAAGCGGTGTCCGTCCGCGCACTTAAAGTAGCCACGCCACCCTCTGCAGTCGCTACCCCATCCGCAAGCCACAGGCCCTGAACATCTTCAAGGTACACCGTCTTACCTTCAGTATTCAGTGTTCCGTGCAAAACGAGCTGAATCGCACCAGCTTTATCCTTGTTGAGAGCGACTTGAGCTGTTTTCAACTGATCCACAGTGTACTCATAGCCCGTATCGGTGAGTTCCAAAATGCCAACGGCGGTTTTGCCCGTTTCTCCAGCTTTGCCAACATCAACATTAGCCCAAGCCTTCGACACCTTGTTATCCGCATCGAATATGTTCGAACCTGCCGTCTTCAACGTGCTGTCATCGTAAATGACCAGAGAATGCTTCGTACCTTCCCCAAACGTCAGATTGTCAGCAACCGTCAAAACCGCACTTTCACCCGTCTTTCCAATGGTCACCGTGCCGTTCTGAACCGACAGGTCGCCCACCGTGTAGTCGGCGTTGAAGTTCAGGTTCGTCGTGAGAGACGAGTACGCCTCCCCAGTACCGCCAACCTTGACTGCACCTGTGTAATCCGAA
>CAVACW010000136.1:0-5339 GCA_963587345.1 uncultured Oscillospiraceae bacterium | reverse complement strand
GCGCTCGCAACCGTCACAGAAGCGCCTTCCTTGACTGCCACCGTGCCGTTCTGAATCGACAGGTCTCCCACCGTGTAGTCGGCGTTGAAGTTCAGGTTCGTCTCGAAAGACGAGTACGCCTCCCCAGTACCGCCAACCTTGACTGCACCTGTGTAATCCGAACCATCCACCTGCAACGTGCCGCCATTCATATTAAAGGTGGAACCAGCGAGAAGCACACCGAACTTGGAGTTGGCTTCCGTCATGTTGACCACGCCGCCCTGTTCGAGGTTCAGCGTGCCTTTAAGCAGATTGACTTCCTTAGCCGTGAACTTGGAGTTCAGCTTGCCACCGTCGGCAATCGTCACCGTATGGGCACCGAAGTCAAGCTTGCCGGTGTTTGTGACTTCGCCACCGATCGTAACATCGCCCTTGGACGTCAGATTGCCGGCGTTTGTGACCACGCCGCCCTTTGAAACAACCAACGAATTCGTCCCATCAACAGTTTCCTTACCGGAAATCGTCAGAGAACCACCATTGGTCAGGGTGCCCTGCTTGTGGACCTGCACCGCACTGAAAGCGTAGTCACCCGACTTGATGTTCAGTGCGCCAGTGCCCTTGTTGTTATCCTTGCTCGAACCAGTTCCAATCTTCAAGGCCTCCGCGTAATCCTTGCCAGCCACCTGAAGCTTGCCGCCATCGAGCGTATAGGTGGAGCCATATGCAAGCAACAGGCGATCATTGTTCTCGCTCGCATCAGAAGTCTTGGAGTTAAGCGCCTCAATGTTGAAAACGCCGCCTCCATTGATCAACACTTCCTTGAACATGTTGTTGCTCTGGAAGATGGAAGCATTGAGCGTGCCGCCTTCAATCGTCGTCTTGGTGTATTCGACTGCCGCTTCTTTGTCGCCCTTGTTGGCGAGCGTGATGTTGGCACCGTCCTTGACGTTCAGCTCAGCAATTGCCTGATCCGCCTGAATATTCAGCGTGTCCGTCGTTTTTTCGGCATTAATCTTAAGGCCCGATGCATTGACAGCAATAAGGCCGTTGACATCCGAATTCTCCTTAAGGTTGAGGATGGACCCCGTACCATTGCTCGTAATGTTGATGGCAAACGAAGCTTCACCAGCATCAATTAAACCAGCGTTTGTGAAGGTAGCACCAGTAGCATCAATCTGAACCCCTCCCGTAAACTTGCCTTCAGCCGGCTTGCTTACGTTAATCGAGCCATTGTTCGTAGCCACGCCATCTTTGTTGGTTTCAATACCAACACCGCAGCCGTCGACCGTGATGTCGCCATTATTGACAAGCTTGCCTGGGGCGCTACCCTGCGTCGTCATCGCGTAAGCGTCTTTGGCAACAATCGTGCCATTGTTGATGACCGTGGCGCCATCAGCCCCCATCATGCCCTTCTGAGACCAAGCCTTCGCCGAATCTTGTTGACCGTAGTTTGAAGTTACGAAAATGGTGCCTTCGTTGGTAGCCTCACTACCCGTCCCATTGGCGTAAAGCCCCGTGAGATGACTTCCTGAAGCGGTAGCCTTAACCCAGAGTTTCTGATCTTTCGTCAACGAGCTATTTGTTGCAAATTCAGCATAGTCAGCCGTGCTGTTGAACAGAAAATTAGTGCCATTCTTGAGCTGTTCCGCCGTCGGAGTCGTGGTGGTGTACGTGTCCACCTTCGCATCATCCCCTGTCGGCACATCTTCCCACGTACCTGCCATCGCTCCGCTCACAGCGAGCGAGGCCGCCACCGCCGCCACAACCATCTTGAGCGCCTTGCCTTGACGAGAAGAAGCCACCTCACTGGTGACCACCGTGCCACGCGTCAGCGAGCGGGCAACTTTATAAGTCTTGTTCATACGTGAAACTCCGAGAATTCTCATGGAATGTCCGTCAACAGCCTTCACCTTGAAAACTCCCATGAAAACGGGATGCTTTGAAGATCGGTGTCAGGCCCTTTCGGGACCAAAAATCCGTTGTTTAATGTATAATTTCTATTATCATCAAACAACTCTATTTTCAGTTTACCCCCCCCCCGAGCACCCCCCGTCAAGTACTTAGTGACTCTTTTTTCAGCACGCTTTCGAATGTGTTGCCACACGCCCGCCACCGTCGCCCCGCCAAACGAAAAGAGCACGGAATCGCTCCCGTGCTCATCGTCCGCCTGACACCCGCCAATGGCGTCAGGAATTCAGCAACGCCACCACTTCCCCATGTATCGTCCCCGCCGTGCAGACGGCGTTGATTTCCTTCAAGGGGTTGCCGCCCGTCATCGACGTGATGGTGCCGCCCGCACCTTCCACCACCGGAAGCAGCGCCGCCACGTCCCAGTAGCAGAGCTCGGGATCGATCATGATGTCAGCGCCCCCCGTCGCCACCGCAAAGTACCCGAAGCAGTCCCCCATCGTGCGATACATCTTCACGCGATCGATGAGCGTTTGAATGCGGGGCGTCCCGTGCTGCTCAGGCGTCGTCCAGTGGCTTGTCGCAAGCAGCGTCGCTTTGGAAAGGTCCGAGCACTCGCGCACATGAAGCGGCCGGTCAATCACCACGCCGCGGTTTTCAAGGTGCATCGTGGTGCCGTCCAAGCACCCCACCGTGCGCACATTGGCCGCCGCGTGGCTGATGCTCGACAAAATCGGCCGGAACCCTGCGCCGTTGTCGCGCTCCAAGGCAATCAGCGTGCCGAAAAGGAATGAATTCGTAATGAAGCTCTTCGTGCCGTCGATGGGATCGAGAATCCAGCGATAGCGAACGCCGCCCTCATTCGCCTTCCCTTCCTTTTCACCCCACTCTTCACCAAAGATGCCGTGCGCCGGGAATTCCGCCTCGATCAAGCGGCGCATCTTTTCTTCCGCCATCTTGTCCGCCTGCGTCACAGGCGTGCCGTTTTCCTTGTCCTCCACGGCGATCCCCGTGAGAAAGCGCGGCACGATGACGTCAAACGCCGTATCAATCAAGCGGTTCAAGAACGGCACAAACCGGGCCTTTTCTTCCGGCGTCATGGGCGCCGTGTAGGTTTCACGCATCTCGAAATCTCCCGAGAAAATGTCTGTCGTGCGGCGATTCTACGTCCCAGACTACCAGCCTCCGCCGCATTTTCTGCCTAGAAAGCCGCCGTGAAGGCGCCTTTTTCCTTTCGTCCCTCGCCCGAGCTGCATGACAAAGGAAACTGAATTTCTTGCCATTTCAAAATCCGTCGCACACATTCCAAAGAAAACCTCGATTCCCGCTTTCTTTTTCCCGCCCATCGGCGCACAATGAGAACACTATCGTTTCTTCCTAGGGAGAATGCATTATGTCCGGCTATTCCACTGAGAACCTGAGAACGATCGCTTTCGTCGGCCACGGCGCCGTCGGGAAGACGAGCCTCATCGAGGCGATGCTCGTGCGCTGCGGCGCGCTGAGCGAAGCCGGCAGCATTGAAAAGGGAACGACCGTCTGCGACAACGATCCGCAGGAAAAGGCCGTCGGCCATTCACTTCGGACTGCCGTCGTCCACGTGGACACCGCGTTTCCCGAACTCCCGCCCGTGCGCATTCACGTGATCGACACCCCGGGGTACCCGGACTACGCCGGGCAGGCGCTTTCCGCTCTCGACGCCGTCAAAAACGTCGCGGTGGTTGTGGACGCCGTCAAGGGCGTTGAACTCATGACCCGCCGCATGATGCAGTGGGCCGAAGAGCGCAACCTCTGCCGCATGATCGTCATCAACAAGATTGACGCCCCGGGCGTGGACTTGAAGCGCCTCCTGGGCGAACTGCGCGACGCCTTCGGGGACGGCGTTCTCCCCATCAACCTCCCCACCAAGGGCTGCACGCACGTGATCGACTGCTTCGCGCACGACGAGGGCGAGTCCGACATCATGACCGTCCCGGACGTGCACCGCGCCTTCATCGAGCGCGTGGTGGAAGTGGACGACGAAGCGATGGAACGCTACCTTGAAGCGGGGTCCGCGGATCCTTCGACGCTGCACGCCCCGATCACAAAGGCGCTGCGCGAAGGCCACATCATCCCGGTGTGCTTTACGAGCGCCAAGAAGATGATTGGTCTTCGGGACTTCATGAAGGTCATCATCCGCCACATGCCCGCGCAGACGGAAGCGAATCAGGCGCCGTTTGTGAACGCCAAGGGCGAGCGCATCGTCGTGTCGCCCGAATCCCGCGAGCCCGTCATCGCCCGCGTCTTCAAGGTGGTTAGCGACCCCTTTGTCGGAAAGATCGGCGTCTTCCGCGTGCACCGCGGCACGATCAAGCCGGGGATGGAGCTCTACGCCGGGGACGCCAAAAAGTCCTTCAAAGTGGTGCGCCCCCTCATCCTTCAGGGAAAGAACACCGTGGAAGCCGACGAGCTGCGCCCGGGCGACATCGGCGCGCTCACGAAAGTCGAAGAACTCAACTACGGCACGGTGCTTCACTCGGATCCTGCGGACGCGGGCGTGCGCCTGCCGCGCCCGCCCTATCCGCGTCCGATGTTCGGCCTCGCGATCGAGCCCGCGCGCCGCGGCGACGAAAGCCGCATGGGCGAAGTGCTCCAAAAGATGCTCGCCGAAGACCCGACCTTGGCCGTTGACCACGATACCGTCTTGAACGAAACCGTCCTGCGCGGCCTCACGGAAATGCACGTGCGCACGGTTTTGGAACGCATGAAGGATCAGTTCAAGCTTGAAGTGACGACGAGCAATCCGTCCGTGCCCTACCGCGAAACGATCGGGTGCGAAGCCGAAGGACACGCCCGCCACAAGAAGCAGACGGGCGGCGCCGGCCAGTTCGGCGAAGTGTTCCTCAAGGTGGAGCCCCTGCCGCGCGGCGCGGGCTTTGAATTCGTGGACAAGGTGAAGGGCGGCGTCATTCCCTTCAACCTCATCCCCGCCGTCGAAAAGGGCGTTCGGGAAGTGCTTGCCACCGGGTACCTTGCGGGCTACCCGATCGAAGACATCCGCGTCACGGTCTACGACGGCAAGTCCCACCCCGTTGACAGCAAGGAAGTGGCGTTTGTGGCTGCCGGGCGCAAGGCAATGCTCGACGCCCTCGCCAAAGCCCATCCGCTCGTTTTGGAGCCCATCGTGAAGATCACGGTGGCGTCCCCTGACGACGCCATGGGCGCAGTGACGGGCGACATCGCCGCCCGCCGCGGCCAGGTGCAGGGCACGGACAACCTCACGGCCGGCATGACGGAAATCGAAGCCCTCGTGCCGCTGGCGGAGCTCACGGGCTACGCCGCACGACTGCATGCGCTCACGCAGGGCGCCGGCTCCTTCACGATGGAACCCACGGAATACCGTCCAGCGCCCGCCACGAAGGCGCAGGAGCTCGCCGGCCGCTTTGAGCGGAAGGCGGAAGAGGACTGAGCCCGCT
>CAVACW010000135.1:0-7593 GCA_963587345.1 uncultured Oscillospiraceae bacterium | reverse complement strand
TCACGGGGAATGGTACCCTTTGCAATGTTACTTTTTGAGTGCCGGAGTAATATTCACGGCACAGGCGCGAAAATCGCGCAATTCGCCGCTTGCGGACCGCGAAGCGAAGGCGCTGTGGGACGCGGCGGACGTCGCGGACTACCCCGAGATCGTCGATACCGCGGGTGAGCTCCTCATGGGGTCGGACGAAGAAGGGGACTTCGGGATTGGCGACAGTCCGGAAACGAAGCTTCGCACCGCCGTCGCGTGGCTCGAATGCGCGGGCTTCATGCAGCGTTCTGACAACGCTACGCAGGTCTTTCAGGGACTGCCGCGCTTCACGTCCTTGGAAGAAGCCAAGCGGCGCCTCAAGGCGCTGGCCCTGACGCCTCGCGCCGAGTCGCTGTGGCTGGCGATCATCACCGCCATTCTCACGACGCCCCCGGACGAAGGCGTGAGCGCCGACAGCCTCGCGGCCGCCATCGGCCCCAGTCTTCCGCCCGCCGAGCGGCAGGCGGTGAACGCCAAGGACGTGATGCGGATTCTCACGCAAATGACGCAGGCGGGGCTCCTTGAGCGCTCGATTCTCATCACGCTTCTCGTAAAGCCCGCGGAACTCTCGCCGCTTCTTCAGGCGGTGCTCGAAGCCGAGCGCGAATTTCTTGCGCTCCTGCGAGAAGCCGCCCCGGACGCTGACGACGGCTTGCGCTATCCCTTGAACCTTCCGCAGGCTGTGAAGGACCTCGCGGCGCGAGGCGTCAAGACCGAAGCCGCGGTGTTAAGAAACATCCTCGCCACGTGGGAGAAGGACGGCGCGAGCGACGGGGCTCAAGGGGCCGTGTCGCTCGCGCATGCCGGTCGCAACCAGTATTTCATGGCCTTGAACCATCCGTGGGCGATGATGGAATTTCTTGCCAAGCGCCGCCATGCGCTCGCCCGCACGCTCGCAGGATTTCTTTTGAAAGTCCTCGGCTCCCGGCGGGAGAGCCCGCGCGAGGAGCTCGCCGCCTTCCCGATCGAAGACCTCATGGCCGCGATCAGCGCAACGCCGGAATTTGCGGGCTGGACCAGCGTGAAGTGCGAGCAGGCCGCCGAACGCGTCCTTCTCTACCTTCATGAGCAGAAGGTCATCAACCTGCAGTCCGGCATGGCCGTCTTTCGCCAGGCGCTCACGCTTCGCCTCACCGCGGAAAAGGGCCGCAAGTACACAAAGGAAGACTACGCGGCGCTTTCCGCCCACTACGGCGAAAAGAACGTGCAGATTCATGTGATGAATGAGTATGCCGACCTGGGCCGAAAGAACATGGTGCTCGCCCAGGCCTTTGCGGCCGACTACTTCGCGATGGACGACAAGGACTTCATCAACAAGTACTTCAAGGGGCGAAAGGCGGTTTTGGACACCGCCTCCGGCGCCGCCACCCATCGCCGCATCGTGGACGACCTGAACAACCCCGAGCAGCAGGCGGTGGTGACCGCCCCCAAAAACGCCAACCAGCTCGTGATCGCGGGCCCGGGCTCCGGGAAAAGCAAGGTGATTCTGCACCGCACGGCCTGGCTCATTCGCGTGAAGCAGACGGACCCTCGGGCGATCCTCGTTCTCTGCTACAACCACAGCACGGCGGTGGCCTTGCGCAAGCGCCTGAAGGCCCTGATTGGCGACGATGCGGCGCGCGTCACGATCCGCACCTTCCATAGCTTCGCCCTGAGCCTTGCAGGCCGCACGCTCGAGGCGCGCGAACTCAATTCGCCCGATCTCTCGGCCGTGATCCGCGAGGCGACGGCGCTTCTCACGGGAAGAAAGGCAATCTTCGGCGTGAAGCCCGAAGCGCAGCGCGAGGAGCTGCTAGCGGGCCTCAAGTACCTCTTGGTGGACGAATACCAGGACATCGACCGCGACCAGTACGAATTCATCGCGGCGCTCGTGGGAAAGCGCGAGCCCGACGATGACGTGAAGATGCAGCTCACCGCCGCGGGCGACGACGATCAGGCGATCTACGGCTTTCGCAACGCAAGCGTCGCCTACATCCGGCGCTTTGAAGCCGAATACGGCGCCAAGCGCCGCTTCCTCTCCTGCAACTACCGCTCCACGCAGCGCATCATCGATGCCGCGAACGCCTTGATCATCCAAAACATCGACCGTCTCAAGACAGACCACCCCGGCGTCATCGCCCCCGACCGAGCGTTTGAACTCCCCGGGGGCCTCTGGGAAAATTTGGACGAGACGCGCGGCCGCGTGACGATCATCGCAGCCGACGACGCCCGGCATCAGGCCGCGTTGGTCGCCGCCGCAATCCGCGACATTCGCGCAAAGGACCCCGCCTATGCGTTTTCTGACATCGCCGTGCTTTCGCGCAACGGGCTCGCTAAAGACGAGCTCACCGCCGTGCGCTCCGTTTTGGAAGACGAAGACATTCCCTGCCGCCGGGCGCTTCCGAAGGAAAACGGCTTTGCTGCGTCGCAGATTCTCGAAGTCGTTCGCTTTCGCCGCGCCTTGAAGACTGCGGGCGCGGCGCTTGTCACCCGGGCAGCGCTGCTTGAGATGATCTCCGCAGCCGACACGCGCTGGACCGAATGGCTTCGAACCCTCGTCAACGACTGGTGCGACGCCGCCGGCGCGGACGCGACGCCCGCCGCCTGGTTTGCCGAAGAATTCACGGAGATGCTCGCCGAGGAGCGGCGCAGCATTCGCTTTGGCACGGGCGTCCTCCTCTCCACCGTTCACGGCGTAAAGGGAGAGGAGTTCAAGGTCGTCATCATTTTGGACGGCGGCTGGGACAGAGCTGCGGAGCGCGCGGCGCTCGAAGAAGAGCGGCGTCTCTACTACGTTGGCATGACGCGCGCCATGGAGCGGCTCATCGTCCTGCACCGGCGCGACGTGAAAAACCCCTTCGTGAAGGCCTTTCAAAAGCTGGGTGCCGTCACGACCTTCGACGTCCGCCCCGCGGCGGCGCTGCGGCGCTACCGCGTCCTCGGGATGCCCGACCTGTGGCTGAGCTGGGCCGGGATGCAGCCCGAAGTCTCGGCCTCGCGCAAAGCGCTCGCCGCCGCAGTCGCCGGCGACGCGGTGGAGCTCAAGGCAACGCGCCGGGGGCTTGTGATCGCAAACGCTGCGGGCATTGCCATCGGAAAGCTCTCCGCCAAAGCAAGCGACGAATGGCTTCCGAGACTTCCCTTCGTGCGGGAGGCGCGGCTTCTGGGGCTCGTCGTGCGCACCGCGGCGCAGTGCCGCGCAGCCGGCATGGACCTCGCTTACGCCACAGACGAGTGGCTCGTTCCCATTGTCGAAGTCGTGACTGACACAGACGACGACCCCGTTGAAGGATCTTCACCCAAGCCCTCGACCATGAACTTTGATGATTTTTGGCCCTCATGATGGACTGGAACGATCTCATCTTCGCCGCTGCCGACCATCCCGCGGCGACAGCGGGCGTATTTCTCGCGGCCTACGTGCTTCTGCACCTGGCCGTAAAGCGACTCTTCCGCCCTCATTACCCGAGAAAATTCAAGGCGCGCGTCGTGCATGTCTGCGACGGGGACTCGATCTGGGTGAAGCAGCGCTTCGGCCGCCGCGTGAAGCTGCGCCTCATCGGCATGGACGCCCCCGAAACCGAGCAGGCCTTCGGGCGCGACGCAACCGAGTGCCTGAAGCGAAAGATCGCCGGAGAAGCGGTCGATGTCACCGCCGTGGGCGTCGATCCCTACGGCCGGCTCGTGAGCCGCGTAATGCTGGGAAAAACCGACGTAAGCGAATTCATGATTCGAGAAGGCCTTGCCTGGCCCTACTGGCGCTACTTCTCCCGCCTCTCGCAAGACGATGCCGTGCGCTACAACGCGGCGTGCGAAAGCGCCAAGAAAAAGAAGAAGGGCCTCTGGCAGGAAACGAATCCCCTCGCCCCCTGGACGTGGCGCGAGAACCACCGCTCGTGGCTCGCGAAATTCCTCTACGCCATTCGCCGGCTCTTCCGACGACTTTTCGGACTACGATAGCGCCATTGAACAACCCACGGACAGTCTCCATGCCAAACTCCATCGATTCCATCGCCATCATCGGCCTCGGGGCCCTCGGCATCATGTACGGCGACTTCTTTGCCCAAAAGCTCGGAAGCGACAAAGTCGTCTTCGTCGCAGACGCCGACCGCTGCCGGCGCTACGCCGCCGCGCCCGTCACCTGCAATGGGCGCGTGAATCACTTTCACTTCATGACACCCGAAGCGTACCGAGAAGCCTTCGGCACGGCCCCCTTGGTGATGTTTGCCGTGAAGGGCACGGCGCTCGCAGCCGCCATCCATGAAGCGGATGTCATCACCGGCCCCGACACGGTGCTCCTGTCCGTTTTAAACGGCATCACCAGCGAAGAAGACATCGAGTCGCACCTCGGACGGCGCGGCGCCGTCGTGCACTGCGTTGCGCAGGCGATGGACGCACTGCGAGACGGCACCAGCGTCACCTACAGCCGCATCGGAGAGCTCCGAATCGGCATCCCGGAAAAGACGACGGCGAAGACGGCAGCGCTCACGCGGCTTGAAGACTTCTTCAACCGCACGGCCTTTGCCTACCAGACCGAAGACGACATCCTGCGGCGCATGTGGTGCAAGTGGATGTTGAACGTCGGCGTGAACCAGACCTGCGCCGTCATGGACTGCCCCTTTAGCGGCGTGCAGCAGGCGGGGCCGGCGCGCGAACTCATGAAGGACGCCATGCGGGAAGTAATTGCGCTGGCGAAGGCTTCCGGCATCAACGTCACCGAAGCGGATCTCGAGGAGTACGTCGCCATCATCGACACCCTGAGCCCCAGCGGAATGCCCTCCATGCGGCAGGATACCCTCGCCCGCCGCGCAACCGAAGTCGAGCTCTTTGCGGGCACGGTGATTCAAAAGGCCGAGAAGCTCGGCATTGACGCTCCCGTGAACCGCCGGCTCTACGAGCGCATCACCACACTCCCGCACGACTGAAAGGGCTTGCGCAAAAAAAAGGCCCGCCCGCGGCTTCGACACCTTCTCGAAGCCGCGGCGGGCCTTTGGCCTGTCCCGATCCAGTGAAGCTCAGGACGGCTCGTCGGCAAGGTTGCGGCGCGCCGCGGGCTGCACCGCCTTCGTCTCCACCTTTTCGATGGGAAAGACCGCGCTGCCCGTCCTCAGCCACAGAAGGAGGCAGAAGCCCGCCGTGATGACGACGAGCGTGCCGCCGGCGAAGGTGAGCGGATGAAAGCCCCAGGCTTGGGAAATGAGGCTGCCAACGAAGGCGCCGCCTCCGATCCCCACGTTGAAGATGCCCGAATACATCGAGGTCGCGATGTCCGCCGCGTCAGGCGCCACGTTCAAAAGCACCGTCTGGAAAGCAAGCATCACGGACGTCATCGCCGCGCCCCAGATCACGAGAAGCGAGAGCGTCGAAGCGTAGGTCGCGCAAGCGGGATAAAGAAGGAACAAGCTCGCTGCGATGATGACGAGCGGCACGGTGAGCGTCGCCGACACATGACGATCCACGACCTTAGTCGTCACGAAGGTGCCGATGATCCCCGAGATGCCGAAGACAAAGAGGAATAGCACCACGTCCGTCGGACCGTAGCCGCCGTCCGCCTGCAGAATCGGCGCAATGTAGCTGTAGACCGTGAAGTGTCCAAGGACCGTCACCACCGTAAGGAAGTAGAGCTGCAAGAGCGCCGGGCGCTTCAGAATCACCGGCAGGCTCTTCAGGGACCCCGCCGACGTCGCAGGACAGGGCGGCAGGTAAAAGTAGATGTAGGCCATGAGCACGAGGGCCGCGGCGCCGATCACAAAGAACGCTTCCTGCCACCCGAGCAGCTGTCCCAGCTTCGTGCCAATCGGCAGACCCATCACCGTGGCGACGATCGTGCCGCCCATGACGGCGGCGAGCCCCACGGCGCGCTTGCCCTTTGGCGCCATGCGGGCCGCCAAAGGCGTCATGATCGACCAGAAGACGGAGTGCGTAAGCGCCACGGCAACGCGGGCGGCCAGAAGCGTTGCGAAGCTTCCCACCCAGAGCACCACGATGTGCGCCAACGCAAAGCAGAAGATGAGAAAAAGGAGAAGCTTGCGGCGTTCAATCGTCGCCGTCGCAATCGTCAAAGGAAGCGACATGATCGCCACCACCCAGGCGTAGCCCGTGATCATGAGGCCGGTGAAGGACACCGTCTCCCCCAGACTCTGGGCGATGTCAGGCAGAAGCCCCACCGGCAGAAACTCCGACGTGTTGAATACAAAGGCCGCGAACGCCAGGCCGATGATCGGAAGCCACGACGTGACTTCCAAGTGATGCGCATTGGTTGACATGATGAAACGTTCAATCGGGCGCGACGCGCCCGCAAAGGGACCGGGATTTTAAGGAGGCGGGAGGCGTTCGCCATAAGGAGAAACACCGTCCAAGCCGACGGCTCAGACGAGGACTTCAAAGAGGTCCGGCTCTCCGGGAGCGGTAAGCGGGTTTCCCACCGAAAGTCCCAGGAGCCTCACGGCGTCCGTGGGCTTCACCACGTCCCGGATGAGGCGTTCGGCCGCGCCGAGAATGTCCGACTCCGTTGACCACACGCCCCGCTGCGTCACGGAGCGCGACACCGTCTGAAAGTTCGCAAAGCGCACCTTGAGGGTGAGCGTCGTGCCGCGAAAGCCCTTTGCGGCAAGCCGACGCACAAGTTCGCTCACAACCGCAGCCGCTGCGCCCAGGATCTCCTCGGAATTGACGAGGTCTTCGGCGTAGGTTTCTTCACAGCCCACAGACTTTCGCTCCCGCACGGGCATCACCGGGCGGTTGTCGATGCCGCGCACGAACTCGTAGTAGGTGAGTCCCGCCTTCCCAAAGACTTCCAAAAGAGTGGACAAGGAGAGCGCCCTCACGTCCGCCGCGGTGACGAGCCCCATGTCGTGCATGCGCTTCGCGGTCGCGGGGCCCACGCCCCAGAGATGCTCGACTTTCAGTTCGTCAATGAAGCGCTGCGCCTCCTCGGGCGCGATAATGCAGAGGCCGTCGGGCTTTCGCCAGTCGCTGGCAACCTTTGCCAAAAACTTGTTGTAGGAGACGCCGGCGCTCGCCACAAGTCCCAACTCCGACCGAATCGCCGCCTTCACCGCCCGCGCGACGTCTGCCGCCAGAGCGATTCCCGGCTTGTTTTCAGTGACGTCCAAAAACGCCTCGTCAATGCTGATGGGCTCAATGAGGTCGGTGTAGCGCTCGAAGATGCCGCGGATCTGGCGCGAGACGTCGCGGTAGTGCTCCATGCGGCCTTCCACAAAAACGAGATCCGGGCAGAGCTCCTGCGCCCGGCGGCTTGGCATCGCGCTGTGCACGCCGTAGGCGCGCGCCTCGTAGCTCGCCGTCGCCACGACGCCACGCTTTTCCGCGTGCCCCACGGCGACGGGGCGTCCACGAAGCTCCGGATGATCGCGCTGCTCCACGGACGCGTAGAAGGCGTCCATGTCGACGTGAATGATCTTTCGAAAGCTCATGAGCGGGCGGCGCGTAGGAATAGAAAATGGAAGGCGAGCATAGCACGCGCCAAAAACAAACCCCCGAGACCGGTGTGATCTCAGGGGTTCTGAAAGGGTGAGCCCGGCAGTGTCCTACTTTCACTGGAAATACAACCAACTATCATCGGCC
>CAVACW010000134.1:0-7648 GCA_963587345.1 uncultured Oscillospiraceae bacterium | reverse complement strand
TTGCGCGGCTTATATCCCCGCCCTGAACGACGGGGCTTTACGCCGCTGTTGGTAATGCTGGAGAGAAAGACAGTCGAATGGTTGTCGGGTCAAGAAGCGATGGCAAAAGCGAGACCGATGAGAAAGATCAGACGTAGAGACGAGGAGGCGCATCAGGGGCCAGGGTTGAACGATAATGATATAAATAAAACCGAATAAATATTATTAAATAATAATTTGCTACACAGTGTGTAGCAAATTGGCGACCACTTCCTTGGATCCGTCAGAAGGCTGACGTCCTCCAATTGACCGATGGCGATTGGCAATTGGAGGTTTTGCAGGTCAGGCGACTTGTTGCCAGGAGATGAACTGGCGCTTTTCTTCGGCGAAGACGACGGCAGCGCGAACAAGCGGTTTGTCTGTTGTCGCGCCGTATTGCTTCTCGGCAATCTGCTCCACGGCCTTTGTGAGCAGTGCCTCCGCTGACTCGCCCTGGCGCTGAAACTTGATTTCTAGCACCCAGTGGCAGCTCTTTGAATCGAGCTCAAGATCACTGCGGCCTAAGGCGCCATGACGCTCCGCCGTTACGTTGTAGCCCGCGCCCGCAATGAACACCTGAAGAAATGCCTGACAGTGCTTTTCGTCTTCGATTGGGTAGCGATCGTAGTCGATGGCGGCAAACGCGCGATTGGCGGACTCAAAGAGCTGCGTCACGTTGCCTGTCAGGATCGCGCGTTGCAAATCTCCGGCGCCGACGGCTTCGAGCGTTCGATCACTCAACAGCATTTCGGTGTAGAGCGTCGCCATGGAGTCGGCCACTTCTTGATTGGGATAGCTCACAAAGAGCGTCTGTCCCTGCCGGCGCTTGATGGTGAGGTAGCCCGCTTGCGTGAGCAGCACCAGATCATTGATGCCTGCGAGATCAGTGGAACAGCTCAGGCTGTTGTAGCTCACCAGTTGCTCCACGCCATATTCCGCCGGCGATTTCAGTGAATGCGTATGCAGATACTTCTGCAACAAGGAAAGATTGCCGCCGCTGCCAATCCAGTAGTTCATGAAGCCACGGGACGGACGGTTGAAAAATTGCAGAACCGACCAAGGGGCGTACAAATGTTGCGACGCAATCTCGTCAAAGCAGTAGCCGGCGTAATTCTCCCGAAGCTGGCGGCGCAGCTCCGCGTGCGTCAAGTTCAACGCTTTGGCGGCTTCCTCGACGTAGTCAGGGAAGCACTGATCAATGTCTTCTTCTGTGAAGCCGACGAGCGGAGCAAAGTGCGGATCGAGTGAAATGTCTGTGTACTGGTTGAATTCTGAGGAAAAGATGCCCGTCGGGTGAACCTTGGTGATGCCGGTCACAAAGACGAAGCGCCAGCATCCGTCGCAAGACTTGACGATGGCATAGAAGCTCGCAAGCTCCCTTCCCACGGCTTCAAAGAGCGCCTTGTCGCCAAGACACGCCGTCAGCGGCGCGTCGTATTCGTCAATCAGAAGAACGAGCGCCCCTGAATCCTGTTTTCTGAGCCAGGAGGCCAGCTGCAGCATGAAGTCAATGGCATCCGACGCTTCGGACTGAAAGCCCAGAGGCTCGAAAGCGGATTCGATCGTCGCGTTCAGCTCTTGGACAAATTCGTCAAAATTTCTGAAGTTCTTAGCTTCGGAAAAGTCAATTTTCACGACGTTGTAGGTCGTGTCCTTCCACAGCTTCTCGATGGCAAGACCGGAGAAGTCTTCCAGCCCGTTTTTGAAAAGCGAGGCGAACGTGCTCACGAGCAGAGACTTCCCAAAACGGCGAGGACGGGTGAGAAAAAATTTTTCCGCTCGACGGGCGAGTTCAAAAATCAACGCGGTTTTATCGACGTAAAGCTGCTTTCGAAGTCGCAGTGTCTTGAAGTCAGAAGAGCCCAAGGGCAGGGCAGGAAGATTGTTGAAATTTGTCATGGTTTTCATCCTCGCCGAGGCATTATCGCACGTTCGACAGGGGTGAGAATGATGAAAATCCATCGAAAATTCAATAAGGTATGTCGCGTGGCGTGAGCCATTCCACAAGGTGCATCCAATTCAGACAGATTTCGCTAATGTCGAGCACGGGCCCAGTTGGGACCGCTCTTTTCCTGAAAGCGTTCTGACGCTGCCTCTTCGGACGAGCGGTTGCTGCTGGATCAGGCAAGCGCCGGCAGCGCTTCCGCCCTCACGACGCAAAGCTTCTTACAAAACGAAACGCCGAAGCCGAAGCAGCGCGAGCATTGGTAGCCGTCAAACGCCTGGGCGTAGCGCCGGGCCTTGATTTGCGCCAGGGCTGCTTGAGCTTCCTGCGGCAGCTCTTCGGGCTTGTCGCAGCGCTTTAGTTCAATGACGACGCCGACATCGAGGTCTTCGGACGTAAACACCAGATCGGGAAAGCCGGCCTCGGCTTCCGTGTTGGAATACAGGTTGGCGGCCTTGTCGCCGGCGCAGATGAGCATGGCTAGCAGAAAGCCGTGGTAATAGTTTTCCTGCGGCGCCTTGGTGGCTTCATCTCGCACCGACACGTAGCGTCTCAAGAGCGGCATCAGAATTTTGCGCACGGCGTCGGCGTCGCCCGACAAGAAGGCGGCGGCGAGCGCTTCGCCGTGCTGGGCGTACTGCTGGTTTGTCTTTGAGTAAAGCGAACGAACCTTGTTTTCAAAAGTGTGCTGGATCTCTTCGTTGGGAATCTTCACCCGGTAGCAGTTGACGCCTGGCAGTCGTTCAATCACCGTCAGATAGCCGGTGAAGAGGAGCAGCGTCCAAAAATCGTCCGGGTTGTGACTGGCGAAATCGCTGTAGGTCAGCTTGTCGTTGACTGTCAGGTCAATCGTGCCGCCGTCAATCAAGGTTTGCATCCGAGCGGCGTCATCGGCGGTCAAGAACCCAAGGAATTCCGCAATGGCCTCGTTGCCGCTGGTGCCTTCCCAATAATTTTCCGGCTGGTACTGCAACGGCTTGCCGCTGCAAAGCGCGCGGTTGCTGAAGTTGATGACATCCCAGGGGCAGTAGATTTCTTCGCCGGCAAACTGATATCCGTCATACCACTGCTTGACGTCGTCAAAGCGCGAGGTGAGTCCGTAGTACTCCAACAAGGATTGAGTTTCCTCCGCCGTGAAGCCAATGGCCCGATTCAACAGGCGGTCCTCAGAGCAGACCGTATTGACGTCGGGGTTGTTGAGGTCGGTGAAAATGCTTTCCTTGCTGACGCGAAGACACCCCGTGAGAACCGCTTTGAAAAGGAAGGCGTCCGTCGCTGGATAGAGCTTCAGCGCTTCGCACAGAAAGTTGCGGATCACCTTCACCATCTGGTCGTAGTAGCCGTAGGCGGCCGCCTTGGCAAGCGGAACGTCATACTCGTCGATGAGGATGATCACCTTCCGTCCGTAGTGCGCCGAGACCATGGCGGCGAGATTCTTCAAAAAGAGAATGACGTCGGCGGTGTTCGCGGGATCTCGCATGAACTTCGAATTCATGTAGTTCGCGAGCAAGGCTTTGTCGTCCTCGGGCACTTTGGGGCTCTCTAGCAGATAGGCAAACTTCTTTGCCACCGACATGAGGTTCAGGGCAAAGAGCTCATAGGCGAGTTCGAAAGTCCCGGCTTCCGCGCCTTTCAATGAAAAGCTGATGACGGGATGCTGTCCCATCCAGGCGTCGCAGAAGGGTTTGTCTTCAAGAATCTTGAGTCCCGCAAAAAGCTGGGCTTTGGCGTCGCTGCACCCAGGGTTTTCAGGATCAATCTCTAGAAAACACTGCAGCGTGTCCATGAAAAGCGTTTTCCCGAAGCGCCTCGGGCGCGTGATGAGCAACACCTGAGCGGAGTACTCCATCACGGCCTTGATGTAAGGCGTCTTGTCGATGTAGTAGTTGTTGTTTGTCAGCAAGTCAATGAAGGACTGCTGGCCAAGGGGAAGCGATTTCATGGCTGGAAACGATAAGGCACTTTATTGTTTGATTTTACAGCAAAACAATTTGTGCACAAACAGTCCAGTCTTGATGTGGCTTTTGTAAAGCAACAGAGCCAGCGGGCCTTTGTGAGCAAGGGGCACAGGGCGAGGGGTGGCGCATGTCGCCCGTCTGGGGAAAGAGTGGCGGGCGGAGCGTTGGATGTTGGGCGAACGGGAGCGTTCGGAGTATGGGTGGAGGCCGAAAGGAAAGCTACCCCAGCTGGTGTCTCAACTATTGGTCTCGGGCGGCGAGCGAAAAGCCCATGATCAGTTCGCGCAGGAAGGTTTCGAGTTCGACAAACGCCATGGAGGCAGAGGTTGTCAGACGATAGCTTCGCAAGATGGTAAGGAGACTTCACTTGCTTGCAGTGCAGTCTGGAATGTGAATTTCGTACTCATATGATTTTACAAAGCGCCACTTGTTGTTTTCATCATCGCCGCCAATGGTCTGGCCATCGAAGGAAATGCTGAGCTTGAAGCTTGATGTTGTATCCAGATTGCTTGAGTCGACCATTTGCAGGTGTTGCCCTTCGTCATTCATTTCTATTGCCACTAGCATTGCAAATTCGGTTTTAATGATAGAAGCGCAAGAAGTTCCACTGAGAATTTCTTCGGCAAACCGGCCGTTGATGCGAGCTTGAAACTCTTGAGCGATGGCTGCTGCGGCTCTTTCTTGCGCTTGTTCCTGCAAGTCAAAGTACTTCGGCACCGCGACGGCCGCGAGAATGCCGATGAGCACAAGCACCAGCACGATTTCAACCAAGGTGAAGCCGCGCGAGCGGCGAAGGTCGGAAAGGATCATGACAGAAAGTTTCAGGCTGAATCGATACGAAAGAGGAATGGGCAGCAAGGACGCTCCCGTTGCTTGAGCGGAAGCTTAGCTGAAAAGTTCCGAATCGTATGTAACAGACTGTTTTTTTTTAGCGAAGACCTTCTTTTTTAATTAGTTGTAATTTGTCGCGAGTTCTTGCGCCGCGGCCCGCGAGCTCCCCATTCGTCACATCAAAGCCCGCTCTGTCGGACGGGCGCCGAAGTCTGCTTCCCTCCCGCCCGATTTCGCCGACCTCTGCCGCCGCTTCGAGCCTGACGCGTTCCTTTACATAAGTTGACGATGGCCGTCCCGGCGCCGTGCATAGAATCGCTCTTTGTAGAAAACCAAATTGCCCGTGAAGCGGGCTGTCCGCTTTAAAAGCAGGAGCCAAGGACAATGGTCGCCCCTCTCACCGACTTGATGAGGTCCTTTCAGGACATCGCTAACAACCGCCAGATTTCCGACAACGACTATGTGTTCGTGAAGCACGGCCGCGCTCAGGTCGAGGGGAAGCTGTCGCACAAGTTCACGTCCATCGAGCGCAACGCAAAGAGCGTGCGTCTTCTCATGCAGGGGCTGCGCGCCCGCTACGGCGTGCGCATCGGCACCAGCGCCTTCCTGCCGGAGCTTTACCGCTTTTCGGGCGGCGGCAAGCAGCTCAAGGTGGGCGACTTGCGACGCATTTTCCAGGTGGGCGAGTTCATGCGGCTCAGCCAGGTGGCGCAGGCGATTCGACAGTCCTGCGGAGAAGGCTATGACGACGCGTTGCGTCCCTTGTCTGAACATCTCCAGGCGAGCCGCATGGTGATGGTGAGCGACGCAGACGCCCGCGCGGCGATCGTGAGCCGCTTTGGCGAAAAGATTGCCTCTGTGGTGCTCGCGGGACGCTCGGACATCACGCTCGAGTCGCTGCCGAAGTTCTTTTCAAGCGCCCGTCAGCTTGGCGTGAGGCTCAACGGCCAGCCGGCTCGCGTTCAGGACGCCGTGATCGACTTCTGTCGCAGCGGCGTGAAGACGCGTGACGCCCTCGCCGATGTCTTCGAGCAGCATTTTCCGACAGTGGGCAACCGGGCGCGAGATCATCGCCTGGTGAACATGTTCAATGCGCTTCCCGCAAACGGCATCACGCTCGATCAGGCGATCGAGTTCTTCAACAAGGCGAATTTCTTCCGAAACCGGCAGATCATGAGCGACTTCCAGGACTCGGTGGGCGACAAGGATGTGTGCCATGTGCTGGGCCTTGACGACCTTTGCCGGGACGGCGCCGAGCTCACGACGAGCCTGCGGCGGCGTGTTGAGGCGCAAAAGGACGTTCTCCTCGCGGGCGCCCGGCGCATTCGCGAGGCGGTGGACGTGGTGTTCCGCGAGGCGATGGGCGAGAACGCCGTGAAGTCGGCCGCCTTCAGTCGGGACAGCCAGTTCCTGGCGTCGGAATTCATCTGCGCGGCTCGCTTTTCTGACGAGGACCTGCTCGCTTTCAAGGATGCCGTTCGTGAACGGCTGCGCCGCGAGACGGACTACGGCTTCGGGCGGGACTACGAACTCAACCGCGTCGTGAGAGAGCCCGCGTGGACCGAGGAGAAGAAGGCGCTTTTTGGCGGCATGATGGACTGGCTGCACCGCGAATTTCCTGGCAGCGAGCTCTTTTTCACGGACACCGGCCCGATGAAGACCGTGCTGCGAGTTTTGAACGGCGACGTCGCCGGACTCGATCGCGAGGAGCATCCGCTCGAATTCTTGAAGGCCGTGGCGCTGGCGGGGGAGCTCGACGTGCCGTACGTGAAGGAAAAGCTGCCCGCGCTTCTCGCGCGCTTTCCGGACGGCAACTTCACGCAGGCGGACCTCTGCCATGTGCTCTATGGCAGCCATGCGGCAGCGCCCGATCCGGATGAAGGCGTTTCGGCGGCGGCAAGGCGCTTTTCCCGCCTGAGCGACCAGCTCGTCTGGGGGCTCGTGAAGACTGGGCTTCCCGCGGCGGCCGATGCGGAGAAAAAGCGTCAGGATGAATTCAAGCAGCTCGGGATGTCGGACGAGGAGGCGAGCGACGCCGCGCGCGATGCGGTCATGCAGGAGTCCAAGTACCAGAGCGTGATTGGCGACGTGATGGCGGCGCAGTCGGCCGGGCTGACGCTTGAGGCGTCGGTGGCGCATGCGCTGGACAAGCACCTTGCCGTCCACCTTGAAGACTTCGCCGTTCGCCCGAAAATCACGCCCTTTGGCATGCCTACGAAGGAGCTCGCGGAGGCGCAGTGGGTCATTGACTTCGCGCGTCAGGGCGAAGGCTACGGAAAGCATCGCCGCGACGCGGGACGCACTTCCATCACGGTGAAGCTCGCGAACCGCACGGTGACGGAGACCAACGGCAAGGCGGGGCTCTCGCCCGACGAGCTTGCGCTGCTCGATTCGGACAAGCGCATGGGAAAGCACGAGGCGATTCTGGGCGCCCTGCGCGAGCTCTGCGGCGGCAATGAACGCCTCTACCTCCATGCGGTGGCGGCGATCACGCAGGCGGGCATCGTCACCTACGTGGCTTCGACGTGCGGCGTCGTGGCGGGTGCGGACGGCCAGAAGGAGCATGCGCCGCTTGCGTACGTGATCGAAAAGGACGGCGACGGCAACGTCGTCATCGAGGCGAAGACGCCTGAAGGGCGCCCGACGGCAAAGCTCGAGGCGCGCGTTGTGATTCATCCCGACGGCTCGTCGGACTTCACGCGGCTCGACATCACGCCGCTCGTTCGCGAGCCGGCGCAACAGGAGGCGCCGGCTCAGGAGCTCGTGCAGGCGGCGCCCGCAGCCTGACGGGTGCCGGAAATGTCCGCGCCGCGGCCGGACAGTTGACAATTCAAACAGCCAGCGGAGCTCACGCCTTTCGGAACATCTTTTTTCCTGAAAACGCTGTTTCCTATGC
>CAVACW010000133.1:0-7752 GCA_963587345.1 uncultured Oscillospiraceae bacterium | reverse complement strand
GAAAAATTTATAATTCTAGCAAAACCGACCCCGATTTTCTACTGTGGAATTTGGAGAAACTCGAGCATGACGCAGGGGTGCAATATCCGGGTTAGAGCATCTCTTCGCAACCCCGAAGCCTTCCCGAAACACGGCCGCTGTAACCGCGGCGCCTTCTCCTAGCGACCGGCTTCCTGCCACCACACGGGCGCAGAGAACGCACTGGCCGGTCTCGTCGAATTCGTCCGCCGGGTGCAACCCCGCATCAGGCTCCGTCTTCCCATTTGCTGGCTTGACCAGGGCCTGGCGACAAGCAATGCGATTTTTTTCCTGTCGCCAAACCCGTTCCAGCACTTCAACTTCAATAGAGGCAGTACGTCGCTGCCAAGAGCACCAGCGCCGCCGGCGCCGTGCGCTTCACGACGTCAAAGGGACTCACACCGCCCGCAAACCCCGTGGAAAGAATGAGCCCGCCCGCCAGAGGCGAGGCCATGCGTCCCAACGCCGCCGACAAAACGGCGAGCATGCCGAGCCCATGCACCGTGAGTCCGAATTCACCCGCATGCACCGTCACCGCCTCGTTGAACGCAAAGGCCGCAGCGTCGCCTGAACCCGTGAAGATTCCGAGCAGGAACGGCCCGACCGCCGCGCCGACGCGGGCGATTTCATTGGCGTGCGTGAGGTAGTTCACAAAGGTGTCCACGACGCCGCAGGCGCGCAACCCCGACGCGAAGACCCCGGCTGCGATGATGATGCCGATGATGCTGCCGTAGCCCTTGCCCATGCCGTTGAAAAAGGCCTTGCTCGCTGCCTCCGGATTCGTGCGCGTCACAACGAGCGCCGCGATCGTGCCGATCAGCATCGCCTGCGCCACGCCCATCTTCATCGCCGGAATCGCCGTGTTTCCCAAAAGCAGAATCACCACAGGCACAAGCGGCATCAGCGCATAGAGCACATTGACGCGAAGGTCATCCGCCGCCGCGCTCCCTGCGGGCGAAAAGTCCCGCCCCTTTTCGTAGTCGTGAAAGACGATCGCCGTCACGGTAACGAGCACGATGGAAAGCAGTCCCAGCGCCAGAATCTTCAAACCGGAAAGCTCGATGAACGGAACGACGTCGAGCCCGGCCATCTTCGCCAGAAACACGTTGTGCGAGACGCCCGGATTGTAGTAGGCAGGCAGAAGCGAACTCCAGATCGCCGCACACGCCACCGCGGGCTTGAAGCCCGAGCGCATCAGAATTGGAATGATCGTCGGGCCCACGGCTGCCACAAGCCCCGCGCCCGAAGGCACCGCAACGCCCACGAGGCTCACGACCGCCATGCAGGCGGGAAGCACGAAAAGGCCGAGCTTTTTCAAAGGACGCGTCAGCATCGTCACGAGATGCACGTCGCACTTCGTGTACGAAATGACGCCCGCAAACCCAAGCGACGTGCAGATCGCCATGATGAGCGAGCCTTGCGTCATTGATTTTGCGAACTGGTTCAACGCCGTCATGGGCGTCATCGACAAACAGCACATCAAGAGGCCCGCGCCGATCAGCACGAGCCGCGTCTCACAGCGCTTCACCAGCGCCCACACGGCGCCCGCCGTCACAAGCGCCGCCGCCCAAAGTGTCCAGGTCATGGCTACTCTCCTTTTTTAAAAACGACGCTCGAGCGTCGGAACGCCGCCTTCGACAACCACGGATTCAAGTCCCGCCGCCCGCACGGCCGCCGCGCCCGCCGCAGTGCAGATGACGCGCCCCGGCCGGTTGGCGACGCGACCGTGGAAAAGCGCCTTTTCGCCGCCGATGAAGCTCATCACCGGCTGCTGCGTCGCCAGGCAATAGACCGTAATGTCGGCGTCCGCCCCGGGCGAAAGCCGTCCTTTGCGAGAGAGCTTCAGAAGGCGTGCCGGCAGCAACGACGTCTTCGCCGCGAAGTCAATGAGCGAAAGCCCGCCCAGCTTCACAAGCGACAGCCCTTCCGTCACGATGACGTTGCGCGGAATGGCGCCGCCGTCGGTTGAAATGCCGTCCACAAGGAACGTGCCGTCCTTGCGGCGTGCGGTCGCAAAGAAGACGCGCGGCAACACCGGATTGACGCGGTCAAAGGAGATGCCGCAGTCCGGATGCGCCAGCGCCCATTGAAAGCCCTCCGGCCCGCTGACAAGCCCCACGCGGTGATCCGGCGTCTCCTTCACGGCGCCCAGAACGCCATCCAAAAAGGCTTTCTCCGCCCCCGCCTTGGTGGGCTCGTAGCCCAGATGCTTCATGGTGGCGCAGATGACGTGAGATTCGGGAACGCCTTCCGCCGTAAAGCGCAGCGACCCGCCGTTTCGCGGCGACACGTAGCTTTCGCACACGACTTCGGGATGCGCTTCCAGAAGCGCCGCCCCGCGGCGGCATTCGTTCAACTCCGAATCGACGTACCCGCGGCAGTAGGCGTTGATGTGCGCGAGATGAGCGCGGTGACCATCAAAGAGCGTTATCGCCTCCTCAAAGCCCAGAATGTTGGATCCCGCTTGCGTCGAGCCGGCATGAAAGGCGGCATAGCACGACTTTTCGTCTGCCACGCGAAAGAAGTCCGCCGTCGCCTGCGGCGTCAACGGATAGTGCCCTCCCAGAAGCTTCACGCCGAAGGCGCCTGACGCGAGCGACTCGTCAATGAAGCGCTCAATCACCGCGGGCTTCGGATCGTTTCCCGCCACATTTTTCCCTGGAAGGATGGCATTCAAAACCGCCACGTTGAGCCCGGCGCCGCGCGCACCGAGCTCAGAAAGCGCCTTCCCCGCCGGCCCCATCATGTCAAGGCACGTCGTGACGCCGGCGTGGACAACCGTGGCGTACGCCGCAGGATCAAGCGTGACGTGCAGATGCGTGTCGATGATGCCGGGCTGGACCACGAGTCCCGTGCAGTCCGTGACTTCCCGGGCGGGCGCGGTGATGCTGTCGGCGACTTCGGCAATTCGACCGTCTTCGATGGCAACGTCGGCGATGCGACAGAAGCGGCGCTCGGGATCAACCACGGTGCCGCCTTTCAAAAGCTGCGAATACATGCGTTTCTCCTTTCAGGCTAAGGTGAAAGGATTCTCCTGCGGCGTCCCTCCAAAACCGCACTAAACTGCGAAAATTGCAACTAATGAGAGCGAAATGACTCAAATTTCGCCCGAAAACTCAAGGAGACTTGCATGGATCGCGGCAACGACCTCGGCGCCTGGCGGCTCTTCTGTCTAGCGGCCGCCGCGGGCTCCCTCAAGGCGGCCTGTCAAAGCGAAGGCATCGACTCCTATGTCGCCAGCCGCACCATGGCGGCGCTGGAGGCCTCGCTCGGCGAACCGCTCTTTGACCGAGCGACGCGGCCCGCGAAGCTCACGCTCTTCGGCCGCCGCGCCTATCGCGAAATGGCGCCCGTTGTCGCCCACCACCGCCGCGCCCTGCGGCTTTTGAAGCTCAACGCCCAAGAGCTCGAGGGTCCGGTCACCGTAGCGACGCACGCCGCCTTCGGCGCCACCTTTCTGCCCGAAATGCTCATGGAATTCCAAGCGGAGCACCCGGGCATCGAAACCGAATGGGTGGAGCTCACGCCCGAAAAGCAAACCGCCTTGCTCACAACCGGCGGGACGCCGATCGACGTCGCCCAGTGCTACGGCCCGCTGCCGGAATCGCCCGGCGCCCATGTGACGCCCTTGGGCGACATGCACTTTCTGGCGTGCGCCTCGCCTCTTTACCTTGCCCGCTGCGACACGCCGATGTCGCCCGAGGACTGCGCCAATCACACGGGACTGCTCCTAGAAAGCGACACCCGAACGTCCGTCGCCGAGCTCGTGAACGGCAGCCGACGCGCGCCCGTCCTCTGGCATCGCACCATGCGGTTTCAGAATCTTGTCTCCGCCCTGCAGGCGGCGAAACTGGGCGCCGGGATTCTTCCCGACCTGCCGGCGATCTACCTCAGAGACGCTGGAGCACCCAGAACGCTCGTGCCCGTCATGCCGGGCTGGAGCCGGCCGCCGCTGCCGTGCTTCATGATTATCAACCCGCAGTCCGCAGAGCTTGCACGCGTGCGGCTCTTTGCGGAGTGGTTCACGACAAGGTGCAGCGCCTTGTTGAAGGCCTGAGGTCCGCCTTCGGAAAGCCGCGCAGCGTCTTTCTTCAGCTGCCGAGGCCTTCGGTGCCGTTCAAGCGGGCTTCCCAATGACCAGTGCGATTGTTGCCGACGCGGCGGAGGCGATTCGTCCGCAAAAGCTCATTCAAGCCCAGGCTCACACTCAACATCCCTCAAGCTCAAGAGTGCCATCCCCGGCAAGCGCTTCAAGTTGGCTCAACAGGGCGCCAATCCCGCCTGGAAGCGCTACTGGAGAGACCCAGTAGAAACCCTGAAGATTCCCAACAAAACATGAAGCGCCAAAAAAAAAGACATACCGCCTTTTCTCTAGCTTTTGCTCGCTTTTATCGGCTATAAAGTTGCTTGAATCGCGGCTCGCGTCAGCACTCTGCGGCAGTCTTCACGCATCGAGCCGTCTTAGATGTCCAATCTGACCACTAAAAAGGGGTACACATGAAGATTCTCGTGCCTTACGACGGCAGCACCTACAGCGACAATTCGCTCGAATTCGTCGCCTCCCGCGCCACGCTTCTCGGCAGCAACCCGGAAATTCGTCTTCTCGTCGTGCTGGAAACGCTCCCGAACCGCGCCGCAACGCTCATTGCGCCGGACGGCATGAAGGCCTACATGGACGACCGAGCCAACACGGCGCTCGAACCTGCGCGCAAGATTCTGAAGAAGCACAACCTCACGGTGGAAGAACGCGTTCTTCACGGCAAGCCGGCTGAAATGATCGCCAAGGAAGCCGACGACTTCGGCGCTGATCTCATCATCATGGGCAGTCGCGGCCGCTCCGCCTTCGAAGGCCTCTTCATGGGCTCCGTCACAACGGGCGTCCTCGCCCGCACGAAGCACCCGGTGCTGATGCTGCGCGGCAGCACGGCGCCGGTTGCGGATTCGCTCAAAGTGGGCATCTGCGTGGACGGCTCCGACTACGGCGAAGCTGCGGTGAAGTTTGTCGCCGACCACAAGGCGCTCTTTGGCAACTCTGCTGAATACAATCTCCTTTCCGTCTCGCCGGCGTTTGCAAATCCCGGCATGTCACCTCAGGGCCTGGGCATGCCGCTCCTTACGCAGGACGAAGTGAAGAAGTCTCAGCAGGAAGCGTTTGAAGAGTGTATCGAATCCGTGAAGCCGCTTCTTGCGCAGGCGCAGATCGAAGCCAAGCAGGTGCCGCTCGTCGGCAATCCCGGCGACGAGATCGCGAACTATGCCAAGCGCCATCTCGACCTCATTGTGATGGGCAGCCACGGCTACGGCCGCTTCAAGAGCGCGCTGATGGGATCGACCGCCATGCGCATCGCAAGTCAGGGCGACGTGCCGATTTTGATCATTCGCAAGTAAGGCGACCTCAAGCCTGTCCCCGGCATCTGCCGCGGACAGGCCAATCTTTCTGCTTTTCGAAAGCAATTCCTCAACGGGCGGCAGAGCAATCTGCCGCCCGTTTTGTCATGGGAGCGCTGACAGCGTGGCACAATGAGAAAGTCCGTTCCTTTTCGAGCACTGCCATGAAAAAATCTTCCATCTCTCACCTCGTCGCCGCGGCGCTCGCCGCGTGGACTGGCCTCCATGCTGGCAGCGCCTCCGCAACAGACTTGGAAACCTTCACCGTCACGTCAAACGGCAAAGCGATGTTCAACGTGACGATTCTAGGATCCGACTTTCATATTGATTCCGAAAGCTGGCTTGGCACCCATACGAATATAACGCAACCGCCTTTCGTACTTAATTCGCACCTGCTCTCCGGCGTGAACGAAGGACTCACCTATTGGGCCGACATGCTCGCGCCACAATCCGCCAACCCCGACGGCCTTTCCGTTTTCCTCACGACAATAGACGATGCCAACGCCTACGCCGAAGCCTTCTGCGGCAACAGCGACGGCTACCTCTTCGTGGCGAACTGGCTGCAACAAGGCACCAACTATGTTCCCGGCACTTTCGAATCCTTGAAGAAATCCGCCGTCACCGCCACTCCCGACAAGGTCTTCAACCAACAAACCTTCACAATCATCTCCATCGGCACTGAACTGGGCTCCACCGTTTCCGTCAATGCAGGCCATGGATGGCACGTCGATGCCAGCACCTTGCTCGCCACGAACGAAGCCGCTGCCGATCTTGTCGGCACCGTGCGCCATGAAATGGGTCACGCGCTTGGC
The DNA here is from genome assembly GCA_963587345.1 of uncultured Oscillospiraceae bacterium. Lineage (GTDB taxonomy): Bacteria > Pseudomonadota > Gammaproteobacteria > Burkholderiales > Burkholderiaceae_F > Duodenibacillus. The sequence goes on along the minus strand of CAVACW010000133.1, from coordinate 1,534 downwards.
ATCGCGACAAACGTAAATCTATTGACTGACGCAACGGGCACTACAACCGCTCGATATCCGCTCTCAGACGACACTCTCTACTCGCTCACAACTTTTGAAGATTTTGAAGGCACCAATCTTTTCGCCGACCATCTTTATGACTACACGGGCACCAAGGCAAAAGACAGCATGCCAATCGTTTCTGACGCCATGTACGAGTACTTCACAAGCAACAAGACACTCACGGCGCCCAAAAGCGAGGTGTTCCTGCTGGAGCCTGAAACAAGCGACAACGTCGCGGCCCGGTACGCCTACTTCAAGGGCGAGCACGTGAGCGAGGTCTTGAACGGCGCCACCTACCACGGCATTGACGGATTGCCTGTGAACGGATGGGAATATTCCGACACGGACGACGAAGGCACGTCCATTTACCAGCCGGAGCTCTCTCATCTGCAGACGAACGGAATGATGAGCCACATCACGTATACGAACTTGACGTCGTTTCTGGAAGTCGAGCTCGCCGTCATGCAGGACATTGGCTATCGGTTCGACCGCAAAAACTACTACGGCTGGTCTGAGTATCGCGACGGACAGAATTACGACAACTGGCAAGGCTACTCCCTGCGAAACGCATCGGGCACCGGCTGGATCGTCGGCGAAGCCAACGAAACGCCGCTCGCCGTGGGACTTGACATTGAAGGTCACGGCAACACCATCCGCCAGCGCGCCGACATCCTCACAATCGGCACGGGCTCTGCCGGTATTCGCGTGAACGGCTCCGGAAACTTCCTCACCGTCGCAGGCGACGCCGTCGTTCACGCCGACGGCCTCCGCGGCATCGGCGTTCTAGTGTCCGCCGGCACCCATCAGCGCCTTGACGTCGACGGCGTCGTCACGGCCGACGGCATAGGCGGCCGTGCATTGCAGCTTGACTACGGCTCAAGCTCCAACGGCGCTCGCGATGATTACGTCGGCTCCTACATCTACTACACGCGATCGGTCGAGGATGACGGCACCATCAGCAAGGCAGGCAATTACATCAACGGCAGCTTTCTCTATTCCGACGACAGCAGCACGACGCCCAAGAGTCTCCTTGATCCACTCGACGGGCCGCTGCTCACCAGTGTCAACTTGTCGGGCACCGTCAGTGGCGAAGAAGATGCAATCTACATCGGCAAAAACGCCTTCGTACACGAAATCAACTTCCTCGGCAACGCCCGCGTGACGGGCGACATCACCTCGGAATGGAAGCACTTTGACGCCGTCGCCTATCCATACTTGCAGTTGAATTACAACGAAAAACTGATTGCGCCGACGCTTTACGTGCCGGATCTCGTCACGACGTTGCGCTTTGCAGGCGACAACGTGCGCGTTGACGGCGACATCAGCGCCGTCGACAACTCCCGCGTTGTCTTCGCCTCTGGGATGGCTTCCATAAACGGTAGCGTCGCCACCACGTCCGTCGATATTGCAGAAGGCGCTGTCGCCAAAGGTAACGCACAGTACCAGCTCACCCGCAAGGCTTCGCTCACGGCAGCTGAAGGGTACGCGGTGG
>CAVACW010000132.1:462-7769 GCA_963587345.1 uncultured Oscillospiraceae bacterium | reverse complement strand
TGAGGCGGGCGAATTCCTTTTCCCGCGGGCAGATGTCCGGAACGACCTGCGCCATCTTGACGGTGTCGGTGGTGGTGGAGGGGCCGGGGTTCAAGAGGATGTTGCGTTGAATCATGGGTGCACTCAAAAAGGAGCCTTGATGTCCGCGGATGATACTCAAACGAAGGCGCCGGCGGCCGGAAAGTCAGCAGAAGCCCGTAAGACGAACGCCCTTGAGCCAATGGTTTTGCAAAAAGCCCTGCAGGTGTCGCAGCGAGCAGGCGTCGCCGTAGCTTTCAGCGAAGGCGGCGATGAAGTCGCGGGCGTTGACGGAACCGGCTGGAAGCCGTGTGTCGGTGTCCATCATGAGGTTTGCAATGAGGTAGCTCGTGTGGCGGTGGCGCAGAAGGGATGGAACGCCTAGGGGCCAGAAGAGGGCGGAGTCGAGATCCCAGTAGCCGACGGCGCCATTGGGGAGAACGTAGAGATTGTTCATCTTCAGGTCGCCGTGCGTGATGCCGGCGTCATGCAGACGGCGCAAGGATTTCAAGAAACGATCGGCAGAATCGACGAGGGGCCGGCCTTCTTCACAGGCGGTTTCAAGAAAGCGGTCGCCTGGCGTGGGCGTGATGGCTTCCGTGAAGAGGTAGGTTTCGGCGATCAGCCCCTGACGGCGCACTTCGCCTGAGCCCAGCACCTTGGGCGTGTGAAAGCCGGCTCTTTCGAGCATCCAGGCCATGAAGGCGGACCAGTGGCCGCGTGAGGGCATGACGTTGTAGCGCAAGCGGTTCACAAAGCGCTTTTGCCGAAAGTCCACGCGCTTGGCGAAGATTGGCGTGCCGTTCAAATCGAGAAGACCTGTCACCGTGTGGCGGCCGTGGCGGCGGAAGATTTGGCCATGGGCAAAGAGTTCGTCGCAGTGAAACAGCGATTCGACGAGGCAGGGGCGCTCGCGAGTGGCGGGGAGAATCAGGTCAATCGACTTGACGGTGGCGTGAAGCTGGCAGTCGTCGGAGAGCCATTCTTTGTAGAGGTTTTGAGCAGGGTAAAGAGAAAACATTTTCACCACGCTTTCGAACTTTTTCAGAAGGGAGTGCCCCTGCGAGATGAAGATGAAAGCTCGTTAAAATGCCGCGGCCGGAAATTTATGGACGGCCTGTTAAACCAATTGTATAAATTTTCTTCACGAAATTTCACGCGAATTTTACGCCGGAGCTCCGCAATGACGACTTCTGAAAATTCGACGCCTCGGCGTCTCCGCATCATGGTGGACATGTCAGCAACGCTCATTCACCATGGCCACATCCGCCTTTTGAAGAAAGCGGCGGAACTGGGGGACGTCGTGGTGGCGTTGACAGGGGACGAGGAAGTTCGTGCAAAGAAGGGCTATCAGCCGGAGCTCTCCTTTGCGGAGCGAAAGGAAGTGTTGGAAGCGGTGAAGTACGTTACTGAGGTGGTGGAAAGCCCCTGGCTCATCACGGAAGACTATGTGAACGCGCATCACTGCGACTTGCTCGTTCACGGTGCGGACAATTCCAACGTCATGGATCCGAAGCGGCTCGTCATCTTTCCTCGCACCGAAGGCGTGAGCTCTACGGAGTTGAGAGAGCGGGTGCTTCGGGTGATGTTGGAAAAGATGCGCACCGGCAAGCCCGAGGCAGCGGAAGCCGTCGGGCGGTTTGTCGTGGCGGCGGTGCAGGAAAAGTTTCAGGCGGCGTAGCGAATGAAAATCCTTCTATTGAAAAATCCGGCGCTTGCGGCGGCAGCGGCGGCCCTTGTTTTTGCGCCAGTGGACGCGTGGGCATACCTTGATCCCGGCACGGGGAGCATGCTCTTGTCCGTCGTGGTGGGGCTGGTTTCAAGCGCCTACTTTGTGGCAAGAAAGCTTCCGTCGGTCATTCGAAGTCTCATCTATCGGGCGACGGGAAAGAAAGACGACTTGAAGAAAAACAAGATCGTCATCTATTCAGAATCGAAAAGCTACTGGTCCACGTGGCGACCGGTGCTGCATGCCTTGGCGGATCGCGGCGTGGCGGTGACGTACCTTACGTCCGCCCAAAAGGATCCGGTGTTTGAAGACGACTCCCCGGGCGTGAAGGATCGGGTGACAGCGCGTTTCATCGGCACCGGCAACACGGCCTACACGGCGCTGGGTTTTCTGGAAGCGGATATTTTCGTATTGACGACGCCGGGTATTGACGTGCTGCAGATCCGACGCAGTCCTGGCGTGAAGAAGTACGTGCACGTGGTGCACGCGCTGGGGGACGTGCACACCTACAAGCTTTTTAGCTTTGACTACTACGACGCGGTGTTCTGCTCGGGCGAGGGGCAGGTGAAGAGCCTGCGGGCGCTGGAAGTCCTTCGCAAGACGCCGGCGAAGGCTTTGCCGCTCGTGGGGTGCCCGTATTTGGACGGGCTCGTGGAGCGGGCGGCGCAGCTCTCGACGGGGCCGGAAGAAACGACGGTGATCGTGGCGCCCACGTGGGGCAGGAACGGCATGCTGACGCGCTGCGGCGCCTTGGTGCCTAAACTTCTCGCGGAAGCGGGCTTTCATGTCATTTTGCGTCCGCATCCGCAGAGCTTCATCTCCGACAAGGACGTGATCGAGAAGGTGCAGGCGGAGCTTTCGGGCTTTTCCAACATTGAGTGGGATCGCAATCCGGACGGATTTGCCTCGCTCTCGCGCGCGGCGGTGATGGTGTCCGACGTTTCGGGCGTCATCTTTGACTTTGCCTTCGTGTTCCTGCGTCCCGTGGTGACGATTGGGAACGGCCCCTTGAAGGACGGCTTTGAAGCTTGGGAGGTGCCGCACGAGGCGTGGGAGACGTCGGCGATGGACGAATTGGGAAGCCGTCTTAAGCCAGGCGTTGAAGCTCGGGTGGCGGAAACGGTCACAAAGCTTCTTGCGGACAAGACGGATCGTGCGGCGAGAATTCGCGAGCTGCGCGAAAAGAATGCGGTGAACTTCGGCTGCGCCGGCGGGGCGGCGGCCGATGAGCTCATCCAGCTGGAAGCGGAATTAAACGGGGGCGAACGTGCTTGATTTTCTTTATACGCTCTTTATTGCGCCGCTCGAATACTGGATGCATGCGGCGCTCGTGTGGGGGTACGGGAAGACTGCCAACTGGGGCGAAGCCGTGCTCGTCATGAGTCTTGTGGTGAATTTCGTCATTCTCCCCATCTACATGAAGGCGGAGGCGTGGCAGGAAGCCGAGCGGGCGCTTCGCAAGAGTTTTGAAGAAAAGGAGAAGATGATCAAGCGCACCTTCAAAGGTCAGGAGCGCTTTGCCATGATCTCCACGATGCAGCGGCAGGCGGGGTACTCGCCCTTGTTGACGCTGCGGTCGTCGATCGGCTTTTTTCTGCAGGTGCCGTTCTTCTTTGCGGCTTATCATTTTCTTTCGCACTTTGAGCCTCTGGCGGGCGTGTCTTTTCTGGGACTTCCGGATCTTTCAAAGCCCGACGGCCTGGTTCATTTAGGGGGATTTTCTGTCAACGTCATGCCCTTTGTCATGACGGCGATCAACGTGGGCTCGGCCCTCGTGTACACGAAGAACCTCACGCAAAAGGATAAGAACCAGCTTTACGCCATGGCGGCGCTCTTTTTGGTGCTGCTTTACGACGCGGCGAGCGGTCTGGTGCTCTACTGGACTTGCAACAACGTCTTTTCCTTTGTGAAGAACGTCTGCTATGACATTACGGACCGCGTGAAGCTTTCGGAGCGATTGGCAACGTTAGGGGCATTGATTCGAGCAAAAACGGAGAAAGAACAGAAAGCTACCGGCAGTGTTTTTTTTGCGGGCGGTGCACTGGTCTTTTGGGGAGCTGGCACGGTGTTGGCGCTTTGCTCCTGCAATCAAATGGACTTGATTAATGAAGTGCATCAGGCGGGAATTTCGAAGGTGTCGGACTGGTTCTACCTTGCAGGGCTGGCTTGTCTTTTGGTGGAAGCTGTCCGATTGAGGCTTTGGCGAGATCATCGCGTATTGCTAGTCTGCGTTATCTTATTCACGTATTATCTGTTGAATATATGGCATAAATATGAATTTTTTGGAGCGCATCGTCATTACTTTGCTTTGCAGGCGGGGATCCTATTGCTGGCTGTAGGGGGGGCAGTTTGGAATGTTCGCCGCCCGTTGAGCGATTGGCTCTACAAGAAATCGTCGCCTGCGGTGATTTATACATCGGCGGCCGTATGGCTTGTGATACTCATGACGGGGTACCTGCCATTGCAGGCCTTTTCGACAGCGCCGGAGACTTTTTCCGCACCGGACACGGTGATCGCAAAATCACTCATGTGGGCGGCAGTGCTGGCAATCGGACTCTGGGTGCTTTATCACGTCACGTGGCTTTGGAACACAGAGCGCGCAGCGGGATTTTTCATGGGGCTGGTGGCCTTGGCTTTTACGGTCTATGCCTTCCTGTTGCCGTTGGATGTGGGGACGATTGATGCTTTTCAGATAGCCAAGCCGCAGTCGCTATATTCCTCGAAGAATATTTTTCTGGATGTAGTGGTGCTCGCAAGCATTGTTTGCGTTTATGGCTGGGCGGTGAAGCGAGGCTACGTGGGGCAGCTTGCCAAGGTGTTCGGTGTTTTGTCTTGTGTGGCTGTCATTGCAGGCATGGTTGGACTTTGGCAGAGCCAGGGAGGGTGGCACGCCAAGGAAGAAGTGCAGTTGTCGGGACGGCAGGCGAAGCTTCCCGACTGGACAGAGCGATTCTTTGGGTTCTCAAAGGAGCATGAAAACACGGTTATCGTGATGTTTGACGCTTTTTCTGGCGGCCATATGCGGCAGATCATGGATGAGATGCCGGAGGTGACGGAGAAACTCACGGGATTTACGTGGTATTCGGACGCGATGGCCGTGGGAAACAACACGATTGCCAGTGTGGCGACCATCTTCGCTGGACGCGCTGCTTCGCCAGGCGAGTTGAACAAGGCGGAATCTGCTGCGGTGGCAGAAAAGATCAATGCACGCTATGCGGATACCGTAATGGCCTTGAAGCATGACACTGACGTTTCGATCAATGAGCGGAACTGGTTGGAGCCCGCTCGATTAAGAAAGAATCTGAAATCGATGGGGTGGCAGGGGGAAGATCCGCTGGCCGTTCGATTTATGGGGGAAAGCTTCTTGAATCGCTGGTTGGCGAAAACTGGTGAGGTGATAGGCCGAGGTGAGAGTGATGTGTTTCTTTTAGCAGTGAGTCTTTTCAAGACGGCGCCTTGGAGTCTCAAGAATCTTGTTTACAAGGATGGTCGATGGATTGATGCACTGCTCTCAGGAGCCGATCATGACAATACGCTGATTCGCCGCGTTCAGAGCGATTGGGCGCTTCTGAGCTTGTTGCCGGAAATCTCTAACACGGATCGGCAGACGCCCACGGTGAAGTTCATTGATACGGAAATAACGCATTCTCCCTGGCTGATGGAATTGGGCAGGTGCAAGGTTGTTGCCCGACCTAAGTCGGTTCGTCGTGAGAACGGCGTGCATGAAGAGCATCTTGCCGTGGAGTCTTGTGCGCTAAAGGCGATGGGCCAGTGGTTTGACTGGATGAGGGCTAACGGGGTTTATGACAATACAAACATCGTGCTTGTCTCGGATCATGGCGGCGGGGATACCGCGCAACTCTATGAGTCATTGGGGGAGAGGCTCTATCGACAGATAGGCCGTCCTGACTCGCTTCTGCTCTTTAAGCCGGCCGGAAGCGCTGAAGCACCGTTGACGGAAAGTCATGCACAAGTGCAAATCAGCAACATCGGAGAGTGGCTCCGGGGAACGGCTGCCATGGATGCAGATCAAGCGGAACGTTTGCTCTATGTGGCTCGTCCAGCGGGTACGAAGTACAAAATTGATGAGGTGTGGAAATGTCAGGGCGCCATGACAGAGGTGAAGTCATGGAAACGATTTTCTACAGTAGAATAGCAAAAGGATCTATATTTTCTGATAGATTATAAGAACGGGGGGGATGCTTCGGATGGTTGTGAACCTGGAACGTTCCAAGGATCGATGGGCGGTTATGCAGTCAGAACTTCAGCGGTTTGGCGTGGCGTACGAGCGTGTAGAGGCGGTGGATGGTTATGCGCTGTCTCCTGAAGAAATGGAGAGCATTGTTCCTCCGTTGAACAGTTTGGCAAAAATCGATTTTGCTGGTTGTTTGTTTCCGGGAGAGGTGGGTTGTTTCCTTAGCCATCGAAAATGTTGGAAGCGTTTGGTTGACAGTGCTGAAAACTGGGGCTTGATTCTCGAAGATGACATAGAGCTTTCGGACCATGCCCGAGAGTACATAACGTCGGAAGACTGGATACCGGCGGGAGTTGATCTGGTGCAGTTGCATTTGTTGCCATTGAAGGGCGGTCCATGCGTCAAAATTAGACGAAATTACATCGAACTTCGTACTGGTCGTCGATTGGTTCAGCAGGTGAAGCCAGGGTCTTTGGGGACTCAGGGTTATTTTATATCAAAAAATGCTGCAGCTAAGGCTTTGGCACTGTCAGAACGGTTGCCTGCGCCTGTTGATGATTTCTTGTTTCAGTTGGAAATGCCATTCCAAAAGCAGGTGTCTGTGTGGCGGCTATTGCCAGCTGTCATACAGGAAAGAGTTGAGTGCAAAAGCACTATACAGGAAGGACGCAGCAAGAAACGAAAGAAGTGCTTCTGTATAAAAATAAATCCTGTAGGTGTATATCATCGATTTCTTCGAAGACATGGTTTCATATTCAATACTGACAGTGTCATGTTGTCTTATGAGTAATTATTATTTGAATGATCGAAATGAGTAAGATAAATAACCGTAGCTCGAGAGAATTTGATTTTTTGATCGTCGGGGCGGGGCTTTATGGGGCTGTATTTGCATGGAAGGCCAGAGAGGCAGGAAAGAAATGTCTGGTAATTGATGCGAGACCGCATATTGCGGGAAATGTTTATTCTGAAAATATCGCAGGAATCGAAGTCCATCGATATGGGGCTCATATATTTCATACGAACAGCGAAAGGACGTGGCAGTTTATCAATAAATTTGGAAGGTTTAACAACTTCATAAATTCGCCAATGGCTAATTACAAGGGGCGACTTTTTAATCTGCCCTTTAATATGAATACGTTTTATGCCATGTGGGGGGTGACGACGCCAGCGGAAGCCTCGGCGACAATTGAGGAACAGCGTCGAGAGGCAGGCATAGTCAATCCTAGTAATTTGGAAGAACAGGCGATAAGTCTCGTGGGTAGGGATATTTATGAAGCGCTTATAAAGGGTTATACAGAAAAACAGTGGGGGCGATCCTGTAAGGAATTGCCGGCTTCTATTATCAAGCGTTTGCCAGTTCGGCTG
>CAVACW010000132.1:0-452 GCA_963587345.1 uncultured Oscillospiraceae bacterium | reverse complement strand
GGCTGAATTTTGATAATAATTATTTTAATGCCAAGTACCAAGGTGTGCCGGAAGAGGGGTATGCAAAAATTGTTGATAAAATGTTGGAAGGAATTGATGTTCGGTTGAATACGGATTATTTTGCTGACAAGGGAATGCTGGATGCGTTGGCGGATAAGGTAATATTTACTGGCGCTATTGATCGATATTTCGACTACTGTTTTGGTGCGTTGGAGTACCGCCGTGTACGATTTGAAACAGAGGTTCTAGATAAAAAGAATTATCAAGGTGTTGCGGTGGTGAACTATACGGATTCGACAGTGCCGTACACACGTGTGATAGAACACAAGCATTTTGTTTTCGGACAGCAACCTCAGACTGTTATTAGTCGAGAATATTCGGCTGAGTGGAAAATTGGTGAAGATCCCTATTACCCTATCAATGATAAGCGGAATCAATCAGTTTTTGCTAGA
>CAVACW010000131.1:0-7813 GCA_963587345.1 uncultured Oscillospiraceae bacterium | reverse complement strand
TTTCTGTGCTCATTTTTTAGGCATCTCTGAGCTTACGCAACGTTTTCCACAGGGCCTAAACGTCCAACACCCTGTCCAAACACCGCGCCAGCATGTCCAAAATTACGCGTCCATTTCTTGCTCAATCACAGCGTCCGCCGACAGATGGCGCCAAAAGAGTTGCCCATGCCTTTAAAGAAGTTCTTTGAAACCTCCTGAGGATTCGTGCGGGTGGCAATCATGGCCACGACGGCGCCGATGATTATGGCGTGCGAGACCGGCATCTTGAGGCAAGGCACGACATTCAAGTTTCCCAGAAGCAGCAGGATAAGAGGCAGCAACGAAAGAACTGCGAAGAAGTAATTGGCCTTGAAGTCTTTCGGCAAAGCGTCTTCGTCCTCGGTGACGTCGGAAGCCACGCCGATGCCTTTCTTCTTCGTAGAAATGACACGGCGCTGTGCCAGCCTATAGGCAGCCGGCTATTGGATTTCTTCCCGGACTCACCGTTGTCATCGATGTCAGGCGCTTCGCAGACCGCTAAAGAATCTTGGGCATCGATGACAAATTTACGGCGACCCAAGACGTCCGAGTCCTCAAACATGACAGATTTACGGTTTGGGCCCAACTGGCGCTGAATGTGATTCACAACTGGCACCAAACCGCGGAGGCGCACAGCCATCCATGACAAATTTACGGTCATAGGCCGCCTTACTCACCGCTCAATTATGACAAATTTACGGTGATTGACCGCCTTTCCTTTTGGCCTTGTTATTCAAAAGAGACTTTTGATTTGTCGCGTTGCATTTATCGGTTTTACTAAAAATGAAGTCCAGATGCATGACAAATTTACGGTTGTCTTCTGTTGCATGCTTGGATGCTGTCCCAAAAGATGACGCGAGAAGCGTCATTGAAACCAACCAAAATATTTTCTTTTTAAATCAGTTATTTATTGGATGCTTCGTGTTGAAAGATGACAAATTTACGGCGGCCGGGTTCTCGTCGTTGTCTTGAACTCTGACAGATTTACGGTGTCGCTTTTTTGCATGCCAGCAGAGTAGGAGATTTGTCAGCGCAAGGCTCGCGCAGTCCGTGTCATCATCAGACTTTTGTTTATTTTCAATGGACCCTTTGCAAACTATGACAAATTTACGGCGCGCGGCCTTTTTAGACCTCAACCCTTGAACATGACAGATTTACGGTCGGCCACGTGGAATGAGAAGGTCTAAAAAAGGACTGCCAATGCATGAGCCGTATTTTTTCGCTCCAGCCGCGGCAAGGGTCATTGGATATTTTCCTTTTATTTTCAAGGTTGTTTTGAAACAACGATGACAGATTTACGGTTGGATTGGCGGTCTCAGGTTGCCTTTCATGACAAATTTACGGTGCGATGAAGTGTGAACTGGCGCAAGCCTGACAAATTTCCGGTTGCAATAACGAAAGGTTTTTTCTTTTTAAAAACAGCCTGTTGGCTTGTTTTCATGAAAATAACGTATTAGCTTCTGACCTGATTTTCCGGATGCTGTTATTGTTTTTTAGAGCCGAAGGCGCGAACTCAGTAGGAACGGCGTTGTTTGAACGGTCGATGTCGCGTTTTTTCGGCGCTTGATTTGGTTTTGTCAGTAATTGTTTGTTTTTTGACGATAATATGTACGCTGATAGTCGCTTTGAAAGAAGAAAATTGACGCTCTGCGTCGACTTATCCACAAAGTTTTCCACAGAAGCTTCTTTCTTTTGTAGTTTTTTTGTAAAAACTTGTTCTTCCTTGTAGGGCTGTGCAACGCTTTGATTTCAGAAAGGAAAAAGCCGTTTTGGATGACATATTTACGGTTTTTTCTGACAGTTTTACGGCGTCGCCCGACAGATTTGCGGCGACGGCTGACAAATTTGCGGCGAACGATGACAAATTTACGGCGAACTATGACAAATTTTCGGTGCTGTCATGACAAAAGGCGATCTGTGTCATAATAGCCGTCTGACATCACTACAAGGAATGCCGCTGTGAGCGACAACAAGCAGCCTAAAAACTCTGGAGGCAACGAACTCGTTGTTCGCTACCGCAATGTCATCAACCGCAGCACGTTCCCGTTCTCGCTCGTGGAGATGCGCGTCTTGCAGACGGCGATCGCGAAGCTCGTGAAGAACCCGCCCCGCAACCGTGAATCTGTCATGTATCACATCTCCGCGGCGGAGCTCGCCAGCTTCGGGGGCGACGCCAAGAGTTCCTACGCGCAGTTGAAGCAGGCTGCCAAGGAGCTCATGTCCCGCACAATTGTCTTCAATGACATCGACAAGGAGGACTTGTCGCTTTTGAACATCAAGGCGGCTTCCGGCACTGGCGTCAAGCAGCTTTCCGGTCAGCTCGAATTTCCTTGGTTCTCGGTTGCAAACTACGACGTGAAGAACGGCCGCATTGGTCTCGTCTTCAACCCGCAGCTCATTCCGTGCTTTGATCAGCTCACCGAGCAGTTCACGCGCTATCAGCTTTCCGATTTGCAGGGCCTCACCAGCACGTATCCGATTCGCCTCTACGGCATGCTGATGCAGTTCTACGACACGGGTGTTCTTGACATCAGCGTGCAGGAGTTGCGCGATCGATTGCTTTCTGAGGACGTGCTTCGTTCTTATGGCGACTTCAAGCGCCGCGTCATCTCATTTTCGGTGGATCAGATCAATCAGGCGCCCAATTCCAAGATTCACGTGGACTTTGAAGAAAAGCGGGTTGGCCGCCGAGTTGAGCGCATTGTTTTCCGCTTTACTCGGAGCACGCCGTCTGGTCCGCATCAGGAGCTTCTCGATCTTGAAACGGATCCGAGCGTGATCGACATGAAGGCGGTGACGCCGTACGCCGCGCCCGCGAACCTCAATTACAAGCTCACCGCCAAGCAGCGCGAGACTTTCGCCGACTGGCTGAGCGGCCGCAACGCGCAAAAGAAGAAAGAAATCGACTACGACCCGAGCAAGTTCATTTCTTTTCTCTATTCCAAGAACCTCTGCGAAGCGGGGACCTTCTCTAACTGCAGTCCCAAGGAGATCACGGACAAGCTGTGCCGGCTCCTTACGGCGCCTTCTTTTGTGGAGGCCGTTTATGCGCAGTGGCTGGTGCCCTTCGGCGTGCGGCTGAAGACGACTCGCGCGCGGCGGTAAGCGTTATTTCCGGCGACTGGCTCTCGATCTTTATCGACGGGAGCCATTTTTTTGGGCCGTGCGCCAAGAAGCGAGCGTTTACTTTGCGGGCTTCTTGGGCATCTTTTCCTTGAGGTACGGGAACATCGCTTTGAAGGCGTCGAGCGTGGCGGTGGCGAAGGCTTCGCCTTCAATCGCCTTGTTGAGGGCGGCGGCGAGGCGGCTGTTGTCCGCCTTTGCGTTTTCGACTGATTTTTGGGCGGCTTCGAGCGCGCCGCGCAGCTGGGCGTTTTCTTCCCGCAGCCGCATGATTTCCTCTTGTTGAGCTGAAGCGGTTGCTTTCATGGCTTCCGCTTCGGCCACCATCTCTTCAGCGTACTTGAGGCTCTTTTGCGCCTCCGTGCGCTCAATCTCGATGCGCGCGTCGGCGACTTTCTGCACGGCGGTGACGCGGGCGGTGACCGCAGGCTGGAGGATGCGCCAGACGGCGTCGGCGAGCGCTTTGCCCGAGGTTTCGTCAAATCCTGCGGGCTTCACATCGTTTTTTGGCGCGTGCTCGAGCCGCCATTCCTTCACAAACGCAGTGATTGCGGTGAAGGAGCCGCGCTTCACGACGGCTCGCAGCGTGCGAATCGACGGCACGTCCCGGCCTTCGGCCGCAGCGCGGTCAAGTTCGGCGCGCACGGCGTCGCGAAGCGGGAGGACGGGAAGGTCGGAGGGCATAAAAACGTAACGTTACGTGGCGTTGAGGGCCGAAATCACGGTTTTGACGCGCGTCAATTGGAGCCAAAATCCTTGAAACTCCGTCTTATTTTCGGTGACGGACTGTGATAGTATAACATCGTAACGTAACGCTATCCTGTTACGTTAAGAGGAAATTGGCATCGCGGCGCGGGACGGCTACAATGCCCCTCCCTTGAGCAAACTGTGACCAGAAAAAATGGGCAAGCAACCAAACCTCGGCATCGAATGGCACGCCTATCCGGAAGAGCTTCCGGAGAAGGATGGCTTCTATCGCGTGGAGGGCCTCTTCGGCCTGTCGCCTCGCAAGAAGCTCATGGTGCTCACGAGCTGGTACACGGCTCGCAAGAAGTCGTTTGCCGTGTCCACCGGCGAGCCCGATCTCTACATCGCCCGCTGGGCGAAGATCGAAAAGCGGGCTTGAGCGCTTAAAAAAAGAGACCCCGACAGTCGAAAAGCTGCCGGGGCTTGTTTTTTTGGCGGCGGCTCATTCAGCGTAGCCCGGCGGTCCTTTCTTTTCCGCCACGAGCTGGGCGATGCGCCTGGCTTCCCGGTCGCGCCAGTCCGCAAAGAGGCCTCGCAGCCAGATGCAGGCCTTGTTGTTGTGCGTGTAGTCCGTCCAGATGAGCTGGCACATCGGGTTGAACTCACGCATGGCACGCGGCAGCGCAAGCGCCGTGAGCGCATTGGCACGCATGCCGATTTCGGCGGCTCGCCAGCCCAGAATGCAGATGAGGTCGGTGTTTTCGAGCACTTCCCAGCCGAGGTTGAGTCGCGTCGTGACGAACTTGGCACGCGCGTGATGGCGCTCGTTCGGAAAAAGTCCCTGGTCGGGGCCGGTCCACGCTGACGTGCGGTCGAGTTTTCCCGATACGCGGTCGTACTTTTGCAGGTCGTCGAGCGTGAGCGGCCGCTTGAGTCGGGCGAGTGGATGGTCCTTTCGCACTACGACGACGCGGTCCGTGGGATAGAGGTTGAGGTAGTGCACGTTGGGCGGCAGCTCGACCGCTGTCACGATCGCGAAATGAAACGTGTTGGAGAAGATTCCCGCGAATTCGCCGCCGTGGTAGCTCACTTCGAGCGTGGCCTCCGGCGCCTCGCGGATGAGCTGCGGCAGCACGCCGCCCACGATGTGGCCAGCTTCGGCCATGACGCAGGAGATGCGAAATGTCGTGCGGCAGTCGGCGGGATTGAAGGCGTCCTCGCGCTTCAACAGCCGCGAGGTTTCCAAGATGCGGACAATGTGCTTCTCGATGCGGGCGAAGTATTCCGTCGTGACGAGTCCCTCCTGGCCTTTCACGAAGCAGGCGTCGCCAAGCAGCGAGCGGATGCGGTTCATGGCGCGTGAGGCAGCTGAGGGTGAAAGGGCGAAGAGGTCGCCTGCGCGCACGATGCCGCCCAGCTTTTTCACTTCGAGCAGAAACTGCAGGTCTTGCAGCGAGAGTTCGGAAATCTTGTCCATAGCACGCTCCTCTCAATGGGGTTGCCAGTTGCATTTTACGCAATTGCTCAATCCCGTTTTTTGGCATCCACCGGAATTAGGCCAAAAGTAGAATGCCCTCGGCCTGAGGTAGTACTCAGGTTGGCATAAGAATTCCAAGAGAGAGGTGTTCATCATGTTTCGCAGACAACTGCTTGGCTGCGCGGTCGCTGCCGCGCTGGCTTCGTCCTTTTCCTTCCCGGCTTTCGCTACGCAGCAACTCAAGACCGACCTCGTGATTGTGGGCGGCGGTCTCTCCGGCCTGGCCGCGGCGCAGTCTGCGGTCGATCAGGGCGTGAAGCCCATCGTCCTTGAAAAAGAGGCGGCGCTGGGCGGTGGCGGGAACTTCCCGGAAGGCTCTCTGGGCGTCGGGACGCGCTACCAGAAGGAGCACGGCATCAAGACCACCGTTGAGCAAGTGCTGACGGCCGCGCTGCAGTTCCATCACTATCGCGCTGATCCGGATGTGCTTCGCGTTCTCATCGCGGAGTCCGGCAAGACGATTGATTGGGTGATGGACAAGGGAGCCCAGATGCGCGGCATCCGCACGATGTACCCGAAGGAAGAGTCCCTCATGACGTGGCACCTCTTCAAGGGCGGCGCCGCGGGCATCATCCAGCGCTTTGCCAAGGAAATTCGCGCCAAGGGCGGCAAGATCCTGACGGAAACGCCGGCGCAGAAGCTCATCGTTGAAAACGGCAAGGTGGTGGGCGTCGAGGCCGTGGACGCTGAAGGCGAAAAGATCATCATCCGTGCGAAGAAGGTGATCCTTGCCACGGGCGGCTTTGAGTCCAACAAGGAAATGCTTGCGAAGTACGTGCCGGACTCCTCGGCGCTTGGCATGTTTGAACCGGTCTGGTATCGCGGTCCGGTCACCGACGGCAAGAACGGCGACGGTCGCACGGGCGACGGCATCCGCATGGCGCAATTGATCGGCGCCAATGTGAAGGGCATGCATGCGCTCGCGGGCAATGCGCCTTATCTTGCTGACATGCCGCCCATCAACCAGTTCATGGGCGACGACTACCTGAAGCAGGGCCGTTGCGCTTTGGCGCAGCCCTGGCTCTGGGTTGACCAGCACGGCAAACGCTTCTTCAACGAGTCTCGCGGTGCGGTGTTCGTGGACGTCTACAACGCCATGACGAGCGCGGGCGGCGTCATGTACAACATCATTGACCAGGAGAAGTACGATCTTCTGGTGAAGAAGGGCGCTCTTTTGCCCTTTAACGCCATCGTTCTGGCGGGCGTGCCTCTGACGGCGCTCCCCAAAACCTTTGAAGTCGGCCAGCAGCGCGGCTGGGCCTTCAAGGCGGACACCATCGAGGACCTCGCCAACCAGATCGGCGTGCCGCCCGAGAACCTGAAGGCGACGATGAAGAAAGTGAATCAGTACGCCAAGGACGGCAAGGATCCGGAATTCGGCCGTCTGCCTGAACATCTCGCCACCTTCAACTTGAAGAAGGGGCCGTACTACGCTTTGAAGGGCATTCGCGCCTTCTTCCTCACGCTGGGCGGCGTGGCTGTGAATGACAAGTTTGAAGCGCTGAATCCGCAGGGCGACGTGATCGACAACCTCTACGTGTCCGGCCAGGACATCGGCGGCTTGTACGACTCGTCCTATGACCTGCGCTGCGAAGGCTCCGCTTCGTCCTTTGCCATGACGTCCGGCCGTCTGGCGGCGGACAACGCCATCAAGGCGATCAAGAGCCGCAAGTAAGCAAGTCAGCCGTCCCAAGAAGGCCGCGCCCGGAAATTCCCCCTTTGTTCGGGCGCGGTCTTTTTCTTTCAGGAGAAGACCTCATGATTTCTCGCATCCTTCTCGCGCTTGGCGCCTCTGTCTGCTTTGCAGCGTCGGTCCAGGCCGCCGACATGCAGTTCAAGCACATGCAGCGCGGCGTTGCCTGCGCCCAGTGTCACGGCGTTTCGGTGCCGTCCACGCCGGCAAAGGCCAAAAGCTGCCTGAAGTGCCACGACTACGCGACGCTTGCCGCAATGACCGATCCCAAGAAAAAGCCTGAGTTGAAGCTAAATCCGCATGACAGCCACGCGGGCGAGCTCCGTTGCACGCTCTGCCACCGCGAGCACGCTCAAAGCGTGAATCACTGCAAGACCTGCCACAAGAGCAGTGATGCGAAGTTCAACTTCAAGACGCCGTAGTCCGTGACGGTGCGTTGGTTCAGCCGCCTCCTCATTGGGGCGCTCTACTTCAACTGCTTTTGCATCGGCGTCGCGCAGGTCACGATCTCCGTGGACCTTGCGGGGTGGGCCGCTCGGCTTTCGACAGGCGTCTCCGAGCTGGGCGTCGTCATGGGGGCGTTCGGCGCCGGGCGCCTCGTCATTTACAGCGCCTTCTCGCTGGGCGGCCTGCGGATGAGCGTTCGGCACATCGTGGCGGCCGGAGGCCTTCTGCAGATTGCCTATTTGCTTTTGCTTCTTGCTTCCTTTGTTTGCGGCGCTCTCGGCGGGCGCGGCGACGCTTTTTCCGACGCC
>CAVACW010000130.1:0-7930 GCA_963587345.1 uncultured Oscillospiraceae bacterium | reverse complement strand
GGTTTATCAGCGAGAAGAAACCGACCGGCGCTACGCGGCGCTCATCGGCACGGTGACGAAGCTCGAAAAGCTTCAGGACTTCAACCATGGCCTTGCGCGGCTCGAGGAAGCGGTGATAGAAAAAAAGCGCGAGGCCGAGGACGCCCGCGAGGGAGTGGAAAAGGCAAAGGACGCCTTGAAGAAGGCTTCCGAAGCCGCCGAAGCGGCTCGAAAGAATACGGCTAAAATGGAAGAACACAAGTCGCGCTGGACCGAAGAAAGCAAGAAGGAGGCCGAGCGCTTGGAAGACTTGGAATTTGAAGAATTCAAGCCCCTCAAGGCGATCGGCGCCGAGTCCGATGACGACTCGCCTTTGAATTAAAGAGGCCCGAGAGATGAATGACATCAAACTAGACGCCGCGCGCTTTGCGGAAACATCCGGCCTGTCGGCGCACGACGCCAAGCAACGCCCCCTGGCGTCGGAGCACGACGTGGAGCGCTTTGCCGCCATCATGGAGCGCCAGACCGGCGAAGGCGCCGGCGGCGAGCACGAGGAGCAGACAATGGGTGACAAGGATTTTCAAACGAACCGCCTCGGGGATCTACGCGACCGGACGGCGGCTGTGACGGAGCGCGCTTCGGTGGACGCCCGCGTCGCGTCGGGCTCCGTGACCAGCGCTGCGGAAGCCCAGCGCTTTGGCTCAGCGATGGAACGAAGCGCCGGGTTGCACGACCTGGAGACCGGAGGACTTAAAAAGCGCGGCGGCGCGATGACATCGGACGCAGAAGCCGCCAAATCCGTGCAGTCCCTCTTTCACGACTTCGCCATGCCTGAATTCAAGACGACGAGCGCGACGACCACGCAAGCGTCGGCCGTTGCAGCGGGCCCCGACGCCGAAGCGCTCGAAGGCCTTGTGGACCGCATTCTCGTCTCTGCGCCGGAAAAGGGATCGCCTGAAGTGCGCCTCGTCTTGAACAATGATGCTTTGAAGGACACGACGATCACGCTCGCGCGCGACCTCACGGGCCAGCTCTCGGTGAAGATCACCTCCGGGGACGCTGCGAGCCTGCAGACTCTCGTTGCGGGTCGCAGCGACCTCACGCAACTTCTGCAGGCGCGAGAAAGCCAGCCCGTGCGCATTGACCTCAAGTCGGAGACGGACGCCGACGACGAAAACGAATCCGACGCACGCCGACGCTCCCGGGGGCTTGACGACCGTCGAGGTGAAGCATGACTGCGCCCGTGAAGCCTTATCTTCTGCCGCGCCTTGACGCGGCGAACGTTCATCTGGCAAACGTCCTCTCCGTGCGCGACCTGCCGCAGGCAGTCTATGTGGGCGAGACGCCCATGACGCTGCGCCTTGTGACAACGCCTCCGGCCTTCACGCCCGCCTTCCTTTGCGACATCGAAGTGAACGGCGCCAACTGGCAGGTGTCCTTGGACACGGACGAATGCCTGAAGCTTCACCCCTTCTTCGGGGACGACGCCATGGCAGACGTGGAGCCCGCGGCGTTGCCGCTCGAATTGAAGGAAGCGCTGGCGGAAACCCTGCTGCGCCCTCTGCTTGCGAGCCTCTCCAAAGCCATCGTCACCTCCATAACGTTTGAAAACGTCGCCTTCGGCGCCCGATCCGTGGCGCCCGCCGCCGCTGGCTTTCAGCTCACGGGCGACCTTCCGGGCGGCGCGCCCCTCATTTTGAATGCCGGGCTGCACCCCGCCGAACACGGCGCGGCAGAAGCGCTCTCGGCCCTTCTCTCGCCGCTCGCGCGCCACAACAACGGATTTCTGGCTGAAGTCGCCGGTGCCATTCCTGTCACGCTTTCCTTTGATGGTGCCGATCTCGTTCTCACCAAAGACGAAGCGACGGCGCTCGCCGAGGGCGACGTGCTCCTCCCAGACCAATGGCTTCCCCGAGAGGAAAGCCTTATCATCCGGCTTTTGAGCGCTGGCACGACGCTTGAAGCCAAAGCCTCGCTCTCCGGCCGGGAAGCCACGCTTCTTTCGCCGCTTGCTCCCATGGAGAATCCTGACGCCATGTCTGAAACTGAATCGATCAATGTCCGCCTCACCTTCCAGCTCGAGGAGCGCACGCTCACCGTGGCGGATCTCCAGAATCTCCAGCCGGGCTACGTCTTCACGCTCGCAGCGGACCCCGCGGCGCCTGTGACGGTGCTCGCCAACGGCCGTCCCGTCGCGCACGGGCGCCTCGTGGACGTGAACGGCGCCGTGGGCGTGCAGCTCACCGACAGCGTTCACGCCTAAGACAGGACTCTCGGTCATGTCCTTTGATCCCGTCTGGCTCATCGTCGTATCGGCGGGCCTGGGCCTTCTGCCCATCTTTCTCATGATGGCGACTTCGTATGCGAAGATCGTCATTGTCCTGATGCTCGTGCGTAATGCGCTGGGCGTGCAGCAGATTCCGCCGCAGATGGTGATCAACGGCCTTGCGATGATTCTCTCGATGTTCATCATGGCCCCCGTCGCCTCCGACACGATGGACCTCATCAACGAGGTCGCGAATACGAAAGGCGCGCCCACGACGATCACGCAGCTCCCCGAGTACGCCGAGCGCATCTCGCCTCCGATGAAGGCCTTTCTCACGAAGAACACGGACGAGCGCGTCTCCCAGATGTTCGTCGCCACCGCGCAGCGCATCTGGCCCGAGAAAATGAAGAACTCGGTGAAGAATGACATGTGGTCGGTGCTCATCCCCTCCTTCACGATCACGGAGCTCACGAAGGCCTTTCAGATCGGCTTCGTGCTCTACCTCGCGTTCGTCGCGATCGACCTCATCATTTCCAACATCCTTCTTGCCATGGGCATGATGATGGTGTCGCCCACGACGATTTCGCTTCCGTTCAAGCTGCTGCTTTTCGTCACGCTGGACGGCTGGCTCAAGATTTCGCAGGGGCTCATGCTGAGCTACCAATAGTTCGGGCTCTTTGCCTACATTGACTCAACACAAACATCATGGACATCATTACGGAAACACAGAACGGCGCCACTGTCATCAAGCTCTCGGGTAGCCTTGACGCCGTCACAACTCCTGACTTCGACACCGAATGGAAGTCTCGCCTCGACGGAGGTGCGACGAAGATCGTGGTGGACCTCGCGGGCGTGGACTACATCAGCTCCGCAGGCCTTCGCGGTGTGCTGATGCTTGCGAAGACCGCAAAGGGAAAGAACGCGTCGGTCGCTTTTTGCGGCATGCAGTCGATGGTCGCCGACATGTTCAAGCTCTCGGGTTTCAGCTCCATTCTCGCCCTCTACCCTGACGTCGCTGCCGCGCTCACGGCCTAGGAGTCCGCTATGCCGACCATTACTGTTCCGGCGACGATGTCAAGCCTCAGTGAAGCGCGCGACTATCTCATGAAGGCTATTCCGTCCGAATTCGCTGCGCAGACGAGCAACGTGATCCTTGTCGCCGAAGAGCTCCTGGTGAACGTCTTCAGCTATGCCTACCCCAAGGGAGAGCTGGGGCGTGCCACGGTGAGCCTCGATCCCATTATCGTGTCAGGAGAAGAAAAGTTGCGCTTTCGCGTCTCCGACTGGGGCAAGCCATTCAATCCCTTCGAAGAAGTGGCAGTGCCTGACTTAACCTTGGATGTTGAGAAACGCCCCATAGGCGGCCTTGGCATCTACCTCATCAAACAAGTTTCTGAAAAGCAATCTTATGCCTACCAACACGGCCAGAATTGCATTGAGATTCTTTTCGGGCTGACACCACAGCCCATTGCATGATGCTTTGCACTGTTTTTTTGTGCAAAAATAAACGGGTGGCAAGGAATCTTTCCTGCCACCCGATACTTTTGTTTCAGCGCCCCTCTGCGGGCGAAACTCTTCTATCAATCACTGACCGCGCGCAATGCTGGTGAGCACCTGAGTCGAGTTAGAGATCGCAGTGTTCGCGCCCTGCAGATAGGAGTTGTACTGACTGATAAAGTCCTGCAGATAAACCATCAGGGTCTGTGTTTTGTTGCTAATCGACTCCTGATAGTTAGTGAGGGACTCAATGTTAACCGTCCACTCGTTTTTGTTGTGGAGATTATCCTTACCTGTTGATTCAATGCAGAGCCCCCGCTCGTTGAAAAACTTCACCATATCATCGGGCATCGTCGTGCACTTTGAGTCTGACGCTTCATCTTGCAACTTGCGCGCCCGGCTGATCATATCAGTAACTGCCGCCTGTTCTTTCTGAACGTTTTCAATTTTCTTCATATACTGCTCCGCCTGATACTTGCAAGTCTGCGCCTGCGCAAGCTGCAGCTTCGCAAAGGCGAACTGAATGCTACCAGTCGGACCAAGGTCGATATCCGCCAAAATCGAGGCAAGACTAGGCACATTGTTGACGCCGTCACTCATGATACTTCTCCAAAAAACGCCTCTCCTTGAGGCGTAGCCCCGAATCACTGAGGCTTTATTTAATCGATGGCGCCATCTTAACACCTCGTCCCCTGAAATAAGCCCAGTTAAATGTAAAGCAACTCGGCGAACATGTCACCCAAGCCCCCTACATGAGAAATTTCCAAAGAGTGATGGATGGACTTTTTCCGCCCTATGCATGAAACTCCTTGGAGGCTCGCCAAACGTTAGCGAAGTTGTAAAAAAGCCTATGACCCTGTGCAGACATCCAATGTAGCCTTTTGCCAAGATTTGGAATCTAAATCTCGTAATCAATGATTTGCACAGGAAGTTCGTATTCACGAATTGACGAGTCCTTCAGTGGACTCTGGTGTGTTCAATCGGCCATCGAAAAAACTTTTCGCTTCAGGTAATTAGGAACCGCGCGCGAATAACCTATACATTTTCTCAAATAAAACACTTTTATTTCAATGAGTTATCGAGTTGACGTATTCAAGGCATTGCCGCGTAATTCCTTATGCTGTCCACTAAGAGACCTGCTTCGTTACATCGTTCAGCTGTCACAATCAAATATGAATTCGAGCCACAGGCTGCACAGAAATCTCTGGCGTCACTTCCTGATAGGCCATGACGGGGAGCTCGTAGAACTTCGATTCGATCAAGCGTCGCACGTAGCGGCGGATGTCCATGCTCACCATGAGAACGGGCTTTTGCGGATTGCGGCGGAACTGGCCGGCTGCGTCCTCAACGGCGTTCAGAATCTTCTGCGACACAGCGGGCTCCAGAGAGAGGAACGCGCCCGCCGAAGTCTGGCGCACGGCGCGGCGGATCGTCTCCTCCACCGCGGGCTCCATGAGAATCACGGGGAGCATGTTCTGGCCTTTCGAATACATGTAGCTGATCTGGCGCTTCAAGGCGCCGCGCACGTATTCGGTGAGCATCACCACGTCCTTTTCCTTCGGAGCCCAGTCAATCAGGGCCTGCAGCACCGTCTTCAAGTCACGCACCGACACCTGCTCCTGCACGAGGCGCTGGAAGATTTCAGAAATGCGCTGCACCGGAAGAAGTCGCATGGCTTCGCGCACCAGATCTGGCGCCCGCTCCTCCATATGGTCCAGGAGGTACTTCGTCTCCTGCATGCCCACGAAGCTCGAGGCATGGCGGGTGAGCAGAAGCGACAAGTGGTAGGCCAGAATCTTCGAATGGTCCATGCAGGCAATGCCGGCGTCAGTGAGCTTCTGCATGTCGGATTGCGCCGCCCAGATGGGATCGATCCCCGGAAGGAACGCATCCCCTTCCGTATAGCCCACGCCCAAAAGGTCCAGGTTGCTCTTCGTTTCGCGCACGATGACGGAGTCGGCAATGAGCTGCCCCTGCGCAAGCGGAATTTCGTTCAGGTTGAGAACGTACGTCAACCCGGACAACCCCGGGTTCGAGCGAATGTTGATGCCGGGAAACGGCACGCCCAGGTCAAAGTAGAGCGCACGCCGAAGCGAAATCAACTCGCCGTTCAAGGAGTCGTAGTCCATCGACTCGCCGATGCCGGGCGAAATGTCGAGGATGATGGGAATCGTGGGCGAGAATTCTTCACCGCTGGCGTTGGGCGCAGCCTTGCGCTCTTCGCCCGCGGGCGCCAAGGTGCGCTTTAACGCCCCCTGAGGATCCCCCTTCTTCGGGGCCGACTGGATCCCTGCGAGCACAATGCCGAACATCCCGACGGCAAAGGCCATGGTGATGAGCTGGGGCTTCGGAAAGCCTGGGATGAGGGCCATGAGAAAAATGAGGGCGCCGGCCATCTCGAGAGCCCGCGGCTGGCTGAAGAACTGCCGCCCCACCTGTGCACCCACGTCTTCGCGCGTGTCGCCGCTTCGGGTGATGAGAATGCCTGCGGAGATGGAGACGAGCAACGACGGAATCTGGCTTACGAGCCCGTCGCCGATCGTCAGAATGCCGTACGTTTGCAGAGCGTCCCCGGCGCTCATTGAGTGCTGCGTGATGCCGATGATGGTGCCGCCCACGAGGTTCACGACCGTCACGATCATGCCCGCGATGCTGTCGCCCTTCACAAACTTCATGGCGCCGTCCATGGCGCCGTACATCTTGCTTTCCATCTGCACGTCCGAACGCCGCTTCTGGGCTTCGGCCATGTCGATGACGCCCGCGCGAAGGTCAGCGTCAATCGACATCTGCTTCCCGGGCATGGCGTCCAGCGTAAAGCGCGCCCCGACTTCCGCAACGCGCTCCGCGCCTTTTGAAATCACAAGGAACTGGACTATCGTCAGAATGAGGAACACCACGGCGCCCACGACGAAGTTGCCGCCCACGGCGAAGTCGCCGAACGTGAAGATGATTTCACCCGCGTCCGCCTGCAGCAAAATGAGTCGCGTCGTCGTGATGTTGAGGCCCACGCGAAAGAGCGTCGTAAATAGGAGCATCGTCGGAAAGGCCGAGAACTCCAGCGGCGTCTTTACGTACATCGCCATCATCAGCATCAAAAACGACAGCGTGAGGTTGGCGCCGATCAAGGTGTCCACCAGAGCGGTGGGCAGCGGCACGATCATCAGGGTGAGCACCACGACGATCAACGCCACCATCGTGATGTCGTTGTGCCGCGTGACGGTGGCAACGGCAGAGGCCGCCTTGTTCACAAAACTCATTTACTTCTCCGAGTGGCTGCCGGTGAGTGCGAGATACGTGTCGCGCGAGGCGCGGGCTTCCTCCTTGCGTCCGAGAAGCCACAGGGCCTGCGCTTTCAATAGGTGCAGCGCCGACTCCCGAGAGGAAAGCACACGGCCCTTCATCGCCGCCTTCACAGCAGCCAGCGCTTTCTCCCCGTCGCCGAGTTCAATCCGGGCGGCGGCAAGGCCTTCCTGCGCAAAAAGCCAGTCCGAGCTTCCCAGCTCGGACAATTCCACGAGAGACTCATAAACGCGCGCCGCGCGCTCGCCCTGCCCCATGCGAAAAAGGAGAAAGGCGAGAACCGAGAGCGCCTTCTTTTCGTCTGCGCTCACTGTCAAGTCCGACATCGACTAGCCTCCCAGCATCAATCCGCGGTAGGCGGAAAGGAGCATGTTGTTCTGCATCAAGGGCATCAATTCCTTTTCGGCCATCGTGCGCACCTTGGCATTGGGGCTTTTGCGAAGCTTCTTCACCAAAGACTCCAAAAGCCCCGAAAAAACTTCGGGGCTTACGAGCGTTCCGTCCCCCACCGAGGGACAGATCAAGGCTTCCGTTGCGGTGCGGGCGCCGTGCGCGGCAAAAAGGCTCTCCAGCCCCGTCTGCTGCAGCATGCCGGCCGCAAGCTCTTTGGCTTGCGGCAGCCCCGCCTCGGTCGGCATTCGGAGAAGCTCTTGAATGCCGACCGTGGAATTGAGTATGGAATTGACGCTTGTCATAGAAACTACGCGAGGAAACCCGCGACTTTAGTCGCGGGAGGAATCGCGCTCTCTTTAATAAGTTGAGTTAAAAACGTTTTTCGCTTTTCCAAAAGCATCAATTTTTTGCAACTGACAGCGGCAGAAACTTTTTCTCCCGTCAGCAAACGAATGTCGAAATAGCCGGAGCTGCGGCGCCCCCAAACAAAAGCCT
>CAVACW010000129.1:0-8026 GCA_963587345.1 uncultured Oscillospiraceae bacterium | reverse complement strand
TGCTTCCTTTGTTTGCGGCGCTCTCGGCGGGCGCGGCGACGCTTTTTCCGACGCCAGCTGTCATGATGGCGGCGAGCCTTCTGGTCGGCGCCACGGCTGCGAGCGGCGTCTATCAGCTGGGACTCGTTCTTTTATGTCTGCGGCATGCTGACGCCGGCCCCGTGTGACGAGCGCCTACCTGACGGCCGGCGCTGCGTCGAGCATTCTGCTGGCGGGATTTGCGGGCTGGGTGGCGGAAGTGTCTCCACAGTGCCTGCTGCCTCTGGCGGCGACGATGGCGCTGCTTTGCGCCGGGCAGGGACTCTTTTGCAGCCGGCTGTGCGCTGTGTTACACAAAGCGCTTGATGCACGTTGACAGCACGCGCAGGCGCACTGGAGCGATGTTTTTGGTTGAGCTGGCAGGCCTCTTTTATTGCTTTTGAGAGGTGTTTTTTCGAGCCTGGCGAAGCTTTCAGGAGGACGTGTCGGCGCCAGGTTTTCCTTCTGTGCCTACTTTTTAAGCACGAAAAACAAATTTCGCTATCTCAGCGGTTCCACGCTGTTCCACACGACTTGAACCCGACTTATCCGCAGAAACTGGGTAAAACTCTGGTTGCTGTGCCTTGTGGACGGAAAGCTGGAGGCGCGCGGCTGCATGGTGGCAACGCCTGTGCCGACGGACGCTGTTGGGCATGCCTAAAACGTCCAGTCCAGCTGCCGGAAAACCTCGGCGCCGGTGTTGAAAAAGACTTCGCCCCCCAGCAGAGCGCCGAAGGTGAGGTTGCCTTTCCCGAGCTTCAGGGACGCCGTGGCTCCTGCGTTTTCCGCGCCGCGGAACGTGGCCGAAGCGGAAAAATGACTCGAGGTTTCAGCCGAACGACATCGCAAACGCGGCTGCGGTGCCAAGGTGATTCGTGTTTTCAGCGGGATGCCCGAGCAGGACTATGGCTGTCAAGCGACTTTCCAGTGGATCCACAAAACGACACCAAATTGCCCCTCCTGCCTTCGCGGCATTTTGTAGTGCGTTTTGGTCGGCAGGCAATAGCCTGCAGGAAGGTGGGCTGGCCGCAGAAGCAGAGGAGAGGGACGTCGAGGTTGCCTTTTGCCAAAGTTTTCGATGGTGGTTGTGGCGGCTATTTTTGTGCTCGTCGCCGGTGGGCTCCTCGGGCGGCATTACGCCGCGGGCAAGAAAGACCTCCATGGCAGAATGTCGTCCCGAAAAGACAAAGGAACCGAACCGATGCCTTCCTGCATTTTTGAACTTTGCGCGTCCACGGGGTGTTGCGAGAGGGACGTTGCGCGAACAGGGATTAACTGGCGATGACGATGTATCTGCACATCGACGGAAACTCGTTTTACGCGAGTTGCGAGCGGGTGTTCCGGCCCGATCTTGCACACCGTCCAGTCGTCGTGTGCAGCAACAACGACGGCTGCATCGTGACGTTGACAAAGGAAGCCAAAGCGCTGGGCCTTAAGCGGGGGCTTCCGCTTTTCAAAGTGAAGGCGGTGCTCGACGCGAACGACGTTGCGGTCTTCAGCTCCAACTACTGCCTCTATGGAGACATGAGCCGGCGCATGATGCAGACGGTTGCATCTCTGGTGCCTGCCATTGAGCCCTACAGCATCGACGAGTGCTTCGCCGACGTGACGGGCGTAACGAACTTGACGGCTCTTGCCGATCGCGTTCGGGCACGGGTGAAACAATGGGTGGGAATTCCGACGTGCGCCGGCATCGGGCCCACCAAGACGCTGGCGAAGCTTGCGGATCACTTCGCGAAGAAGTATCCCGCTTTCAAAGGCACGGTCAATTGGAATGACCTTGCGCCCGCGCGACAGACGAAGGCTCTCGCGGTGACGCCGGCTTCGGACGTGTGGGGCATCGGTCGGCAGACGGCGGCGGCCTTGAAGACGATGGGGATCCTGAGCGCGAAAGACTTTCGGGACGCAGACACGGGGCTCATCCGGCGCCGTTTCGGCGTGACGGCGGAGCGCACCCAGCAGGAGTTGCTGGGCATCGACTGCATTCCGTTTGAACCCAAGGCAAAGCCTCGGGAGCAACTTTGTCGCAGCCGCAGTTTTGCGGAGGAATGCACGGGGCGGGAGGCGATTGAAGCGGTGCTTGCCCAGCACGCGGCGGATGCCGTGAAGTCGCTTCGAAGTGAAAAGAGTGTTGCGGCGGATGTGACGGTCTTTGTGCTGACGAACCACTTCAAGCCGGACCAGCCGCAACACACAATTTACGAAACCGTGACGCTGGTGACGCCGACGGACGATTTGGGAAGCCTCACGCGTGAAGTGCTTCGGCTTTTTCGCCGAGGCTTCAAGAAGGGCGAGTCCCGGGCGGCGGAAATCGGCGCGGCTCAAGGCTTTGCATACAAGAAGGCGGGCATTGTCTTTCGCTTGCAAGAGCGATCCGCCGGCGTGCAGCAGGATCTGTTTGCATCAGCTCCCGCAAACGATGAGCGGCATGAGCGCTTGATGGCGACCTTGGATCGAATTGCGAAGAAATTTGGCAAGAACGCCGTGGTGACGGCGGCGACGCAGCTCTCAGAAGAAGCCGTCATGCGGCGGGAGCATTTGTCGCCGCGGTACACCACGCGGTGGGATGAGCTTTTGGAAGTGTCGTAAGCGTCACAGCGACTTGATGATGTGACGGACGACGCCAAAGCAGATCCATTCCTCAAATTCCGAAGGGGTGATGTCTTGGAAGTCAGGAAGCTTGCTTTCGGGATGAAGGTACGGCGTGCCGTCCGGCTTTTCCATGAAGCGCTTCACGGTGAATTCGTTGTTGATCTGCATGACGACGATGTCGTTGGGACGAGGACTGCGGCTGCGGTCCACCACAAGCAGATCGCCGTCGCTGATGCCGGCTTCCGTCATGGATTCTCCGCGGGCGCGGATGACGAAAGTGGCTGGATGGGTGCCTTCAAGGAGCTCGTTGAAGTCGACCGCCTTTTCCGACTCGCCTTCCGCAGGCGAAGGGAATCCCGCCTGAACGCTAGAAAACGCCAGCGGAACGGCGGCGCAGGTGCGGGGTTGAACCGGTGTTAGACCTTCGGGAAGCGGCGCGTCGGCGGGCGCCATGGTGTAATGAGATTGCAGCGGCATAAGCGACAAGAAGAAAGAATTCGGAGACGGTGGTACCTATCGCCGATCGAGGCAAGCTCAAAGCGTCAGATTTTCTATGCGGCACTCGTGCTTCTTCGTGAGCCGGTCGAAGTTGATGCCGACCAACAAGGCCGAATCAGCGCAACCTTCCAAGGCATCGAAGTAACGGCGATTCTGGATCTGGCGGATGGCGGAATCAGCGCTTTACGGAGTGCTCGCTGCAGCCGTATTTCGCCGCGGCTTCGGCCGCATCACGGCACTCCTTGCTGAGTACCGAGCGCACGACGGACTCACGGAATTCAGAGGTGTAGGAAGGCATGTGTCTGGTTCCTTATCTTTTCGGAACACCATTCTGCCATAGCGGGAAGCTCGCCCGACTGGTTGTTTAGGATTTTGCCGGCTGACAAGGCGGGATTTCTCAAGGCAAGGCTGATGGGGCGTCTCGGAAACGAGCTGGGCTTGCGCCGACATTTCCGTCAAGCAATGAGAAAGCGGACGAGCTTGAGGCCAGCAAAGACAGCGATGATGCGCTTGAGGTTGGGAAGCTGGCAGATGTTGACGCCGTTGGCGTAAACGTTTACCTGTTCGCGCGCTCTTTCTATCGCCTGTTCGATGGCTTTGTCCGTAGCTTTTCCGATCGGCAGATATTTCAGCTCAATGAGGTAGGCGGTCTTGGCCGGGCTGTTTGAGGCGGGCAAGGCGACGATGTCGACAAAGCCGGCATCCTTGCCTCGAACCTCCAGTTCCGTGAATAGGTCGTAGGCGTCGGTCAGATTGAAGGCGCCGGCTATCAACGTCTTGATGGTAGCCTCGTCGAGCTGTGCGTAGTCATGCACGCCGCTTGAGCGCAGGCGGCGATCGCAGGCTACTTGGAAGATCGGCGCGGGATCGCCGGCAACTAGCGCCGCGAGTGCCTTGACGTAGTCTTTGGCGACGAGTCCGAAGGCGCCGACGCCCAAGGCATGCTTCAAAAAGTACTCAAAGAACTGGATGCGGATGGCGCGGTTTGGGATGACAAGCGAGAAGGCGTCCTCTTGAGCGTATGTGAGGTAGCCGAGGTAGAACATGACCGACAGCAGCGACTCCTCCTCGAGAGCCGTCTGCTCATTCAAATTGAGCTCCTTGAGGCTGCCTGAAAACGGAATGGGCTCTCGGCGCAACGCCTGTTCTACGGTTTGTCGGACGAAATCTGGGTCGCCCAGCCGGAGAATGCCTTCGATCTTTTCGAGGTTTTGGCCGAGATTCGAGTCTAGGAGCGACAGCGGCTCGTGTCCGGTGCGCTGCAGGCTGCTCAAGTAGTACAGGCACAAGGAGGAATTAAAGACCGTGTCATGACTGAAGGGACTGAAGCGATAGCCGTTGTACCATTCCTGCATGCGGTGAACAATCTCATCGATCGTCATCCCGCAACGAGAGGCATCCAGCACTTGAGGAATGAACTGGCGAAGCTCCGCTTCCGTGAATCCGACATAGTTCGCGAAGGCTGGGTCAATCGTCAAGTTGCTGGCAATGTTGAAGCCAGACGTCATCGAGTCCAGAGAAATGGAAGTTACGCCAGTGATAAAGACTCTGGCGACGGCTTTGCTGGTGGCGGATTTCAGACAAGTGTAGAAGTCCTTCAGAAAGCCTTGGGCAGACGTCATGGACTGAAAATGGGACAAGTCCTTTGAAAGGATCTCATTGGCGAACTGATCGTACTCGTCGATGATGACGTAAATCTTTTGGAACTCATCAACGGCGAGCAGTGCGAAAAAGCTGCTGATGAGAGACGCGGCCGTGTTGAACGGGCGGTTGAGAATTTCAGACTGCTGCGGATGCGGGTACTTGGCAAAATACTCTACAAGGCAGTCTCGGACTCGGTTCTGGAAATCCTCGGCGATTTTGTCAGAAGAGGCCAGTCCGGAAAAATCGAAGTGAAGCACCCGGAATGAGCTGGCAAGCGCTGTTTTATGGCTGCCGATGTACGTGTTGGCGAAAGTTGTTTCAAACTGAGGTGCGGCCGCTTCGTCGTAGTAAGCCGTCAGCATGCTCACCGTAAGCGATTTGCCGAAGCGGCGAGGTCTCACGATGAAGGGATAATCTGAGCCGCAATTTTCCAGCGTTTCGATGAAGCGCGTTTTGTCAACGAAAGCCATGCGGCGCTCGCGAATTACTGCAAAGTTGGCCTTGCCGCAAGGCATAGTTTTAAGGACGGCGGTGTCGGACATGGCGGAGCAAATTTCCGGATGGACAGGTGTTTCTTAGGCCTCCGCACAGCGGAAAGCCAGTGTCTATTATAGACTTCAAACAAAAAGAAATTTAACTTAATTGTAATACCGAAATCTCTTTGGCCCTCTGAAGGTTTCCCGCCATTGTCCTGGGGCATTGCCGCGCTGGCGCACAAAGAGGATTCGTTTCGCAGCAAAGTGCAGAAGCTCAACCAGAGGGTCATCCCGTGCGCAGCGTCACGATCGCCCGAAGGCCGCCCTCGGTGCGCCGCTCAAACCGCAGCCGGCCGCCACACGCTTCCGCAAGCGACATCGAGATCGGCACGCCGAGCCCGAGCCCCGTGCCTGAGGAGGAGATGAAGGGCACTGTGAGTTGCGCGAAGTCTTCCTCCGTCATCACCCGCCCGGAATTTTCAATGACGACCTCGGTGCGAGGCCCTTCAGACGCCGCCGTGACGCGCACGAAGGGCTTCTCCGACTTTTTAGCGGCGGTCGCGGCGTTGCCAAGGAGGTTGTTGAAAAGGAGCTCCGTTTCGAGCTGGTCGCCGCAAACGGCGATCGTGGAGGGAATTTCCATTTCGATCGGCACGCCTTCCGTGACGAGCCGGGAGAGGCTGTCTCGGGCGGTCGTGACGACGTCGGCGAGCCACAGGCGGCAGTCGCGGTTGACACGGCCCTTGCTGTAGCTGCGCACCTTTTCCACGATGCGCTGAATGCGGGTGAGGCCGCGGTCAAGCCCTGAGAGGCTCTTTTGTAGCTTCTCGGGCGAAAGCATGTGGTTTTCCACGAGCAGCTTCAGACCGTCGCAGAACGAGCGGGCGGCGCCCACGGGCTGCGCGAGCTCATGGGCGATCATGTTGGAGAGCTGGCTCACGAGGTTTGCCTTGCGGATGCGCTCCATGCGGTCGTTCAAGACTGCCAGGCGCTCGCGGGCAGCCTCTTTTTCCGCCACCGCTTTCGCTAGCTCCGCCGTGCGGCGCCGCACGAGCATCGATACGACGAAGCTGTGTGCAATGAGGAGCGCAAGGCAGAAGAGCCCCGCGGCGATCCAGTGCTTGTGGGCGTCGATCCAGCGCTTCACGCTCCATTCGCGAAGGTACGAATAGTGTTCGAGCTTCAGGAGCTTGTAGACGCGGTCTACGGACTGGAAGTCGGTGGCAAGCCCCCAGCGCTCGCCTTCGCGGTCAGGCGGCATGTTGAGCAGAAGCCGCGCGATTTCGCGGGCGGCGCCAGGGGCGGCGCCCTGAAGCACCGCCACGGTGACGTTGGGGTAGGTGTGCGTGGAGTGCAGGCACGGGTAACTGGGGTCTTCGCGCGGCGCAATGACGCGGAACTTATTTCGGACTGATGCTGGCTGGGTCTCCAGCCAGCAGGACTGCACGAAGGCGGCGTCGGCTTCACCCGTGAGCACTTTCCCGGCAATGGCGTCGATTTCAGGCGACTGCGTGAACGTCACGGACGAAAAGAAGTTGTCCGGATCGTAGCCTTCGGCGGCGATTTCAGCGAGACCGATGCGATAGCCCATGAAGGCCGTGGGGTAGCTTGCGGAAAGGCGCGCACCCCGCAGGTCCTCCAGAGTTCGGATGACTGGGTTGCGGCTTGCGGTGATGAAGGTGATGGCGCTCGAGTGGTTGGGATCCGGGCGGTTTGGCGAAATTATCGTCGCGATGTCGCGGGCGCCGTAGGGAATCATGCGCCAGTAGAACCCGGAGCTTGCGATGAAGGCGTCCACGCGCTTTTCGCGCACCGCGCTTTCCAGCTCCCGGCTTGTGAAGGTTTGAATCTCGATGGGAACAGGGGAGGCGGCCTTGAGGTGCTCGATCGTGCGGGCGGTGAGAAACTCCACGCGCTGAATGTCAGAAAGCTCAATGAGGCCGATGCGAAAGGGGCGGTCTTCTCGGGCGAGCTGCGCTGAGGCGGCGGAGACGGCGTCAGGATTCGCGGACGCTTCCGCCGCGAGCGCCGCCGCGGCAAGAAGCAGCAAAAGGAGAAGGCGCCGCACCATGGGAGTCACCCGGCAAGAAGCTCGTTGAGCTGAGCGGGCTCGATCTGCGCGAGCACTTGCAGGAGTTCTCCAGTGTTGTGCACCCGCAGCTTGCCGTAGACCGTGTTGCGGTAGTTCTGCACGGTTTTAGCGGTGAGGCCCAGCCGCTCGGCGACGGCGCTGTTGACGAGCCCCTCGCGCAAGAGGCGCGTCACGGCCTTCTCACGCGCGGAGAAGCGCGAGATCACGTCAAGGAGCGCGGTCTTTTCGAGGCCTCCGAGACGCTGGGCGCGGCTTAGCTGCACCGCATTTTCCACGGCTTCAAAGAGGTCGTTGGAATTAACGGGCTTTTGCAGGAAGTCGGAGGCGCCCATCTTGAGCGTTTTGACGGCGGAGTCTACGTCGGCGTGGCCCGTGAGAATGATGATCGGCAGATCGATGCCGCGCGCCTTCATTTCGGCCTGCAGCTCGATGCCGGACATGCCAGGCATGCGGATGTCGAGAATGAGGCACCCCGGCAGGCTAGGGCGGTCGGCTTTGAGAAAAGTCAGCGGATCCTGATAGGCGGCAACAGTCCAGCCTTTCGCTTCAAGAACGAAGGCGAGGCCTTCCAAGAAGTCGGCGTCGTCATCCACGAGCCGCACAAGCACTCCTTCCGCTGCCGCACCGGTCATAGAAACTACGCGAGGAAACCCGCGACTTTAGTCGCGGGAGGAATCGCGTTCTCCTTAATAAGTTGAGTTAAAAA
>CAVACW010000128.1:0-8159 GCA_963587345.1 uncultured Oscillospiraceae bacterium | reverse complement strand
CCATCGAAGAGATCACGGGGCTTGCCCCGTGACTCAGTAGGGAATCCTCGTCCTTTAGGGCGAGGAGGAAGTCAAGGGAAGGCGTTTTGAAATTTTTCTGAAAAAGAGCGTTTCCGCCGGGCCTTGGCGGCCTGCGCCGCCGCTTGCATCTGAAATAATGCGCCCGGCAACCCAAACAGGCGACAGAGCGTGATGCGACCGCTCGACGCCAATAGATGCCCATTTGATTTTTATGAGAAAGAACAAGAAGCCCGCCATTGCGAGTGAATGGCGCGAAGACAAGGAAGCCGAAGCGCGCGCCCGGGAAGAGGCGCGGCTGGCGGCCCGGCGCGAGTTCCGACGCAAGGCGCTGGCGGCGGTCGGCCGCTTTTTCCGCGCCCTGGCGCTGCGGCTGGGGTGGATGGTGGCGATCGTAGCGGGCGTGCTCGCTGCGGCGGCGCTCGCAAGCTATACGCCGGAAGATGCCGGCTTTTCCACGACGGGCGCCGCGGTGCCGGCGAATCTTTGCGGCCTTTGGGGGGCGTGGTCGTCGGATGCGCTCTACTGGGGGCTGGGGCTGGCGGCCTGGTGGGTGCCGGCGGCGCTTCTCATCTACAGCGCGGTGTGGCTGCACATGGCCTTGACGCAGCGGGAAGAGGCGGCGGTGAAGCCCTTTTCGACGGTAGCGGGGCTGGTGATTCTCGCGGGCGCGACGGCTGGGCTTTCTGTCATTGAGTTTTCCTACGCTGGGGCGAAACTTCCCATGGGAGCGGGCGGCCTGCTCGGTCGCGCGGTGGCCGCAAACACCGCGCCCTTTCTGGGTGTATGGGGCGCGACCTTTGTGTTGTCTGTGCTGATTCTGGCGGGCGCCTCCTGGGCGTTTCACTTCTCCTGGCTCACGGCCGCTGAAAAAATCGGAGGAGGCATGGAGGAGGGCGTGGCGCGAATCCGCGCGTTCCTTGAAAAGCTCCGGCATCGCGAGAAGCCCGCGGAGGAGGCGCCAGTCACCGAGGAGGCGGGCCTTGCGGAAGCCTTGACGACGCCGGAAGCGACCGAAGAGCGCTTGGCGGACGAAGCGGAGGCGGCCAAGGCGCCGACAGTGACGGCGACCAGGGCGTCGGCGACGCCGGGGAAGGCCGCGGCGGCTGCGGGGCGAGTCTGCCCCGAGATGTCGCTTTTGGATTCGCCGCCCGCTGAGCGCAAGGGCGTGTCCGACGATGCGCTCGAAATGACGAGCCGCCAGATTGAATCGAAGCTGCAGACGTACAAGATTCAGGCGCATGTGGAGCGCGTGCAGGTGGGACCGGTCATTACGCAGTATCAGATCGATCTCGCGCCCGGCGTGAAGTCTTCGAAGGTGGAGGAAGTGAAGAAGGACCTGGTGCGCGCTCTCGCCGTGCAGTCCCTGCGCATCGTCTCCGCCGTGCCCGGCACGACCTACATGGGGCTCGAGATTCCGAACCAGAAGCATCAGCGCGAGCAGGTGTACTTGAGCGAAATCATCGACAGCAGCGCCTATCGGGAAAGCGCGTCGCCCTTGACGATCGTGCTCGGAAAAGACATCGGCGGCGCGCCGGTGGTGACGGACTTGGCCAAGCTCCCGCATCTCTTGGTGGGCGGCACGACGGGCTCGGGCAAGTCGGTGGCGATCAACACGATGATTCTGTCGCTGCTTTACAAGTGCGATCCGTCGGAATTGCGGCTCGTGATGGTGGACCCGAAGCAGGTGGAGTTCGTGCCCTACAACGACATTCCGCACTTGCTCTGCCCCGTGGTGGACGACATGAACAAGGCTGCCAACGCCTTGAACTGGCTTGTGCAGGAGATGGAGCACCGCTACAAGCTCATGAAGAAATTTGAAGTGCGAAACTTCATCGCCTACAACGACAAGGTGCGCGAGGCGGAGGCCGCGGGCGCGCCCCTCATGGATCCCTACAAGGTGACGTCGGAAAATGAACCCGCGAACGAGCCGCTGAAGCCCCTGCCCTACATCGTCTGCATCATCGACGAGCTCGCGGACCTGATCCTCCTCAATCGCAAGCAGGTGGAAAACGCCATCGTGCGTCTCGCGCAGAAGGCGCGCGCCGCCGGCATTCACCTCATTCTCGCCACCCAGCGCCCGAGCGTGGACATCGTGACGCCCTTGATCAAGGCCAACGTCGCCGCGCGCGTGTGCTTCATGGTTTCAAGCCGCTTTGACAGCCAGGTGGTCTTGGACGAAGGCGGCGCGCAGGACTTGCTGGGGCAGGGCGACATGCTTTTCCGCCGGCCGGGGCAGCAGATGGTGACCCGCATTCAAGGGTGCTATGTGAGCGACGAAGAGGTGTCGCGCGTCGTGGCGAACTTGAAGGCGCAGGGGACGCCCGACTATGTGGACGCGGTGACGGAGACGCCCGAGGAGGCGCCGGAGGGAGCGGCTGCCGCAGGCAATGGCAACGTCTCCACGGCGGGCGAAAAGGACCCGCTCTACGATCAGGCGGCGGCCGTTGTGATCGAGGCGCGTCGGGCCTCTTCGTGCTATGTGCAGCGCCGGTTTGGCATTGGCTACAACCGCGCCGCCAACTTGATTGAAAGCATGGAGCGCGCGGGCATTGTGAGCAAGCCCAACGCCGCCGGAAAGCGCGAAGTGCTCGTGAAGCCTGCGGGAGGGCTGGAATGAAGCGCCGGGACTTGATGCTGGCGGCGGCTGCGCTGCCGATTTCGGGAGCCGCCTTCGGGGCGGGGGAGGGCGTTGCGGCGCTCGTGGCGTTCGTAAAGAGCACGACGTCGGCGTCGGGGCGCTTCACGCAAACCCTTTTGGACAAACAGGGGCAGCCCGCGGACGCGCCGTCGCAGGGTACGTTTGCCTTTGAGCGTCCGGGGCGCTTTGCGTGGCGCACCGAGTCGCCCTACGTGCAGGAAATCGTGGCGGACGCGAAGACCGTGAAGCTTTGGGATCGGGATTTGAATCAGGTGACGGTGCGCTCGGTGGCGGGCGCCGTGACCGCGGCGCCGGCGGCGCTGCTCTTTGGGGACGAAAAGGCGCTCGCGGCCTTTCATCTCACGGAGTCCTCGGATCGCACCGCAGGCGCGGCGTCAGCGGTGAAGGCCGTTCCCAAGACGGAAGACGCGTCGTTTGCTCAGGCCGTGGTGGGGTTTGATCGATCGGGGCTCCCCGTCTTCATGCGCCTCGCGGACCACTTCGGCATGGTGACGGAGCTCGTCTTTTCCGACGTGAAGAAGAATCCGGCGCTCTCATCGGAAGACTTTGTGCTTCATGCGCTGGCGGACGCGGACATTTTGGAAGATCGCACGAGCGTCTTTTGAAGCAGCGTTCTTCGTATCACGCTGATCTCAATTGGGGCCCCCTGCTAGAATCAGGACAACTTTAGTTTTTTGGCGGCGGCCGCGCGCCTTCCCCCTCAGAAGGGAGACGGCGCCTTGAGGCCGCCGGTTGTCATGCATTCCAATCTGTCCTTTCAGATGCGGCTTTTCCGCATCGATGAGCTCTTGAGCGGGAAGGGCGAGGCGACGAGCGAGGAGCTTCGGGAGGCGCTCGACTGTTCGCTTCCCACCCTGAAGCGGGACTTGGCTTTTCTGCGCGATGAGCTGGGGGCGCCGGTGTACTACCACCGCGGCACCAAGACCTATCGCTACGCCAAGGGCGCCCAGAAGACGTCATTTCGCGTCGCCCCCTGGTACAGCCCCACGGAGATGAAGGCCTTTTTTACGGCGCTGGAGCTGTTTGACGCCGTGGAGAAGGAAAAGGGGGCGTTGCTTGCGCCTGACATGAAGGCGATGAAGGCGCGGCTTTTGGCGCTGGCCGTGAACGACGCGACGGGGAAGAACTTTCGCGAGTTCCGACGCCGCGTCTGCGTCGTGACGCCGCAGGGGAAAGTGGACCGCAGCCCCTGGTTTGAAATGATCGGCTATGCGCTGATGACGCAGCGACGGCTCCTCATCCTCTACTACACGAAGTCCCGCAATGCTGAGACGCCGCGCGAGGTGAGCCCCGTGCGGCTCGTGAACTACAAGAACCGCTGGTATCTGCAGGCGTGGTGCCATCGCACGGAGGCGATGAAAACCTTCAATCTTGAATGCATCCGTCACGTCGAGCTGATGACGAAGGCTTGTCGCGAGGTGGCGATCAAGGCCGCGGAGGAAACGGACGAGACGTTCGGGATTTTTTCCGGCAGCGAGGTGCAGAAGGCCGCCATTCATTTTGACGCTGAGATGAGCCCCTATGTGCGGGGCGAAGTCTGGCATCGCAAGCAGGTTCTGCACGAAAACCGCGACGGCACGGTGACGCTGGAAGTCCCGTACGCGAACGAAACGGAGCTCGTTGGGCAGATTCTTTCCTACGGTGCGCATGCCGAAGTGCTGCAGCCCGCGTCGCTTCGGGCGGCGGTGGCGAAGGTTTTGAAGTCAGCGCTCACGCTTTACGGCGGCAGGGAGGCGACATGACGACGACTTCTGATCGGCGCCGCAAGCCTCATCGCCGGCCGCCTGCGCCCGTGAAGGACGTGCCGCTCATTTTCTTTTGCGGCGACCCGCACGGCGCCTTTGACTACATCAATGAAGCGGTGAAGAAGTATCGCCCCAAGGCGATCGTGCTCTTGGGCGACATTCAGCCTTCGGCTCCCATGAACGTCATCTTCAAGGAAGCCATGGCCTTGACCGAGGTGTGGTGGATTCCCGGCAACCACGACAGCGACACGGAGGAGTTTTACGAGCGGCTTTGGAAGGGGCCGCTCGCGGGGCGCAATCTGCACGGGCGCGTCGCGGACGTGGCGGGCGTGAGAATCGCGGGGCTCGGCGGAGTATTTCGCGGCCAGATCTGGATGCCTGAGGGCGACCCGCACTACCGGTCCGCGTCAAGCTTCGTGCGCCGCGCGGGGCACGGCAACCTGTGGCACGGCGGGCTGCCGCGGCGGCACCGCACGTCGATATTTCCGTCGGTCTATGACAACCTTCTGCGGCAGCGCGCCGATGTGCTCGTGACGCACGAGGCGGCGGGATGCCACAAGAAGGGGTTTGAAGCAATTGACCGTCTGGGGTGCGCGCTTCATGTGAAGTGGCTCTTTCACGGGCATCAGCACGAAGATCACATCTACGGGCGCTACAAAGGCATGACGGTGCGGGGCATCGGCTACCGCGGCATTGTGGATCTGGCGGGAAACGTGATCGTCCCGTCGCAGATGGATCCCCGGGACGTTCTCGCCCTGCAGGAAGCGGGAGAGGAGCCCTCGCCCGAGGCGCTCGATGCGGCGCTGAGCTTTGTGCCCGAGCCTCGGGCGGGCGTGACAAGGCGCGCGGGCGGTCGTCGGCTGGATGCTGTGGAGAAGGCGGGGACGGAGCCCGAGAAGACGGCAGGCCCGAAAGCGCCGCTGGCGCCGGCAGAAAAGGCGCCGGCGGGCGACGAGGTTGCCAGAAAGGAAAAGCCTGAAAAGCCCTACCGAACGCATCGCCGCCGGCGGCGTCATCGGTAGCGAGGGACGCGCCGGATGGCGCGTCCCAAAAAACGCTCAGCGAACTCAATGCATGAGTTCGGAAAGAAGCTGGGCGGGCACGAGCGTGCCCGATGGGATGAGCGAGCCTTCGGCTGGAAGCGCCAGAATGAGGTCGCTCCCTGTGAGATTCGTGAGCGCGGCGGAGCCCTGGTCCTTCAGGGGAAGCGCGGCCGCCTCGCCGTTTTCGTCTACCGTGAGGCGGGCGCGCATGAATTCAGCGCGGCCGTCTTTCTTTTTCGCGTCGGCCGCGAGCTTGAGGGGAATTTCAACGGGGAGGACGGCGTCGCCGGCGACGCCCGCCATGGCGAGGATTGCGGGGCGCGCAAATTCCAGAAAAGTGACGACAGCGGCGACGGGGTTGCCTGGGAGAAGAAAGACGGGCTTTTCTGAGAGAAGCCCGAAGCGCATGGGCTTTCCCGGGCGCATGCTGACTTCCCAGGGGCGAATTTCCCCTTCCGCTTCGAGCACTTTGTGCGTGAAGTCGGCTTCGCCCGCGGCGGCGCCGCCGCTCGTGAAGACGATGTCGCAGTCTTCGGCGGCCCGAAGGAACGCCTCTTGCACGGCGTCCGGCGCGTCCGGCACGATGCCGAAGTCAACGACGTCGCATCCCAGGGCGGAAA
The DNA here is from genome assembly GCA_963587345.1 of uncultured Oscillospiraceae bacterium. Taxonomy (GTDB): domain Bacteria; phylum Pseudomonadota; class Gammaproteobacteria; order Burkholderiales; family Burkholderiaceae_F; genus Duodenibacillus. The sequence continues at coordinate 2,071 of CAVACW010000128.1, read as the reverse complement.
GCAGCGACGTGAGCGCGGTGGAATTGGCGTTGTAGAGACGGTCTTCAGGACAGGGACGGCCGGGTTCGACGAGCTCGTCCCCGGTGGCGATCACCGCCGCGCGCACGGGGGCGGTGACGGTGATTTTCGAGAAGCCCAGGTTGGCAAGAAGCGCCGCGTGCGCGGGCGTGAGCCGGGTGCCGGCGGCAATGACGACGTCGCCGGGCCGGAGGGTTTCGCCTTGGTGACGGACGTTGGCCCCCGCCTTCACGGCGTCACGGGCAAACGTGACGGTGCGGCCGTCCGAAGTCGTCTTTTCAAAGGGAATGACGGTGTCGCAGCCCTCGGGGAATTTGGCGCCGGTGGTGATGCGGCAGGCGGCGCCAGCGGGGATCGCGTGAAGACAGGGGTGGCCCGCGAGGGATTCGCCGGCAATTGGAAGCGTCACTGAGTCGCCGGCGGGAAGCGTTGCGGCGGTGTAGGCAAAGCCGTCCATGGCGGAATTCGTGTACGCGGGTACGGCCACCGGGCTTTCTACGGTCTCCGTTGAAACGCGGCCCGCAGCGGCGGCGGACGGAACATCTTCAAAGCGCGAAAGCGCGGTGACGTGTGAGAGAATGTCCCGCCGGGCTTCATCAACGGAAACGCGGCGGAGGGGAGCGGTGGACATGCAAAAAATCCTTGAAGTCGGACGCCGGAGTCGGCGGATCAAAAGAATTTACTCGAGTTTTTGAAAGTTGCAAGACGGGGACTGAGCCGATGAGAGCGGAAAATGTGACGGCCGTGGTGCTGGCTGGCGGACTTGCGCGGCGCATGGGCGGCGTTGACAAGGGGCTGGTGATGTTTGAAGGGCGGCCGCTCGTGATGGCGGCGGTCGAGCGTCTGACGCCGCAGTGCGCCAGGCTTCTGGTGAGCGCCAATCGCAATCTTCCGCAGTATGAGGCGCTGGGATTGGAACCGGTCACCGATCGCATTCCGGGATTCGGCGGCCCCTTGGCGGGCTGGGAGGCGGCGTGCGCGGCCGCGCGCACGGAATTTTTGGTGAGCGCCCCCTGCGACAGTCCGCGGGTGCCGCTCGATCTTGTGCAACGTTTGCTGGCGGCCCTTCAGAAGCACCCAGAAGCCCGGGCGGCGGCGCCGATCGTGGCAGGCAAGAAGGAGCCTGTGTTTGCGCTTTTTCGTCGGGAGTTGGCGCTTGAAATGAAAGCGGCGCTCGAATCGGGCGAGCATCGCGTCGGCCTGTGGCTCACGGCCATGGGGTGCCTTTGGGTGCCGTTTGATGAAGCGGAGGTGGCGTCCTTTGCCAACTACAACACGATCGATGAACTGAAAAATGCTGAAAATCAGCGGTGAGCCAGTTCTTTCGCGAAATTGGCGCGGAATTTGCTTGACATCGCCTTTCGGTCCGCTCATAATGCGCCCCCTTCGCCGCTTCCCAAGCGACGAAGAAAAGAAGGCAAGCTTCTGCCGAAGTGGTGCGAAAGCAACGCTTCGGGGAGTGAAAAAGCGAAAGTTCACTTCGAGACTTGCAAAAAGGATTTGACCTCTGTATGATGCCGATCCTTGTCGCGAAACAGCGGCAACGCTCTTTAAAAATTTGAACAGACGAACCGATAAGCGTGGGTACTGACGATTGAATCTTCTTTAAAAAGAGAAGACTCGAAAAAAATCGGAAGTACTCACAAAGCCAAGAAAAGACATTAACTTGTCATTTCTGCGAGTCGAAATGAGTACGACCAAAAAGTAACAGAGATCAAAGTGAAGAGTTTGATCCTGGCTCAGATTGAACGCTGGCGGCATGCCTTACACATGCAAGTCGAACGGCAGCGCGGGAGCTTGCTCCTGGCGGCGAGTGGCGAACGGGTGAGTAATACATCGGAACGTGTCCGTTTGTGGGGGACAACCATCCGAAAGGATGGCTAATACCGCATAAGACCTGAGGGTGAAAGCCGGGGACCGCAAGGCCTGGCGCAGACGGAGCGGCCGATGATTGATTAGCTAGTTGGCGGGGTAAAGGCCCACCAAGGCGACGATCAATAGCTGGTCTGAGAGGACGACCAGCCACACTGGAACTGAGACACGGTCCAGACTC
>CAVACW010000127.1:0-8202 GCA_963587345.1 uncultured Oscillospiraceae bacterium | reverse complement strand
GGGTAAATGACTTTTCAATACAACTGATCAAAGGGAATTCGCGAGGCAGCCGCCGGCTCGAAAGAACGGGCGCGAGATGTTCGCGGCACACTTATGAAGCTTTTTACGAAATCGCTCGTGGCGGTTGCGATCGCCGCGGCTATGGGCGCCGCGGTCGCCGCCGAAGTTCAGACAGTGTCAGTGAAGACTGGCGCGGGGCAGGACATCAGCATCACGACGCAGGATGACGGTACGCTCGTCGTGTTTGACGGACAGAACACGCTGACGGGAGCGGCTGCCGCGTCCTTCCTGCAGTCGCAGGGCGTGACGCTCACGGTGTCTTCCACGGGCGTCATCATGGGCCTTTCGTTTGCGGACGGGGCGGGAACGGTGACCGCAAAGCCCTCCTTCGTGAGCGCAACGGCTCAGGCGACGGCGGAAGCGGCTTCCAGCAGTGAAGCGGCCGCTGCCGAGGCGAGCTCGGATTCTTCTTCGACGGCTTCGACGACGTCGTCCGTTGCGGTGGCATCCTTTGCGCTGCCCGCGAACACGACGGCCACCAGCGCCACGATGAGCCAGACGTTCAACAGCGAAACGGGCTCCAAGGTGGACGACATTCCGGTGAGCAAGCAATAAGGAAAGCGGGAGCAAGGCATCATGACGAAAATGACGAAGCGCGCCCTCTGCGCGCAGGCGGTGGTTTTTGCGCTCGCTGCGACGTCGGCTTGCGCTGCCGAGCAGGTGAAGGAATCGTACCATCCGACGGTAAACGGCTCGCCCGTGACGCTGATGAAGGACAACCTCATCACGCAGAGGCTCGGGGGCCGGGCGGTGAATCTTGACGTGTACGCGGGCGAGTTCGTTCGCTACGACAGCAACATCTACGGCAGCCAGAACGAGGAAAGCTCCACCGTCTTTACGACGGCGGTGGGCGCCTTGCTGCAGGTGGATGAAAAGGATCGCTGGAACGTGCGCGTCGAAGGCCAGGCCCTTCAGAACGTCTACAGCAACCACTCCGAGTACAACGGCCAGGAAGGCTTTTTGAACGCTCGAGGGGCGGTCGTGATCTCGCCCGCCTTGACGGTGCGCGCCAACGGCAACGTGAGTCGCACGAACGACAACAGCCGCACCGCGGAGGACGTGTATCAGACGACCTATTACGGGGCCGGTGCGGGCGTGACGGTGGCCCCTTCGCCTTATTTCAGCGTGGATGCGGACTATCAGCATTCGGGCGTGCGTCGTGAAAACGTCTACAAGGACTACGAATACGACACGGATTCGATCACGCTGCGTCCGAGCTATGCGGTGACCGACAACACCCGTCTTTATGCGCAGGCGGCCTACGAAATGGCCAATGTCCGCGGCAAGCTCTTTAACGACACCAACACCCTCACAGGCGTGGTGGGCGCTGCGTGGACGTATCGCGACACGGCTCGCCTCTACGGTGAAGTGGGTGCGGCGTACATGGACTTTGACGACAGCCACAAGGCGATGGACTACGCGGGCGACACGAAGACGCGTCCGACGGCTCGCGTGGGCGGCGAACTCGCGCTCAACGCGGACGTGAAGATGACGGGCCAGATTTCCTATGCGCCGTCCATCTCTGCGACGTCCACGAGCTCCTCGAAGAGCGCCTACATCGACAGCGTGCGCGTGCAGGCGGGCCTGCAGTATTCGCCCGGAGCCGGCCGCTTCACGGCTTCGGCTACGCCCTACTTCTCCTACAACAAGCCTTCCAACAGTGAAGACGACAAGTATCGCGACATCGGCGTGACGCTTGGCACGACGTACTGCGTGAAGGACTGGCTCAACGTGAGCGCGGGCTACCGCTTCACGAATACGAAGTACGAAAACTCAGCTTCCTACGACCGCCACATGGTCATGCTGGGTCTGGCGCTGACGCTTTAATCCGCGTTTAGCCAGAGGGAACAGCTGCTCGCAGTGGCAACGCTTCGGGCAGCTGTTTGTGTTTTATTCGGGGAATCAGGTTTTTCATGAAGCTCAAAGAAACCGTTGTGACGGCCGGGGCCGTCATCGCTGCCGCCGCGTCGCTGTTGACGCCGGCTGCCGTCGAGGCCGCGGCCTACAGCATCGCTTCGGGCGACTTGCTCACGGTCGGGGTCTACCGTCAGGAAGACATGACCTACCGCCTGCGCGTGGATCCGGAAGGCTACATTCGCTTCCCGGTCGCGGGTCGCGTCTTCGTGGCGGGGAATTCCGCGGACGCCATTGAGCGCACGATCGCGGCGGCGTTGAGAAAGCACGGCTACAGCCAGCCCGAAGTCGTGGTGTCGGTGGAAAGCTATGCGCCGAGAAACGTCTTCGTCTTGGGCGCGGTGGAGAAGGCCTCGAGCGTCGTGATTCCGGAAGGCTCCGAAATCACCGCCATGCAGGCGATTTCGGCAACAGGCGGGCTGTCCGAAGACGCGGACGTGGATGGGGTCGTCGTGCGCCGCACGAAGGCGGGGAAAATCACAACGGTCAAAGTGAGCGCCCGCGACATCATGAACGGCAAGGTGACGGAAGACACGCTGCTGCAGCCCGGGGACACCGTTGTGGTGCCGCGCGTGCGGGCGATCTCGGTTCTCGGAACCGTGAAGAAGCCCGGGCAGTTCTTTGCCACGCCCGAAGCCCCCTTGACCGTGAGCCGCATTGTGGCCTTGGCGGGCGGGGCGGAGCGGCCGAATTCCCTGAGCCAGATTCGCGTCACGCGCGGAAAGGACTCCTTTGAAGTGGACGTGCGCTCGATGCTTGAAAACGGCAAGGGCGGCAACGACATGGAGTTGGAGCCCGGTGACATCGTCTACGTGCCGGAAACCCGCTGGTAGCGGTGAAAGGACACGGCACGGAAGGCACAGCACCGGGAGGCGGCATGCTCACGATCGATCCCCACGCGCATTTTCTCTTTGGCACGGACGACGGCCCAGCGACTCTGGACGAGTCGCTCGCGATGGCGCGTCTTGCGGCCGCGGACGGCGTGCGCACCATCTACTGCACGTCGCATCTCTCCGCAGAAGACGACGTGGCGGCGGTTTTGGCCGATCGCCACGTAAAGCGCGAGACGCTGCAGCAGGCCGCGGACGCGGAGGGCCTGGGGGTGACGTTCAAGAACGGAGCGGAATGGCTGCTTGCCGAGAACTTCCTTGAGGTGCTCGCGAGAAACCCCGAAGGTTTCTTGGGGGCGACGGACGCCTTCTTGTTTGAGCTCACGCCCTACCAGCCGATGCGCTTCGTGCCGATGTTCGTGCAGGAGGCGACGGCCGCGGGAAAGCGCGTGATGCTGGCGCATCCCGAGCGCTATGAGCAGGTGACGCCTGAGGCGTGCCGCTTTGAGCTTTCTGCGGTGATTGCGGCAGGGGCCTTGCTGCAACTCACGGCGGCAAGCTTCACGGGGCTTTTTGGAGCCCGCGCGCAGAAGCTCGCGTGGACGATTCTGGAGGCCTTCCCCAACGACGTGGTTCTGGCAAGCGATGCGCACGAAGCCCGCGTGCGTGTGCCGGGATTGTCGCTGGCGGCGGACCTCATTGAAAAGCGCCATCCGGGGCAGACGGAGCGGATGCAGCGGCGGCTCGAGGCCTTTTTGGCGGGCTGACTGCAAGGCAGCGCCGAAAAAGCGTTGCACGAACCAAAACAGCGGGGCGGCCGTCCCGCGCAAATGAATGACGAGCGGCGGGGTGAACACCTGAAGGGCGAGCCCCGCCGGCAACAAAGGAAACGAGTGGGATGAACCGAGTCAATCGAGACACCCGGGAAACCGAATCGAGCCGCGAGGCGGCGGACGAGAAGAACGATCTCATGGAGATTGACCTCGTGGGCCTCGCGAAGTCCGTCTTGAAGCGCTGGAAGCTCTGCGCCGCGCTTTGCGGCACGGTGGTGGTGCTGGGGCTTCTCTACTGCTTCATGGCAACGCCCGTGTACTTGGCAAGCTGCCGCATGCTCGTTGAGGCCGGAAGCCTCAAGGTGACGAAGATCGACGAGGTGTACGACAGCGAGTTTGGCCGCGACTCGGGGTCAAGGCGTGACTTCATCAACACGCAGATGAAGCTCATGACGTCGGATCACATCCTCGCGCGGCTCTACGAAAAGTTTGACTTTGCAAAGAAGCCCGAGTTTCTGAACGCCCGCGAGCCCTTGGCTAAGCTCGCCGACCTCATCGAAGTGAAGCAGGTCCCGAACACGAGTCTCGTGGACATCGGCTTCAAGGATCCCGATGCGCGCTTTTCGGCCGAGGTGTCGAATTACCTCGCCAACGAATACATCGACGACGCGCGCCAGCGCTCCACCGGGTTTTCCGAGCGCGGCTTGGAGAAGCTTCGCGACGAACTCGTCAACATGGAGCGCGAGCGCTTTGAAGCGATCGCGAAGTTGAACAACTTCAAGAAGCTCCATGACATGCTCTCCGTGCAGACGGAAAATGACCTCTTGGTGGCGCGTCTCACGGCCTTGGACAAGGCGCTCGTGGATGCGAAGGAATCGGTCGCGAACGCGCAGGGCGCAGTGGCGGCGATTGACGAGTGGAAGCGCCGGGGCTTGCGTTTGGATTCCATTCCGGAAGCGATCCGCAATCCGACCTTGACGAGCTTCAAGACCGCGCGGCTTCAGGCGCAGGCCACCTTGGTGAAGTCTTTGCAAGACTACGGTCCCTCGCACCGCACGGTGCAGACGCAGCGGCAGGTGATCGCCAAGATGGATCAGGCGATCGTGGATGAGACGGAAAACAGCCTCATCTCCATTCAGGCGAAGGCGCAGGAAGCGGCGGTGCGCTTGAAGCTCGTGGAAAAGGAGATTGCGGAGGCCACCGAGAAGTTGAAAGGCTTGGATCAGATCGCGGACGCCTATCGCGTCTTGGAAGACAACCTGAAAGCGAAAGAGAAGTCCTACCAGTACGTCTTGGGACGCGTGGGCGAACTGCAGATCGCCAAAAGCGCTGACGCGGGCTCCGGGGGCACCTTCCAGGTGATCGTGCCCGCTACGCCGCCGCATCGCGCGGCCTATCCGCAGAAGGCAAAGACGATGGCGGTCCTGATTCTCGCTTCTGTCGTCTTGAGCGTGCTGATTTGCCTGGTGCTTGAGCTCCTTGACAAGACCGTGAAGACCCGCGAAGAGTTTGAAGCCTGCGCGAAGCTGCCGATCTTTGGCGAGATCCCGTACGCCGGGAAGTCGGAGCGCGTGGACTTCGTGGGGTACGACGAGCCCAAGGGCACAGTCGCGGAAGCCTTCCGCGCGTTGAGAACGTCGTTGTCGCTGTCGCCTGCGTCGTCGAAATCGAAGCTTCTCGCGGTGACGTCCTCCGTGCCGGGCGAAGGGAAGTCCTTTGTGGCCATGAATCTCGCCCTCACCTACGCGCGCGGCGGAAAGCGCGTGCTGTTGGTCGACTGCGACATGCGCCGTCGTCGCTTGACGCAGCTCCTCTTGGGTGACAAGGCGGAGGCGACGGGGCTCTCGAGCCTGCTGGCGGCGGCCGCCGCAGCAACCGCGCAGAGCGTGGAGGCCCTCACGGTGAAGCCTTTTGAGGATTTGAACCTCGCGTTCCTTCCCGCGGGGCCCACGCCGCCGAATCCGGTGGAACTCCTGGGGGCGGAGACTACGCCCGCGTTCTTTGCGTCGTTGGCGGATCGTTACGACATGGTGATCGTGGACACCGCGCCGGTGTTGCTTGTGTCAGACACCTTGAACCTGTCGACAGTGCCGGGCCTGCGCTACCTCGTCGTGGGGCAGCGCTACAAGACAGAAAAGCGGCAGATTGAAGAAACGTGCGATGCGATGCGCCGCGTGGACGCGGCTCTCGTGGGCACGGTGCTGCAGCAAAGCGAAAAAGCAAAGGACGAAGCGGGCTACGGGAGCGACTATGGCTACGGCAGCCGGTACGGCTATGGCTATGGGTACGGAGCGGAAAGTACGGGCGTGAAGAAGCCCTGGTACCAGAAGCTTCTCAAAAAGGCCTGACGGGCCGGAAGCCGCCAAGGAGCCGCCGTGGGAGTCGTCCGTCACCATCGGTCCCGCCGCGTGAAGGCGGCGGGCAGGCTGTGCCTCGCAGCAAGCCGCGTTCTCTCGGCTGCGGTGCTCATCGCAACGCCCCTTTTTTGGGGCGGACGGCATGCGCTCGCCACGGGCGGGATGGCCGTGGCGGTGGCGGCAGCGCTCGCCTTGTGGGCGCTGGGGTTGCTGTTGCGCGGTCGGTGGCGGCCGGTGCCCGCGCGAGGGCTGTGGCTTTATGGCGTCGTTTTGGCGGTGCTTTCGCTGCAATTGGTGCCTGCTGTTTTTGACGCGCTGGGGGCGGGGCTTGCGCCTGAGATGGTGTCGCTTTGGGAGAGCGCTCGGGCGGTGTCGGCGGTGGGGCCCGCAATGTTTGCGGTGCGACCCGAAGCGCAGGTCCTGGGGCTGCTGGCGGTTGCGTCCGCGGCGGGCGTCTACTGGCTCACGCTGCAGGGGTTTGCAAGGCGTGAGCGTTGCCTGTGGCTCGCGGGCGTCATCGCCGCGGCAGGAACCGTGACGGCGGTGGCGGGGCTCGGGCAGGCTTTTGGGGGCTGGGACTGGTTCTTCTGGCTCTACAAGGGCACGGACACGACCGCGAGCGCGGGTTATCCGAACCGAGACCACTTTGCGCAAGCGGGTGTTCTGGGGTTCTTTGCCGCGCTGGGGCTCGCGGCTGCCTTGCGCACCGCGTCGCGCGGAACGCGGCTTCATGACGCGGCGAAAGGGCGGGCGTGGCTGGCGGTGGTGCTCGCGGTCGCCGCGGTGGCGCAGCTCCTGGCGATTCTCTTTTCCTACTCGCGCGCGGCGATTTTGGTGACGGTGGCGGGGCTGGTGCTCTTTTCGGGCGGTCTTTGGATCGCACGAGGCCGGCGGTCGTTTTCGGTGCCCGCGGCGGTTGTGACGCTGGCGCTTTTCATTGCAAGTTTCTATGGGCTGGACTTGGTGACGGAGCGCGTCACCTTTGTGTTGTCCGGCACGGATCCGAGCGCCTTGGTGCGCTGGGAGATTTGGCAGACCGTGCGGGACGTGATCGGGTTGTCGCCGTGGGCCGGGAGCGGCTGGGACGGCGTGCTTGCCTTGGCGGCGTTGTTTGACACGAGCTACGTGCCGGGGTTCTTGGTGAACGCCGCGCACAATGACTATCTCGAGCTCTTGGTGATGATCGGGCTCCCCGCAGGCGGCGGGGTGCTTTTGGCGGGAGCGGTGGCGTACGGCTGCGGGGCCGTGCGCGTTGTGAGGCTTGCCAAGCGCCATTCGTCGTTTTTTCCGCTGGCGCTGGGGCTGTTGGCAGGCATCACAGCGGTGCTGGGGCAGGAGGCGGTGGAGTATGGCTTGAAGCAGCCTGCGAACCTCCTCCTATTTTCGGCAGCGGTGGCGGCACTGGGGCTCGTTTTGCGAACGGGCGAACGCGATGCGGACGCCGTGGCGGCGGAGGAGAAAGCGAAGTCGCCCGTGCTGGGCGCCGAGGGCTGGAGCGTGGCGGTGCTCGCCTTGGGGGCGGCTGCGGTTCTCGGATGGCATGGGTGGAACAAGGCCTTGGAGGGCGTTGCGCAGGTGACGGTGGACGTCGCGACCGTGAACGCGGAAACCAACGACGTGCTCACGAGAAAGCTCGTGCAGATCGCGAGGCTTGAAGCCGCAGAGGGAGTCTTGAAGACGTGGCCCACGAACAGCGCGGCCCTGAAGGCCGCGGCGGAAGCCACGATTGCCTTGGCCGAAGAAGAGCGCCTCACACTGCGGGCGGCGGCGTTGACGAAGCTCTTGGAGCGGCCCGTGTCGACGCGGCAGGCGGATCGGGCGGCGTATGCGCCGTATCAGGCGGCGGCGATGGACTTGATTGCGTCGGAAGATCGGCGGCGGTTGGCGGAGGCGTTTGTGGGAGCCGAGCGTCGCGTGGAGGATTTTGCGGCGGTGTCGCCTTCAAACGCCTTGGCGGTGTCGCTTGCGGCTCGGATGCGGGAGGAGTCGCGGTTTTGGGGCAATCGCGCGACGGACGCGGGGCGACTGCATCGCTATGCGGTGGCGCAATACCCTTCAAGCACGCCGGTGTTGTCGAGAGCGGTGCGAGGGCTCGCGTTGGAAATGGTGCAGACGGCCGATGCGGAAAAGAAGCGGACGGTGGAGCGGGAGCTCACGGACGTGATTCGCCGTCTGGTGCAACAGGTGCCCGCCGACTTGCGGTGGATTCTTCCCTTGGCGGACACGGCGGGGCTCTCGGCGGAGGCGGTGGCCGCGGTGATTCCGGAG
>CAVACW010000126.1:0-8291 GCA_963587345.1 uncultured Oscillospiraceae bacterium | reverse complement strand
CCATCGAAGAGATCACGGGGCTTGCCCCGTGACTCAGTAGGGAATCCTCGTCCTTCAGAGCGAGGAGGAAGTCAATGCAAGTTCACCTGACCAACGACTATTCCAACGACATCCACTGCATCCTGCAGACGGCGCGAAAGCAAGCAGCCAGATCCATCAACAGCCTTATGGTAGAAGCCTACTGGCTCGTTGGTGAACGGATCGTCGAATGGGAGCAGAACGGACAAAAGCGCGCTCAATACGGCCAGTCCATTCTTCAACAGCTTTCAAAAAGCTTGACAGCCCAAATGGGCGACGGCTTTTCGTACGCCAACCTGAGAAACATGCGTCAGTTCTACCTGACCTATCCCAACTTTTCCGAATGCAACCGCCTCTGCAGCAAGTTGTCCTGGAGCCACAATCGCCTGATCATGCGAGTCCCCTCCGCGCCAGCCAGACTTTTTTACCTGAAAGAAGCTGCCCAGCACCAATGGAGCGTTCGAGAGCTTGACCGGAACATTGCCACCAACTACTACCAGCGGTTGCTTTCCACTCAGATCCCCGTCACCGATGCTCCAAAGCCAAACGACATCCGCTCCTTCATTAAAGATCCGTATGTCATGGAATTCCTTCAGTTGCCGAAGTTCGCTGAGATCAGTGAAAAGAAGCTCGAAGACCTGCTCATCAAAAACCTCGAGGCCTTTCTGCTCGAACTCGGCAAGGGCTTTTCGTTTGTCGGACGGCAGTATCGAATCAGCACCGAAACGACTCACTATTACATCGATCTAGTTTTCTACAACTACATCCTCAAGTGCTTCGTCCTCATCGATCTCAAAGCTGCCAAGCTGACGCATCAGGATATCGGACAAATGGACATGTACCGCCGCATGTTCGACGACCTGAAAAAAGGCAAGGACGACAACCCCACGATCGGCATCCTTTTGTGCGCTGACAAAGACGAAACTGTTGTCAAGTACTCCGTTGTGAACGATTCCGACAAGTTGTTTGCTTCCAAATACCTGCCCTACCTTCCGACTGAAGAAGAACTGAAAAGCGAATTGGAATCTGGCTATCGCCAGCTCATGAATTCGAGAGACAACGCTTGACCGACCGCGCATCCGCTGTCGCCAATTTGCTACACACCGTGTAGCAAATTATTATTTAATAATGCTTATTGAATTTCATCCAATTCTTTAACATCAATCACAAGCACACCAAGGAGGCTTTCGCCATGTCGGACATCTCCCGTCCTTTCGCCGTGCGCAGCGCCGGCCCCTCGCCCTTCATTTCCGGATTCGAGCTCTTTGACGCCGACCTCCCCAACGGCATCACGATGCGCTTTGCGCGCGGCGGATCCGGAAGTCCGATTCTCATGGCGCACGGCCATCCGCACACGCACGTCATCTGGCGCAAGGTCGCGCCCGCGCTCGCCATCGACCATACAGTGATCCTTCCCGACCTGCGCGGCTACGGCGACACCTCAAAGCCCGCCAGCGACGGCGAGCACCGCCCGTACTCAAAGCGCATCATGGCGCAGGATCTGGCGCTACTCATGGAAAGGCTGCATCTCGCGCCGTTTGACTTCGTGGGACACGACCGCGGCGGCCGCGTCGGGCACCGCTTTGCGCTCGACCGCCCAGACCTCTTTCTGAGCGCGACGTTTCTCGACATCGCGCCCACGGCCGTGATGTACGAGCGCACCAATGCAGCACCAACATGGAGTTCGCGCAAAAGTACTTCTGGTGGTTCTTCCTCATCCAGCCCGAGCCGCTTCCAGAAAAGCTCATCCTTGCCGATCCGGAATTCTTCCTCGGTCGCCACATCGGCGGCCAGCTGAAAACGCCCGGCGTCGTGGAGCCCGCCGTGATGGCGGAGTACTTGCGCTGCTACCGCAACCCGGACGAAATCCATGCGATCTGCGAGGACTACCGCGCCGCGGCGACGATTGACCTCGCAGACGACGCCGCCGACCGCGAAAATCGCATCGAATGCCCGCTCCTGCTCCTCTGGGGCGCCAAAGGCACCGTCGGCAAGCTCTACGACGTCATCGAGACCTGGAGCGACCGGGCGCAGCATCCCGAAGGCGAAGCGCTGCCCTGCGGCCACTCGCCTGAAGAGGAGGCGCCTGAGCTCTTTCTTGAAAAGTACCGCGCGTTTCTTGACCGCTGCGCCCGCCGCTGACGCAAAAACTGCCGGCTCCCTGCCAAATTCGTCCTTCGCGCGCCGCGCAAGGCGCTAAACTCCGACCACTTCCCGCTTCGGCGGGATTTCCGGCTCTGCCTTTTCGAAGAGCCGCGAGAGCTTGGAAGGGAGGACAGCCTGGCTCAGGAAACGACGCAAGGCGGCTCATCGCGCCCGGGCTGGCATCGCTTTATTCCCTTGTTGCTCGCCGCCGTCGCCGCAGTGGCGGGCTACACATGGTGCCTGCAGAAGATGCAGAACGAGAGCATGCTCGACTACACCGTCGCCACGAACCGCTCCCGCACGGACGCCATGCATCAGGGCGTCGAAAACCTCATTCACCGCGGCGACTTCACCGAACTCAACACAAAGGACGACATCCGCCCAGGCCGCTACCTGCGCATTCAAAAGCGCCTCAACGAAATTCGAAACATGAATTCGGCGCGGTACTTCTACACCGCAAAGCGCAACCGCATCGGCCAGCTCGTCTACGTCGTGGACGGCTTGAAGCTCGGCTCCGGCGACTTTCGCTACCCCGGCGACGTGATCGAGCCCGAAGTCGCGCCTTTCATCGCCGCGGCGCTCGAAGGCCGCAGCGTCTACTCGCAGGACATCATTGACACCGACTGGGGGCACATCTTCACGGCGGCCTACCCCGTGCGCGCCACAGACGGCACGAACGACATCATCGGGGCGCTGGTGATCGAGACGGACATGGAGTCCGCCCACGAATTCATCGCCGAGCGCAACGCCATCGCCACCGTCACCGCAGCGATCGGCTGCGTCGTGGCGCTGCTTCTCATGGCCGGAGGCTTTCTCTCCCTGCGCCGCGAAAAGCGCCTCGAAGCCGAGCGGCGCGAGCTCCTTGAGCGCGCGACCGAAGCCGCCACGGCCGCCAATCACGCAAAGTCCGCCTTCCTCTTCAACATGAGCCACGACATCCGCACGCCGATGAACGCCATCATCGGGTACGCGGAGCTCGCGCAGCGTCACTTGGCAGACACGGAAAAGCTCGGGCGCTACCTGGAAAACATCCAGCTCTGCGGCAAGAAGCTGCTGGTGCTCTTGAACGACGTTCTCGACCTCGCCCGCATCGAAAACAACAAGACCACGATCGAAATGGCGCCCGTGAAGCTGGCGGACGTCGTGGAATCGAGCCTCAGCATGTTCCGAACCACAGCGGACGCAAAGCCCCTTGAGCTTCTGAGCTCGTCGAACCTGCCGCACCCCTACGTCTACACAGACGAGGTGCACTTTTCAGAAATCCTGATGAACATCCTCTCCAACGCCATGAAGTACACGCCGGCTGGCGGCCGCGTGACGTGCACGGTGACGGAGCTGCCCGCAGACGACCCCGCCTTCTGCCGCGTGCAGGCGGTGATCGCCGACACAGGCGTTGGAATGTCCGAAGAGTTTCTCTCCCACATTTTTGAAGCCTTCAGCCGCGAGCGCACATCGACCGCAAGCGGCATCGAGGGAACCGGGCTCGGCATGGGCATCGTGAAGCGCCTCGTGGACTTGATGGACGGCGACATCAAGGTTGAAAGCGAGCTCGGCAAGGGCTCCGTCTTCACGGTGACGCTGCCCTGCCGGATCGCGAGCGCCGACGCGGCGCAGGCCCGGAGGGCGGACGAAGGCGGCAGCTTTGCGGACCTCGCCGGCCGGCGCGTGCTCCTCGCGGAAGACAACGACCTCAACGCCGAGATCGCGATCGAGCTTCTCGCTGAGTCCGGCATCGCCGCCGACCGAGCGCGTGACGGCGTCGCCTGCGTGGCTGAGCTTGAAAAAGCTCCCGCAAACCGCTACGACGCCGTTCTGATGGACATTCAGATGCCGGTGATGGACGGCTACGCCGCCGCGCAGAAGATCCGGCGGCTCAAGGACCCCGCGAAGTCCCGCATTCCCATCATCGCAATGACTGCGAACGCCTTCTCCGAAGACCGCGCGAGGGCGATCGCCGCCGGCATGAACGACCATGTTGCGAAGCCAATTGACATGAACCTCCTGCTGCCCGCCCTTCGGCGCGCGTTTGTTGCCGGGAAAGAATCTGCGTCTTGAACGCCGGGCGTCAGACCGCCGTGCGCGAGCGCCCGTTTCCTGACGAATCGGCATTCGGAGCCACGCTGCGCAGCGACAAACAGCGCAGTGCTATGATCGTTTCGGCGCTACTTACCAAGCCCGCCCGCCGATCGGGATCTTCGCATCCGGTTCGGCGGAGGCTTCCGCTCAATGCGGCACCTTCCTCATCAAGACCCGTGCACTCAGGCCGCAGAACCCACGACTTTCGATGGACAAAACCGTGAAAAAATCACTCGCTCTCGGCAACGAATCCTTTGTAAAGCTCATTGAGTCGAACTGCTACTTCGTTGACAAGACGCCGTTCATCAAGCCACTCGTGGAGTCCGGCGTTCATGTGCAGCTCATCACCCGGCCTCGACGCTTCGGCAAGTCGCTCTTCATAGACATGCTGCGCCGCTTCCTCGCGATCGATCCGCAAAATCCCGGCGACGCGTCCTTTCAGGAAAAACTCTTCTGCGGCTTGAAAATCCGCGAAGACGAAGCCTTCTGCCGCCAGCACATGGGGCAGGTTCCGGTGCTCTTTCTCACCTTCAAGTCGGTCGAAGGCCCGACGTTTGAGTGGGCCTACAGCCTTCTCGGATTGCGTCTCGCCGCCGTCGCCCGACAGCATGAGTGGCTCCTTGAAAGTCCTCGGCTCACCGAAAAGGACAAGGCGGATCTTCGGCTCTTCGGTTCGGACGAATTCATGACGGATCCCGCCAAATCCGTCTTCGCCTCCACCTTTCTCGCAAAAATCACGGGCTTTCTCGCCCGCCACTTCAACCGTCCGATCGTTCTTCTCATTGACGAGTATGACGTGCCGTTGCAGAAAGCCGCCGGCAAGGACTGGTACCCGTCGATGCTGGCCTTCCTGAAGGCCTTTCTCAGTCCGCTCAAATCGGGCGGCGAGGAAGAGGTGAGCGCAGCGCCCGTCATCAGCAAAGCCATCATCACCGGCTGTCTGCGCGTAAGCAAAGCCAGCATCTTCACGGATGTCAACAACTTTGACGTCAACACCGTCTGCATGCAAGGCGGGCCGCTTGCCGCGGCCATCGGCTTCACTGAAGACGAGGTGTCCGATCTGCTTCAATATTACGGTCTCACCGCACAGCAGCCCGTCGTGAAGCACTGGTATGACGGCTACCAGTTCGGAAAAAATAATATTTACTGTCCTTGGGACGTCATCCACTACTGCAGCGACGTCACCGCCATCGACATCTGTCCCGAAACCTTCGAACCCGAAAACTACTGGGCGGAAACGAGCGGCAATGAGGTCATTGACGAATTTCTGGACTTTCTCTCGGGACAGGACGCGGAAAAGATGCAGACGCTCGTGGACGGCGGCGAAGTCGAGCTGCACCTCAACGAGCAGCTCACGTACGGCGACTTCAAGCAGCATCGCTCCGCCGACTTCTGGACGCTGCTTCTTTTCACGGGCTACCTCACGGTGGCATCGCGCTCTGGTCAAGGCCTCTGCCGGCTGAGGATCCCCAACGCCGAAATTCGCGAAACATTCAAAACCCGCATTCAGAGTCATTTTTCGCAGAGCAACGGACTCTTCGTTCAACACGGCGAAGCCATCGGTCGCGCGGCGCTCGCGGGCGACGAACGCACAATGCAGCGGCTCCTCATGGAAATGCTGGAGCGCTACGTCTCCGTGCGCGACTCCGCCACCCGTGCCAAGGCCGAAAACTACTATCACGGCTTTCTCATCGGACTGCTGGGCAGCGCCGACCATGTCGTGAAGAACCTGCGATCCAACGCCGAATCCGGCCTGGGATTTGCTGATCTGCTCTTCACGTCCGCCGGCAACGAAACCGGCGTCATCCTCGAAGTGAAGCACGCTTCAAGAGCCGAAGACATGGAGCTCACAGCCGAAGCGGCGCTTCGGCAGATTGAAGGCAAGCAGTACCAGGCCGGCCTTCGGGGCTACCGCTGCGAACGGATCATCGCCTACGGCATTGCCTTTTCCAGCAAGTCGTGCGTCGTTCTCGGAAAGGCGCTTTAGCAGAGCAGCCAGAGCGGCCTCTTTCAGTCAGCGCTTCGCGCAAGAAGACAAGGCCTCGCACACGTTGCACCTCGGCTCAGAGCAGGATCTTGCGCTCGTAAAACAGCTAGTGAACGCCATGCACTGGGCGATCACGTGCGAGGGCACGCACTGCTCGCCAAGCTCAGCCCGCCGCCCGGAATCACTGGATCCGTCTGGTTCGGCGGAGGCTGCACATTCCAAGAAAAAGCCGCCGATCCGAAAATCAGCGGCCGAAACCAAACTACAGGTTTTATCAACTCACCCGGCAAGCTTGCTGCCGGGCCGCCTTACGATCGGCATTCAAGAGTTGTCGCCGTCCTTGCACAGCTCGACGTGAACCCAAAAGATCCACGGAAAGCCAATAAAAAATCTGACTTTCCATTTCAAACCGTGTAGAATAGCAGGTATGCGATGTGAGTTTTCAGCGCTCATCGCAATCCTCCCAACGCCCGCTTGACTACGAATCTCGCGGGCGTTAATTTGGCAGTTTTGGTACTCAACACATCCAGCAACGGCCGGAGTGTGACCCGGCGGAACACTGCGCAACACCGAATCTCTCGCAACGCCTTCCTCAAGGGCGCGCGGATCCCGGAATCCTACAGGATAAAGCCTAAAGTTGGTGGCTTTTCCCTCACAATTCTCGAGGCTCTTCGGCCAAGCCGACTTGATCAATTCGCTGAACATCACGCTTTCGCTGGGCAAGCCGCAAGCGAAAAACTCGTCGCACTTGACGTTCAGTTCTTTGCGAAGATCTCTTCCCTGAAAGCGGCTGCGTCAAAAAAAGCCGGCGCGCCCCAAAGGACTTCCGGCCTTCTCAAGGAACTGCGTCAATCAGTCCTTGATTGGCGTGCCATCCGCCTGAAAGAGCGGCAAGGGCTCCAGATAAATGATGTCCTGGCGCTTCGCGGCGTCGCCTTCGGCAAGAACCGCCATGCGGCCGCAGACTTCGGCGCCCGCCTTTACGGCAAGCTCTTCCAGGGCGCGCAGCGATTCGCCCGTGGAAATCACGTCGTCCACGATCAAGACGCGCTTTCCCTTGATCTGCGCCGCGTCGAATTCGGAGAGATAGAGCTTCTGCTCGCCCTTTGTCGTGATGGAGTTCACGGTGGTCGCAATCGCCTTCCTGCCGAGGTAGACCTTCATGTGCTTGCGGGCGACGTAGTAGCGGGGCGCCCCGATCTGGCGCGCCATTTCATGAATGAGAGGGATCGACTTCGCCTCCGCCGTGAGGAGGCAGTCAAAGGCCGGCGCCTTCAGCAAAAGCTCGCGCGCGCAGGCTTCGGTGAGCTCGGCGTCGCCCAAGAGAATGAAGGCGGCGATGCTCAGCGTGTCGGACACGGGAAAGAGTTCAAGATCGCGGTCGAGCCCCGCGACGTGCATGGTATGAAACATGAGGGCAATTCTCCGAAAACCGAACGAAGCCGCCCGTTTTTCTTTGCGTCGAGCCGTCCGTCCGCGGCCGCCATTGTAGCGGCTGCGAACGAGAGTGCAAAGAGCCATGCCTTTTAATTGATTTTTCAATGGGCCCGCGGCTTCACAGCATAGAGAAGCCAGTTTTGAAAGAGAAGCCCCGCCGCCGCATGCCAGCGCATGACGGGGGGATTTTCGGGCTGGTCGTCCGCGTAGTAGTGAGCGGGCGGCGGCACCGCAAGCCCCCAGGCGGTGTCGCGCCGGTATTCGCCGTCAAGCGTCTCGCGGGCGTACTCGGGGTGTCCCGTGAGGAAAATGCGGCGGCCGTCAGACGACATGAGAAGCGCCGACCCTGCCGCCTCGCCCTTTGCCACCACCACAAGGCCCTTTTCGCCTGCGGCGCGGATCGCCGCCTCGTCTTCGGCGGCGTGCCGGCTCTGCGGCAGCCAGAACTCGTCGTCAAAACCTCGAACGACGGGCGCGTCCTTTTTCACCACCGCGAGGGGATAGACGCCCGAAAGCTTCACGTCAAGCGGCACCTTGTTGACGCCGTAGAAGTAGTAGAGCCCGGCCATCGTGCCGTTAGTTCGAAAGCTCCCAAATCTACCATCACGAGTCGGAGGAGCCTCGTTCG
>CAVACW010000125.1:0-8695 GCA_963587345.1 uncultured Oscillospiraceae bacterium | reverse complement strand
AGAGCGTTGCCGCTGTTTCGCGACAAGGATCGGCATCATACAGAGGTCAAATCCGTTTTGCAAGTCTCAAAGTGAACTTTCTGTTTTTCACTCCCTGAAGCGTTGCTACATCACCACTTCAGCAGAAACTTGCCTTCTTCTCTTCGTCGCTTGGGTAGCAGCGAAGGGGGCGAATTATGGGAGCCCTCGAATCGGATGTCAAGCGTTTTGGCACGATCCTTGCTTGCGCCTCGCCTCGGCCCCTGATTTTTCGAAAATAAAAAATCGGCCGCCGAGACGATTCCCGACAGCCGACTGACGTTTCAGCGATTTTTCTAGCGTCGCCGGGCCTTCTGCCCCGCCGCCCGCGCGGCTTCCGCTGCCGCAGCCGCCACTAAAAGCGGCTCGGGCTTCACGCCCCCCGTGGCTGCGGCCAGCACCGTGAGGCCTTCCGTGAGAAATCCCGCCTGCGCAAACCCCGAAGCCGCCGCCAAGGCGACCGTCTGCAGCACCGCAGGCGTCATCACCGCATCCGTCACCACCAGCATCACCGCCCGGCCGTTCACAGCGTCGGCCTTCACTTGCGCCGTGCCCGTCATAAAGACAGCGACGGTCGCCGCACCGGCGCGGCGTGACGCCGACTGCTGCCCCATGAGGAGCCCCAGCCCCGCGCCCGCCTGTCCCGGCGCGTACTTCGTCGTGCCGCTCAACAGGTCCTTGGGCGAAAGGCGCGTCTTCTCGTCCCCCGGCACCGTCATCACGACGCCCGAGTCCTGCTTGTCCCAGAGCCGCGTCACCGCGGCCGCGGCATCCGCTTCGCGCACGAAGTAGACCGAGCCCCGCAGAAATCCGGTCGCCTTCACGGCTTCGGCGTTCCAAAGCCGGCCCGCGGCCCCAAGCTCCAAAACCGCCGCGCGGCAGCCTTCGCCCGGCAGCCCCACCAGCGTCGCTCCGACGCCCGTTGACTTCACTTCGGACACCGTGACGCCCGCAATGTCCGCAAGACTGTCCTCGGGCCCCGCTGCGAAAACGTCCTCCGCTTCAGGCGAAGCCTTGCGGGCCACCTTTTTCACCGTCGACTTCTTCTGCACCGGCACGGGCGCGGGCTCGGCCGTCAAGTTGCCGCCGAAGTCCCCCAATACGTCCGCAATGCTCGACATCAGCGCCTGACGCTCCGCGTCGCGCTTCATCACGCGCTCAGCGACTTCGGCCGGAAGCCCTGCCGCCTTCACCTGGGCTTCCGCGGCCACCTTGTCCCTCAATTCCCCCGTGCGGGTGAACTTCTCGCGAAACTCCTCCATCGGGTAGTAGGTGCCGTCCACGATGCGGCCTGAATACACCTTCTGCTCATGCTGACGATGCGTCTGCGGATCGCGCTTTCGCAAGCGGTAGCCGCCGTAGAGAGTGCCGTTTGACACGAAGACCTTCATCTTCGGATCGTCGGGCCAGTTTTTGATGTCCGCGGGCTGCGGAACGCGCACTGCCTTTGCCATGCTGGTCTCCGCCGTCATTAAAGCGCCGCGCCAGGCGCCATCATTTCAAAGCCGCCATCGATGTAGATCGTCTGGCCGGTGGTCATGCGGGCGGCGTCCGAGAAATAAAAGGCCGCCGCGGCGCCCACGTCTTCCAAGGTGATGTTGGCGCGCATCGGGGCGATCGCTGCGTTTTCGTTCAGCATCTTGGAAAAGTCCTTGATCCCAGCCGCGGCCAGCGTCTTCACCGGACCGCAGGACAGGGCATTCACGCGAATGCCGCGCGGCCCCAGATCCGCCGCCGCATAGCGCACGGTGGCTTCGAGCGCCGACTTCGCAACGCCCATGGTGTTGTAGTTTGACACCACACGCTCGGCGCCCAGATAGGAAAGCGTCAAAAAGGCGCCGCCTCGCGTCATCTGCGGCGCAAAGGCCTTCATGATCGCCGCGAAGGAATAGACGGAGACGTTCATCGCCGCCAGGAACCCGTCACGGCTGATGCCGTCCAAAAAGGAGCCGGCGATCGCTTCGCGCGGCGCCCAGGCAATCGAGTGCAGGACGCCGTCCGCGCCTTCAGCCCAATGCGCCTTCACGGCGTCAGCTACCGCTGCGATCGACGCGTCGTCCGCGGCGTCCATCTTCACGACAGGCGCATTGAACGCTTCGCCGTACTTTGCCAAACGCTCGGCAAATCGCTCGTTGTTGTAAGTGAGGACGAGTTCCGCCCCTTCGTCTCGGCAGGCGCGCGCAATGCCATAGGCGATGGAGCGCTCCGAGTTGATTCCCGTGATGACGAGGTGCTTTCCTTCCAGTCGCTTCATGCGGCGCCCTCCTTGGCGGGCTTCTTGCCTTCCTTTTCGGCGCGGCGAATGGCGGCGAGCTTGCGAAGCACGATGGCGAGCTCGTCCATGATCTCCAGATGGCGCTTCGCGGCCTTCACATAGTCTTCCGGCGTCTGCGCCTTCTTGAGCGCCTCGCGGTAGTACTGCGCAATGACCGTCGTCAGGCTCGCCGCCGTGTCCGCGATGCGGATGGCGGGATCCTTCTGAATCTCCGTCACCGCCATCAGGTAAAGGCGCTTGTCCGTCTCCTCCGGCTCCTCGTCCTCATCGGGCTCGGGGAGGCTCCGGCCGTTGGCCGTGAGCACATTGCAATAGTCGTCGATGAACCGCTCGCGGCTCAGAAGATCGATGGCCCGTTCAGACACATCAAGGACAAAGACAGGACGCACGAGCGCTCCTCCGAAAAAATACCGGCGATTTCCTCGCCGTCAGCGGCCGCGGATTATATCGGCGGCCTTCGCCTCAGCATAGTTCTGAAAAATGACCGGCGGGCGACGGCGCCCTGTCGGGGCACCCGCCAGGGCGCCGCGCCTACGCTACTTCTCAAAAACACCCTTCACGACGATTTCACCCGCGCGCTTCATGAAGCGGCCGCGCGCCATCATGTCGACGGATTCGCAGGCGTCGTTCAAAAGAAGAAAGTCCGCGTCCGCTCCCGCCTCGATGACGCCCTTTCCCGGGAGCTCGAGATTCTTGGCGACGTTGGTCGACACAAACGGAATCGCCTTTTCGAACCCGAGGTCGTTCACCAGCGCCTGAAATTCCGCCCACGCGGCGTTCACGGGGCAAACGTCAAGCCCCACCATCTCGCCCTTTTCGTTGAAGCGCGGCATCGAGCCGTGCGCGTCCGTGCTGATCGTGATGTGCGAGGGATCGACGCCTTCGGCCAAAGCGTTCTTCACCGCCTCGGCCGTGTTCTTGAAGAGGCAGGGCCCGGCCGTGAGGTCGATCACGCCGCCCGCGCGGGCGAACTTGAGAGAGCGCTCCCACGTCACGTCCTTTCGCGCGCAGTGCGTCGGGCGGATGTGGCGGATCGGCATGCCGCGGCGCACGCAGGCGTCCAGAATGTCGTAGGCCGTGTCGCCCAGGTCCCCCAGATGAATGTGCAGGAAGCCCGTTTTCCCGGAAATCATGCCGCCCACGCGAATATCGGACAAAAGATGCATGACGTCGTCTTCCGACGGAAAGCTCGAGCGATGGTCCCCAAGCGCAATCTTCACCCCAAGCACCTCGGGGATCGTCAGCATCTCGCGGCGCACGGAGCCCGTGATCGTCGTCACGGGGAACATGTAGTTCGAAGTCCACATGTAGGTTGTGACGCCTTCCGTTTTAAGCGCCCGCACCTTGCCTAGAAGGTTCGCGATGGAGCGCGTCTCCGTGTCCGTGCCGGAAACCCCCACCACGGTCGTGATGCCGGCGTCCACCAATTCGGAGAGCATCAATTCGGGGCAACGCGTCACCGGGCCGCCCTCGCCGCCCCCGCCCGTCACATGCACGTGCTCGTCGATCACGCCCGGCATCATCACGCGGCCCGCTGCATCCACCGTTTCCAGTCCCGGCATCGAGACCGTGAGGTCCTTCTCGACAGCGACGATCTTGTCGTTCACCACCAGCACGTCCGAGCGGCCGACATGCTTCGGCGCGTAGACGTCCGCATTCTTGATGAGAAAAGCGCTCATGAAAAACCATCTCCCTCTTTCACCGCCTTCGTCCGCCGCGTCAAGCATCCCTTGCCGCAGTCCGACCGAGGCTTCAACAAAACGGCGACACGCTATCACAAAGCGAATCCTTTCGGTTAGAATCCTTCGCCTCGCTAAGGCGAGCGGCCGAGTGACGAAATTGGTAGACGTAGCGGACTTAAAATCCGCAGCCTTTGGCGTACGGGTTCGATTCCCGTCTCGGCCACCAAAAGCTTTTAGAATCAAGCCTGTACAAGTCGTGCAGGCTTTTTTCTTGTCGTTTTTCTGCCCGATTCGCTCATCGCGCAGTCCGCTCGCGTTGTAGCCGCCCCCTGCCGAACTACAATTCCTGGCGTTTCTTTTCACTCTTGCAGGTCTCACCATGGCGCTCTTTGCGCGAAAAGATCTGAACATGCTCTCAGGCTCGCTCTGGGACAAGATCATCCTCTTTGCCATCCCGCTCGCCTTCACAGGCGTGCTGCAGCAGCTCTTCAACGCGGCGGACGTCGCTGTTTTGGGTCGCTTTGTCTCAAGCGAAGCCATGGCGGCCGTTGGGACCGACGTCCCCGTGATCGGCACGGTGGTGAGCCTCGCGATGGGGCTTGCGCTCGGAGCCAACGTCGTCGTGGCGCGCTTTATTGGCATGAAGGAGGCGGACGCCGCCAACCGCGCCGTTCACACCGCCTTTGCGCTCGCGATTCTCTTTGGCGTCGCGATCGCCGTGCTGGGCGAAGTCTTCTGCTCGCAGGTGATGGCGCTTCTCTCCGTTCCGGACTCCGTGATGGAGCATGCGACGGACTACCTGCGGGTCTTTCTGCTGGGGCTCCCCTTCGTCACGGTCTACAACTTTCTTGCCGCCGTCTACCGCAGCAAGGGCGACACGGCGACGCCCCTCATGGCGCTCATTGTCGCCACCGTCTTCAACATCGCGGGGAACCTCTTCTTCGTGATCGTCTGCGGCATGGGCGCTGGAGGCGTCGCCTTGGCCACGGTGCTCGCCAATGCCCTCGCGGCCGCCATTCTCTTTGTGAAGCAGCTCCGGATGGAGGGCGTCCTGCACCTTGACGTAAAGCGCCTTCTCACCATCGACCGGCCGGCCCTTGCCGCCATGGTCCGCATCGGACTTCCGGCGGGCATTCAGGGCATGGTGTTTTCGCTCTCCAACATGATCATTCAGGCGGCGATCAACAACCTCGGCGCCGACGCCATGGCCGGGTCGGTGGCCGCCTTCACGCTCGAAATCAACGTCTACTGTTTCATCAACGCGTTCGGCCTTGCGGCCACCACGTTCGTCAGCCAGAACTACGGCGCCGGCAACCTCGCGCGCTGCCGCCGGGCGACCTGGGTGTCGATGTGGCTCAACTTTGCGGCAACCGCCGTCCTGACAGCGATCGTCCTCGTCTTTGCGCACCAGATGCTCGGCTTTTTCTCCGACAGCGAAGCAGTGATTGAACTCGGCGTCGTGCGCCTCTGGTACGTCGTGCTGCCCGAACTCATCAACGTCGTGATGGAAACTGTCTCCGACGCCATGCGCGGCTACGGGTATTCGCTGCCGCCTGCGATGGTGACCTTGGTCTGCATCTGCACCATTCGCGTCATCTGGGTGTACGCGGTCTTCCCGTTCGCCCCCACCTTCGACACGCTGATGACGGTCTACCCCATCAGCTGGCTCGTGACGATGCTGCTTCTCGTCGCACTCTACTTCCGTCATCAAAAGCAGCTTGAAAAGCGCGCAAGGCGCGACTAGCCCATGTCCCAGCCCGAACTCACGCTCTACGCCACCGAGATGGGCCGCGAAGCCACGGAAGCGCCCGAGCTTGCCCTGACGCCTCGCGCCGACCTCGCCGACATCCGAGCCTGGCGCTTCTTTGACGCAGCGCCCGACGAATTCTTTGCGCAGTATGCCGCCGGCTTTCTGATTGACCACGTGCACGTCGCCTTCAGCGCTGTGGACACCGCAACCCGGCTCCTTGCCGGCGGCAAGATCGCCGCCGTCCGCCTGGCGGGGCATTTCGGCGCGGCGCGGCTCGCTTCGCTCAAAGCCCTCTGTCAGGAAAAGGGCATTCGCCTCGCCATCCGCCGGCTTCCGGCCCCCCGGGCGCTCGCAATGAAGGACGAAGCGACGCTCTTCTGGCGACTGCCCACGGAAAAAGCGCTTTCAGCCGCCGGCCTCAAAAAGGCCGCCGCCGCTGCGCCCGCCGTGAGCTGGGCTGCCTGGTTCAACCGCTTTTACGCCGACGAAGTGCTCCCCGTGCTGCGCCCCCGCAGCACGGCCGCCTTCTTTGGCTTCATGAAAACCTTGTCGGAAGCCTCCGCTCAGGGGCTCAACTGGGCAGGGCTCGGCGCTCGCTGCGGCCTCTCCGGCCCGTCGGTTCGAGACTGGTGCCGCTTTTTAACGGACGCCGGCGTCATCGACCTCGTCGCCGCCCGCAAGGCGGCTCCCCCGCGGCGCGCGAAGCTGCGACCCAAGCTCTACTGGAATGCACCGGGACTCGCGGTGTGGCTTTCCGACGCCGTCACAGGCGCTGACGAGACGCTTCATCACGCGCTGCTCGAAAACGCCGTCTACCTCGCGTTGAAAGACGCCCATCCCGGCGCGGCATTCGCGCACTTTTTGGACACCAACGCCGTAAGAGCGCCGCTCCTTATGACGGAAGGCGACAAGTCCACAGCCTACTACTTTCCGACGGACGACGCTTCGCGCCAGCTTGCCATGAAGCACCAGACGTCGCTTCTTAAAGCCGGCATCGTGACCGAGCCCCCCGTCTTCGTGGAGGAAGGCGCCGCCTCCGATTCAACCGACGGCGTGCGCCGTCTCATCGTCGCCGCATCGGACTGCTAAACTCTCCCGACTGTATTTCGGGATTCACTCATGAAAAAGCTCCTTCTTCTTGCCCTTGCTGCCGCCTCGCTTTCGGGCTGCCAGACGATTTCCGACGAAGCCGCGCTCTACACCGGCCGCGAAGAAACGCTCACCAACGTTGTGGGCGACACGTGGCAGATCAAGGCCGTGTGGCCCTGGGAAGACCACGCGATCCGCCTGCGCGAAGGCCTTAACGAACGGGCGCAGCAGCATTGCCGCAAGACTGACAAAGGAGCGCAGCTTCTGGACGCCGTGACGCAAAAGCGCAACGGCCAGCCCGGCAGCGAAGGCTACCTTGTCTTCCGCTGCGTCTCGTCGCTTCCCTCGCCCACGGGCGGGCTCTTTAGCGACGACGAGAAGTAGGCGTCCTTATAATCCCTGACTCGACTTTTTCCTTCAGGCCTCACGCATGCAGCTCACCGACTGGATCAACTTTGCCGCCCTCGCGAACATCATCGCCTTCCTGTGGGTGTTTCGCGCCTCGCTCGCGCGCGAAGACCGCGTGACGGCCGTGCGCGACGCGCTGCGTCTTAAAAGCGGCAACACGGGCTTCAAATTCTGGTGGATTCTTTTTCTCCTGAGCGTGAGCTACCGTTTGGGCGCCGCCGCGAGCGCTACACCGGAAGCCGTGGCCTACGGCCTCTTTCCGACGCTGTTGCTGGCGCTCCTCTTGATTGATCTGGCGGAAGCCAAGGTCGCCGCCTACGACGCGAAGTTGAAGAACGACTACCGCCGCGCCAAGCGCCGCACCGCCAAGGCTCGCGCCGAAGCTCAGGACGAAGCGTCCGAATAGTCAGATCGTCTTCCAGAAACTCAAGCCGCCCGACAGTCTCTCGAGCGGCTTTTCTTTTGCCCGAGCGCTCGCAAAAACGCCCGGAAAGCCATCAGGCCGCCGGGCGTTTTGGAGACTTTTCAGCGAAAGGTCAGAGCTTCTTGAAGATCACCGTGGCGTTCGTGCCGCCGAAGCCGAAGTTGTTCTTCATTGCAGCACGGATTTCACAGTGCTCGGGCTTCACCGCCACCTTGACGGGGCACTCGGGCTCCTGCTCCACGAGGTTGATCGTGGGAGGCACGGTCTGCGTTTCAATCGCCTTCACCGTGAAGACGCTCTCCAAGCCGCCGGCGCCCCCCAGAAGGTGCCCGGTCGCGCCCTTGGTGGAGCTCACCCACATCGCGTCCGTGTGGTCGCCGAAGACTTCGCGCACCGCCTTGCTTTCGTTCACGTCGCCCACGCCCGTCGAGGTGCCGTGCGCGTTCACGTAGTCAATGTCGGAGGGCTGCATCTGGGCGTGCTTCAAGGCCATCTTCATGCAGCGCGCCGGACCGTCCGTGGAGGGGGTCGTGATGTGGAAGGCGTCGCCCGTCAAGCCGTAGCCCGCCACTTCGCAGTAGATCTTTGCGCCGCGCGCCACGGCATGCTCGTACTCTTCCAGAACCAGCACGCCCGCGCCCTCGCCGATCACAAAGCCGTTGCGGCCCTTGTCAAAGGGGCGGGAGGCGTGCTGCGGATCGTCGTTCATGCGGCTCAAGGCATGCATGTTGTCAAAGCCAGCGAGCGTGTCCTCGCAGAGCGCCCCTTCGGCCCCGCCCGCCACCATCACGTCCGCGTCGCCGCGGCGGATGATCCAGGCCGCCTCGCCGATCGCGTGCAGGCCCGAAGCACAGGCCGTCACGGTCGTGAGGTTGGGCCCCTTCAAATGACGAAGAATGGACAATTCGCCGCTCGCCAAATTGATGATCGTTCCGGGGATCATGAAGGGCGAGACGCGGCGGGGGCCGCGCTCCATCAGCACCTTGTAGTTGGCGCAGAGCATGTCAAGCCCGCCGATGCCAGAACCAATGATGCAGCCCGCGCGATTG
>CAVACW010000124.1:0-8700 GCA_963587345.1 uncultured Oscillospiraceae bacterium | reverse complement strand
ATGCAGGTACTTTTGCAACAAGGTTAGATTGCCGCCGCTGCCCATCCAGTAGTTCATGAAGCCACGGGAAGGCCGGGTGAAAAATTGCAGAACCGACCAAGGCGCGTACAAATGCTCCGATGCTATTTCGTCGAAGCAGTAGCCGTCATAATTTTCCCGAAGCTGGCGACGCAACTCGATGGTGGGCAAATTCAACGCCTTGGCAGCTTCCGCGACGTACTCTGCGAAGTACTGGTCTATGTCTTCCTCCGTGTAGCCAAGGAGCGGCGCAAAGAGCGGATCCAGCGAGATGTCCGTGAAATTGTTGAGTTCTGAGAAAATCCCGGTCTGATTGAACTTTGCGATGCCCGTCATGAACACGAAGCGCCAGCAGGCGTCGTTGGACTTGACGATGGCATAGAAATCAGAAAGCCTCGTTCGGATGGCATCAAAGCGTGTCTTGTCCTCTAGACACGTTGTCAAGGGAGCGTCGTACTCGTCGATCAGAAGAACGAGAGAATTGCCCTCCTGAGTTTGGAGCCAGGATGACAGTTGTTGAATTAGGTCAAGATTGTTTGATTCTTTATACTGAAAACCAAAAGGACTGAAAGAGGCAATCAGAAGACCGCGAAACCGTTTTTCAAAGGCGTCTGCGCTTGTGACGTTCTTGATTTCGGAGAAGTCGACTTTTACAACGTTGTAGGTCTTGTCCTTCCACAGTTTCTCGATAGCAAGCCCGGAGAAGTCTTTTAGACCATCTTGAAAGAGCGAAGCAAAGGTGCTCACGAGCAGAGACTTCCCGAAGCGGCGAGGACGAGTGAGGAAGAATTTTTCAGATCGACGGGCGAGCTGAAAAATCAACGCGGTCTTGTCCACGTAGATCTTTTTCTGACTTCGAAGTGACGCGAAGTCAGACGTGCCCAAAGGAAGGGCGGGCAGATCATTGAAATCAGTCATGGTTTTTGTCCTCACCGAGGCATTATCGCACGTCCGGCGGAGGTGGAACTTGATGCAAATATCTACCTGAATTCAATGTTCAATTGAAAGCTGGTGCAGAAAGAAGTTTTCACGGTCCGGGACGTGGCGCAGCCAGCCTGGAGTGGACGTCCCAGACAGGGGCGGCTCTCGTTACTTTGAGAACCGGCCCACCGTGAAGGCAACGACAGCTACAACGACAATGACCACAACCCAGCCATCGCCAACGAAGTTGACGACCAGATCGCGGCCAACGTTAACGTTGGTTTGTGTCATAATTGCCGTACACGAGGAGAGCATGTGGGTAAACATCTCGTAGACCTCGGAAAAAATGACAAGGCCCGGTGCGTCCAACACTGGGCTTTGTCGTTTATGAACCAGCCTCCTTTCGGAAGGCTGGGCTTGCGCAAGCGCCGCAGCATCCCAGCGCTAAAAAATCTCAGAGGACGCTGCAAGCGGGAGACGACAAGAAAACGACAAAGCCTTTTCCGCTCCTGTGACAAGTGGGATTGTACGCTATCTGCAATGGATTTTTGTACAGTTCTTGAAAGTTCTTCTTAAGAAGCTACATCCATTCTCACCTCTTTTCCAGCATAACCGCGCACAATCTCATCCTCCCATTTTCTTTTGATCCAGCGCGCACGATCCGCTCACGCCCGCCTTTCTTCGTTGCAGGCCGCCTTGCGGCGGCGACCCGATTTCTTGCCGTCAAGCCTCACGCCACTGCCTTTCCGGCAACCTCCCCGGCCTCCTGCCGCGCTCCTCTCACACAACCAGCCTGGCCTTCGGCCTGCGACGCAAAAAGTGAGCGGTTTCCCCTCCAAATGGACGAAATTTTCACAAATGAAATACAAAACTCGGTCCACCTGAACCGCGATGAATTCACCTCTGTTAATGCTGTAATAAAACAAAAGTTGATGGATCAATCATCAATCACATAACCACTTCAAAACTCGACTCATCTTTACGGCAGACTTTTCCGACATTTTGGGCGGTCGCTCCGACCGCCCGCCGCCGCGCCATTTCGCCCCTTTCCGCCGCAGGCAAAACCCAGCAGTTTTCGCAAAATTTGTCAAGTTTTCAGCGATCTTTCTCAAATTCAACGCTTAGCCGCCTAAGCATCTGTGAAAGTCCATCCCCCACCTACGGGTTAACCCGCGCATCTGATACATTTTCTTACAGTAGCATCCCCCATACGCGGGATTTTCATCGATTAAAGAAAAAACTGACACCAGGCCCTGATGAACGTGTTTTATTGCCCGTTTTCAGCGCATTAGCTCATTGTTGTGCAAGACATTAAGTCGGCAAACAATTCGTCTGTTCCATTTTGTTCTCAGGGTTATTACTTAATTTTAGCAAAAGCCGCGAAACGCATTAGCGACGCCGCCGAAATTCCCCCGAGAATCGCCCTGCCTGAAGGATCTTTGAGAGTTCTCCAGCAGGCGACGCCGCCCGGGGCTGGCCTAGTCAGCAGCCCGGACAAAGCGGGCGGCAAACATACTTTTTGGAGTTACAAAAAAATGAAAAAGACTATCGTTGCGGCCGCCGTCCTCGGCGCCCTGGCCGGTTCCGCCTTCGCTGGCGACGTGACGCTCTACGGCGTTGTGGACACGGGCCTCATGTACCAGCGCTCTGACTCGGACATGTCGGGCAAAGACTCGGTGAACAACTTCTCGATGGAAAGCGGCATCGCCGCCGCCTCCCGCTTCGGCCTGAAGGGCTCTGAAGACTTGGGCGACGGCTGGAAGGTGGGGTTTGTCCTTGAAAACGGCTTTGACTCCGACACGGGCACCCTCAGCTCCTACAGCGGCGAACGCAACCGCATCTTCGGTCGTGAAGCGACCTTGAACATCACCTCGCCCTACGGCACGATCGGCATGGGCCGCATGGGTGCCTTAAATAGCGGCAACGGCACCTACGGCATCGCGGGCAACTTCTCGCCGTTCGGCACCACCTACAAGGGCGCGGGCGAAGGGAACTTCCTCTTGGCGACCGGCGGCCGCTTTGACAACACCGTGGTCTACAAGACCCCCGAGTTCTACGGCTTCAACGTCTACGCCCAGTACTCCTTCGGCGTTGACGGCAATTCCGACGGCGTTGAAAACAAGGCTTCTTCCGACCGCTACCTCGCCTTGGGCGCGACGTTCAAGTCCGGCCCCGCGGCCGTCGCCCTGGTTGTGGACTCCTACAACTTCAATTCCTCTGAGAACCGCCTCGGCAAGGATGACGACGACAGCATCGGCGTGACGCTGGGCGGCTCCTACGACTTTGAAGTCGTGAAGGTCTACGCCGGCGCCCAGTACTTTGACGACATGCGCGCCAGCTTGCGCAAGGACGGCGAAGCGAAGACGAGCAACACGTCGCTTCTTGCTGTCGCGCCGGGTGAAGTCAACAAGGGCTACGGCATCGTGCTGGGCGCGGACGTGCCTCTGTGCGGCGGCACGGCGAAGTTCGCCGTGGGCTACGCCAACGCCGAGGACGTGAACGACAGCGACAACGACCTCGACCGCTGGGGCGTCGCCGTGGGCTACACCTACAACCTGAGCAAGCGCACCATGCTCTACTCCAACGTGAACTACATGGAGGACAAATACGGCCAGTATGAAGGCCACGGCAACGCCAAGCGCGGCGAAAAGCCCACGAAGGTGCAGGCGATGTTCGGTCTGACGCACAAGTTCTAAACCGGCGCGTCATCTCCCTATTGAGCTGAGTCGGCGCCCCCGAGCCTTCAAGGGTTCGGGGGCGCTTTTGCTTTTTCAGCGGCGCCGCGGCGCGGTCGCCAGAATCGCCGAATAAAGAAGCTCCGTCTCCACCAGCGCGTCCGACAAGGCCGAATGTGACACAGCTGACGCATTCCTCTCCCGCAGCGCATCAAGCGTCGCGTCCTTGCCGCCGTACGTCAAGCCCAGCCCCTCGATCGTGCGGATGTCCCGCAGCCGCCAGTAGTTCCAGGGGAGCTTCATTCCAAGGTGCGCGAGCTGCGCAGCGAGGTGACCGAAGTCAAAGTCGTGGCTTTTGCCCCAGTAGTAGTCAGGGCGGTTCGCGAGCACGATGGCGAGGAACTTCCCAAAGGGATCCTCGTCGGGCGTTCCTTCAAACGCCTCCTTTCTCGCCGCCTCGCTTTGCTGCGCCCACCATGCAAGGGTCTTCTCCTCTGCCGTTCCGACGCACGCCTTGGGATCGACCTTGATGGTCCACGTGCTCACCTTCGCCGGAAACCCCTCCGAACAGTCCAGGAGCACCATCCCGATCGACAGAATCGGCGCCGGGACCGCAAGCCCCAGCGTCTCGATGTCCACGACGAGGTGCTTTGCCTTCGCGTAGAGGGACCGCCGCTTTTCTCCGTCTGCCATCATCCACTCCTTAGCGCGCAAGCGACAAGAGCTCGAGGATTTCTTCTTTTCCGAGCCGAGCCGACATCTCGGTGCCCTCGAGCAACGCGTCCGCCAGTGACTTCTTCGTCCCGTGCAGGTCGATGATCTTTTCTTCGACCGTACCCTCGGCAATCAAGCGATAGATCGTCACGGGGCGCTCCTGCCCGATGCGGTAGGCGCGGTCGCTTGCCTGATCCTCGATCGCCGGGTTCCACCACGGGTCCATGTGAATCACGTAGTCCGCCGCCGTGAGGTTCAGGCCGGTGCCCCCCGCCTTGAGGCTTATGAGGAACAAGGGCATCGTGCCTTCTTCAAACGCGTCCACGAGCTTCTGGCGCTCGGCGGGCGACGTTGCGCCGTCCAAGTAGAGATACTTCACGCCCTTTTCATCCAAGGCCCGGCGAATGAGCGCCAGATGGCTCGTGAACTGGCTGAAGACCAACGCGCGATGATTATTCGCGATGAGATCCTCCGTCAGCCCGAGGAAGGCCCGGGTCTTTGACGACGGAATCGTCAAGGCGGGATCGATGAGTTCGGCCGAGCACGCGGCCTGCCGCAGCCTCGTCAAGTAGGCAAGCGCCTGCATCGAATTGACGTCCCCGCTCTCAAGGCTCCCCTGCGCCTCCTCACGGATTTCCTCGTAGAGCGCGCGCTCTTCCTTGGAGAGCTCGACCTTCACGGTCATTTCGGTCTTTTCCGGAAGTTCATTCAAGACGTCCGTCTTCGTGCGGCGCAGGATGAAGGGCGACACAAGGCGCTTTAAAAGGCGCTGCGCCGCGCGGTCGTGATCGCGCTCCACGGGCGTCACGAAGTTGTCCGCAAAATTCGAGAAGGTCCCCAGCAGCCCCGGCACCGCCACTTCAAAGAGCGCCCAGATTTCGGAGAGGTGGTTCTGCAAGGGCGTGCCGGTGAGGAGCACGCGGAAGTCCGCCGTCACCGATGAGGCCGCCTTGAAGGCCTTTGTCTCCCGGTTCTTGATGTTGTGCGCCTCGTCAAAGACCGCGGTCGCCCACGTTTTCCCGGCCGCTGCTTCGGCTTCGGCCGTGAGAATGCCGTAGGTCGTGAGCACCACGGCGCCTTTTCCGGCCTTCTTCACCGCCTTTTCGCGGTCCTCGGCGTCGTTCAGGATCACCTGCTTCAAGCTGGGCGCAAAGCGCGCAAGCTCCTCGCGCCAGTTAAAGAGCACCGAGGCGGGCACCACGACGAGCTGCGGACCTTCCGCTGCACGCGAGAGAAGCACCGCGATCGTCTGCACGGTTTTCCCGAGGCCCATGTCGTCCGCCAGCAGCGCCCCAGCGCCCCAGGCCGCCAAGCGCATCATCCAGTGAAAGCCGTCCGTCTGATAGTCACGGAGCTCCGCCTTGAGCGTCGCAGGAACGGCGGGCGCACAGCGCTCCGCAGCCGCCACGCGCTCGCGCAGCTCGCGAAACGCCGCGTCCGCCTTGAGGGCGGCGCCGTTTTCTTCGAGTTCGCTCAGGACGCCCGACTGAAAGACCGACACCTTCGCGGTCTTCCCCTTGCCAGCGATGCGCTCCAAGGTTTCCAGCTCGCGCCGCAGGGCGTCAGTCAACGCCACGTAGTCGTGGTCGCCCAGCGCAATGAAGCCCCCCTTGGCGCTTCGCACCTTTTCCAAAAGCTCCGCGATCTTCAACTTCGTGCGGCCGTCCACCTTCACGTCGCCCGTCACCTCGAGCCACGCGCCCATGCGGTTCACGGCAAGGTTCAAGTTCGAAAAGCCGATCGCCGGCCGCGACACCTTGAGCTTCTCGCCTTCGGGCCATTCGAGCGTGACGTCCTTCAGCTCCCGCACGGCGTTCAAAAGTCCGAGACACCCTTCAACGTCCAGCCGCCAGCTTGAGGCATCCGTGCGGCAGTCGTCCAAGAAGGCAAGCCGCTCTTCGAGCGCCTCAAAGCTCGCCCGCTCCTTTTTCAAGCTGCGCTCGGCCTGCACCGAGCGTCCCGCGACGTTCACGGCCAAGAACTCCACGCCCTTGCCCGGCTCGCAGACGACGTCGGCGCCCGGCAAGGGACGCACCACGGCCTGCACGTCAAAGGCGCCCGTCTCCGTGGGCCGCAGGCGCAAGGTGATGTTCGACGAAGCCTTCTGCTTTGCCATCTTTTCCGAATGCTGCAGCAGCTCGCTTCTCACGGGGATGCGCTCGGAAACGCTCTCAAGAAGCGTCGTGAGGAGATCCTTCGCCTCCCGCGGAAGCGCCCCGGCCTTCTTGAATCCCGCCACGAGCTTCGTGGTCTCGGGCGTCACCTCGGTCACTTCGAGCCGCCCCTTCACCGGTCCCCGGACGGCGCACACCGCGCCGCCCCACGACACCCGCTGCGCATCGTCCGTGGAAAGCTTCACTTGGTAGCCGTACTTTGTCTCCTCTACCGTCAGCTCCTCCGCGGTCTTCACAATCTCGATCCGCTCTTCGGGGTTGGCGGCGTCAAAGACCCGGGGGCAGCCCGCGAGTGCTAAAAGCGCCCGCGCTCCAGAGAGGCGGTGCGCAATCCGGCCGTTCCAATTCGCGTAAGCGTGAACGGCGCCTGCCACCTCATTGTCCTGCGCCGTCATGCCGGGGACGTCCCGGCTGGCAAAGTCCGCGAGCGGAATGTCCCGGCCCGCCGTCCAGGTCCGCCCGTTCTTCGTCTTCTGCAGGCGCGGCGTCACCTTCCATTCCGAGTTCTTCATGTCGAGCAGGTAGTAAATCCGCTCCGCGGGACCGGACGCCTCGCCCTGGCTCGCCCCCCGAGAGCGCCTCGCGAGGGCGGCTTCTTCAATCATCTCCTTTAGGGCCGCCTCCCAAGGCTGGGCGCGGCGCTCGGCCACCAAGAGGGGCTTCACGCCCAGCTTTTTCACGAGCGCCGGCAATTCCTTTGCCTCGGGATGCGCCGCCGCGAGCCACAGCTCGCGAAACACCGCGTAGTCCCTGGCGACGTCCGCTACGGCCTTGTCGTCCACGTCGCAAGCCTTCTCGCGGTACAGATGGTCCAGATGCAGCGCAAATCCCGTCGCGCGGCAGACGGCCGCTGAAATCGGATCAGCATCCATCTCCTGCCAGAAGGTGACTTTGTCCGTCATCTTCTTCTTCGAGTGCAGCGCCGCCATGGCAAAGTGCCCCAGCACCGCCTCGTCGGAGGTGAGCTCGTCGCATTTTCTCAAGAGCACCTCGAGCGTCTTTCGGCTGGAGGGCGTCTGCCGGTCAGCGTAGAGCGCCAGACCGTAGAGGAAGTTTTCAAACGGTCCGCGAAAATACGGCACGTCCTCGTAGCGGCGCTCCTTCAAGGCCTTTCGCGCCGCCTTCATCGCAAGCGCCGGGTCGCCCGCCAAAATCGCCTGCGCCACCCGCAGCAAGTGCTCGTGCTGCGAGCCCGAGCACATCGCTTGAAGCTGCTTTTCAAGGCCCCCCTTCTCCCAGAACGTGAGAAAGGCGAGCCAGTCGGCCAGCTCTCGGCGGCTGTCGTCAGGGAGTCGCAGCCGTCCGAGCCGCTCCACCACCGCTCGCGCAGTCGCAATCGGACCGCTGCTGCCCACGTAGGGCCAGGCGACATAAAACGCGACGTCGCTCACCCGAGCCGGGGGCAGCGACGCCAGAAACTGGCTCTTTGTCTCACGCTCGCAGCACCAGATCCAGTACTCCCGCAGGCGCGCCTCCATGGCTTCCCAAAGCGCCTCGGGCCACTCGTCCGCCTCGGCGGCGAGCGGCCGGTCCGCCGCCATCGCCGTCAAAAGCTCCTGCCAGGCGCGAACGGTCACCTTCTCGCTCACGTCCTGGCAGCACTCCTCGTTCTCCTTCACGTAGGCCGAGGCGAACTTCTGCACCGTCACGTCCTCGGGCTTCATCTCC
Organism: uncultured Oscillospiraceae bacterium; assembly: GCA_963587345.1. Lineage (GTDB taxonomy): Bacteria > Pseudomonadota > Gammaproteobacteria > Burkholderiales > Burkholderiaceae_F > Duodenibacillus. Next base: position 530 of record CAVACW010000124.1, on the reverse strand, counting down.
TCGAGGCAGGCCCAGAGCCCCTCTTCGCTCAAAACCGTCCGGCCCCAGCCCCCTTCGAGCCAGCGCGGATATTGTTCAAAGAAGGTGTCGCATTCTCGCAGCAGCTCCTGACCGTCTTTGAGCGTGAAGCCCAGCGCCTCCACCAAGGCCTGCGTCGTTTCATATTCCATCGTCCACGGCGCGCAGGCTATCGCCATCAGCAGACGGCGGTTTGCGACCGGACCTTGCTGAAGAAACTGGCACTGCAGGTTGAAGGCGTATGCACGCATGACAAATCTCTCTCAAAAAAAATGAGGCGGCCTCGTCCTCGGGACTCGGACCGCCAAAAATCTATGACTGCCGCTGTTACTGCGCGAGCGCCAGGAGTTCGAGAATCTCGTCTCGGCCCAGGCGGCTCGACATCTCGGTCCCTTCAAGGAGCGCGTCTGCGAGCGACTTCTTCGTGCCGTGAAGCTTCAAGATCTTTTCTTCGACTGTGCCTTCGGCGATCAAGCGGTAGATCGTCACCGGACGCTCCTGCCCGATGCGGT
>CAVACW010000123.1:0-8729 GCA_963587345.1 uncultured Oscillospiraceae bacterium | reverse complement strand
ACGGGCTTTGACATCACCGGCGCCTTCTCGGGCGACGTTGAGAAAGCCGCAGTGGCAGCCCCTGCCGAAGTCGTTCCGCCGGACCCCGCCCCCGCGGAAACTCCCGCTTCGGCCGAATCAACTGGACCTTCCGCCCCTCAGGCAACCGAAGAGTCGGCCAGCGCTCCCGTAACCGAACCGCCGGCTGAAGCACCGACGACGGCTCCAGCGCCCGCGGACGCCCCCAAGGCCGCCGCGCCCGAAGTGTCGCTCTTAAACTACTTCGTGCCCGCCGCCCACGCCGCAGAAGTCGTGCCAGCGCTACCCGCACCAACGCCGGGCGACGCTCCGACGCTCGCCGAAACGATCACAGCTTTCACGCAAGGGGCCTCCGGCTCCTTCAGCGCCACGGGCACCATCGCCGTGTCCGCCTCTGACAAGACCGTGAGCTTTGAAAAGTTGAAGTTCTCCGCGGACGTCACCAAAGCGGGGCGCCACTTCTCCGTCGTCACGGGCGCCGAACTCCTTTCCGTCGCCCCCCACGCCATTACGGGCACCAACGTCAACGCCTCCGTTTCCGAACCGGAGGCCGCCTCGGGCGACGTGCACCTTGGCGCCGTAGACTTCCGTCTTGTAGGAAACCGCCTGCAGAGCCCCGAGATGCGTCTGGCGTACAGCGAAACAGAGGCGAGCGGCAAGGTGACGAGCTATGAAGCGTCCGCTTCCGTCGATTCCGATCTGATGGCGCGCCGCACGCACCTTGAAAACCTCACAACCCGCGTCACGGTGACGGGAGACGCGTCGCTGCCGCAGGACTTCACGGCGCAGGCCTCGGGCTTCATGAACCTGGACTTTGCGGCCGACAAGGCGCAGGTGGGGTTGTCGGGCACCTTCGCGGGCGCCCCCTTCTCCTTTAACGGCACGATCGCCGACCTCAAGGCCCCGAAAGCCGCGGGCGAACTCATGATCAGCGCCGTGGACTTCCAATCCATTCCGCGATTCAAGACGCTGGGCTGGATGAAGGCCGCGGACTTCGCGGGCGAGCTTCGCATCGGCCAAGTGAAGTCCGGCGCCTTCACGGCGTCTCAGGTCCACAGCCGCATGACCGTGAAAGATGGCGCGGTGACGCTCAAGAACGTCATCGTGACGCTTGCGGACGGCCGGCTGCTGGGCGAAGCCTCGATGGCCAACGACGCCTCGTGGCGCGTGGACGGCCGGCTTGACGGCGTGAACCTTGAGCGACTCTTCACGAGCCTTTCCGGCACCCCGGTGCTTTCCGGCATTGCAAGCGGCGCCTTCACGGCGACGGGTCTGGGCTTGGATCCCGCGTCCGTTCAGGCACAGGGCAGCGTGCGGCTTCTGCGCGGCGCCTACAAGGGAATCAACGCCCGCGCCGTGCGCGACTTCATTGCGGGCCGCGGCAAGGCAGAAACCATCACGCAGGCAGGCGCCTGGACGGAAATTGATGAAGCCTCGGGCGACCTCGCGCTCGCGGACAGCACGCTTGCCGTGAAGAACTTCGTCTCCCGCTCCGTCTTCCAGCGCACAAACGCCGACTTCACCGCGGCGCTAGCAACCGGCGACATCTCGGGACAGGCCGCCACGACCTTTGCGCCTGCGGGCGGCATTCCCGCCGTGCGCGTCACAGCCGCGATCGCCGGCAAGACCGCCGCCCCCGTCTGGACGTTTGACTTTGAGGACGCCCGAAAGAACCTTCTGAGAGCGCAGGGCCGGCCGCTCGTCAAGGAAAAGAAGGAAGAGCGCCACGGCAACCTGTGGCAGAGCGTGAAGGACTTCTTCCGGTTCTGAGAATGCTTGGGGCGCCCGCGGACGCCCCGTTTTCTGTCAGGCGGCAAAATGCTCCGCGAGCGCATCGAGCAACGTCGCCGCCCGCTCCAGCTGCGCGAGTTCCGTGAATTCATCGACGCCGTGCGCCTGCGCGATCGACCCCGGCCCCATCACCACGGTTGGACCCAATTCCTGCATGAAGCCCGCCTCCGTGCAGTAGCTCACGAATTCCCCGGGGCGACCGGCGATCGCTTCCACCGCCTTTCTCACCCCCGCGTCGCTGTTGCTAAAGGGCGGAATGTCTGGGTAGAGCGACTCAATTCTCACCGCAGCGCCCTCTTGTGCCGTCACGCTTTGCGCAATGCCCGCCAACTGCCGGTTGACGGCGTCCGCGTCCCACAAGGGCATCGGCCGCACGTCAAAATCAAGCGTCACTTCCGCACACACGCGGTTCACGCTGTCCCCGCCGCGGATCGCTCCAAGGTTCAGCGTGGGATAGGGCACGCCGGGGCGTCCGGGCTGGTCAAAGTCCGGATCAGGCTTCATCTGCATGGCGCGCTCCAGCGTGTTGAGAGATTCGATCAACACAGACGCCGTCTTGAGGGCGTTCACGCCTTGGCGAGGATCGGACGAATGCGCGGCTTTGCCCGTGATGACAGCGCGCTCGCCCATGAAGCCCTTGTGTCCGAAGATGGGCGTCAATTCCGTCGGCTCCCCGACCACCACAAGCGAAGGCGCAACGCCCGCTGCCTTCAGCCACGGCGCCGCCGCCCGCGCGCCCTGCATGGAGGTTTCCTCGTCGCAGGTCACCAACAGCGCGAGACCCTTGGCCGGAATCCGGCCGCTGGCTTCGCGACGCTGCATCAGGGCCATCGCCGACGCGATGAACCCCTTCATGTCGCAAGAGCCCAAGCCGTAGACACGGCCATCTCGCACCGACAGCGTCCACGGGGCGCTTTCCCAGCGCTCGGCGTTGCAGTCCACGGTGTCAGAGTGCCCGGTGAGCAAAAGCCCCGCAAAATGGTCCGGGTCGCCTCCAAGCTGCGCGTAGAGATTCAGCTTTCCCTCCGCCACCCGCTGCACGACGACGCGGCAGCCCAGGCGCGCCAGCTCCGCCTTCATCCAATCGATGAGCGACGTGTTGGGCCGATCCCTTTCGGGCGGCGTGCCGCTTACGGTGTCAAAGGACACCAGCTTTTCTAGGCACTCGAGGCAATACTTCATGGCGACTTTCCCTTAAGATAGACAAACTTGCCCTCTGGCGCTGTCAGGCCGTTCTTTGTCTTGACGTCTTCGCGCGGGGCCGTTTTTTCACTCTCGGGACGATACGCCATGGCACAGACTCAGGCAAAACTCGCCGCCGCCATCGTGGGCGCGAGCGGCTACGCAGGCAGCGAACTCACCGGGCTCCTTTTGAGGCACCCCAACGTCGATCTGCAGCATCTTTACGTGTCCGCGAAAAGCGCTGACGCCGGCCGCCCCATCGCCGAAATCGATCCCCGCCTCACCGGCCGCACGACGCTCGCCTTAGAGCCCCTCGAGGATCCCGCTCAGGCCGCCAAGATGCTTGACATCGTCTTTCTTGCAACCGACCACGCCGTAAGCGCCGCCGTCGCCCCCGTCTTCAACGCTGCGGGCTGCGTCGTCTTCGACCTCTCGGGCGCCTACCGTCTCTCCGACCCCGCGGACTACCCGAAGTACTACGGCTTTGAACACGCGGCGCCCGAGTGTCTCAAGAAGGCCATCTATTCGCTCGGCGAATTCGTGGACGTGAAGGCCCTGCAGGCGACGGACTTGGTGTCGCTTCCGGGCTGCTACCCCACCGCTAGCCAGCTCGCCTTGAAGCCCCTGATCGACGCAGGGCTCCTTGATCCCGCCGCCAAGCCCGTGATTGATGCCGTCTCCGGCGTCTCCGGCGCAGGCCGCAAGGCCAAGCTCTCGTCGGCGTTCTGCGAAGTGAGCCTTTCCGCGTACGGCGTCTTCACGCACCGCCACCGCCCCGAAATTGAGGAGCACCTCGGCCGCCGCGTGATCTTTACGCCCCATTTGGGGCCCTTCAAGCGCGGCATCCTTGCCACCATCACCGCAAAGCTCTCCGCCAAGGCCGCCGGCCCCAGCGCCCGCGACGCCATCGCCGCTGCCTACGCTGCGGCCTATGCGAGCAAGCCCCTCGTGCGCGTGCGCTCCACGTTGCCGAAATTGGACGACGTGACGAACCTCCCCTTCTGCGACATCGGCTTCACGACGGACGGCGAGGACGTGATCATGGTCTCAGCAATCGACAACCTCCTGAAGGGCGCATCCGCTCAGGCCGTGCAGGTCATGAACCTCAAGTTCGGCTTCCCCGAGACCACCGCGCTTTTCTGACTTTTTGCGAACGACAACGATGCAGCAGCCTCTTCTCATCAAGCTTTCCGGCAAAGCGCTTGCCGCAGAAAACGAGCTTCTGACGCTTTTTGCGGCCCTGAAAAGGGCCGGCACGCCTTTTCTGCTCGTGCACGGCGGCGGCGTTGAGGTGGACCGCCTCATGAATGACCTGCACCGCGAAGTACGGCGCATCGACGGATTGCGCGTGAGCCCCGCCGAAGACATGCCGCTCATCGCGGGAGCGCTCGCCGGCACCTGCTCCCTCCTGCTTCGCTCAATCGCCGTCAAGGCGGGGCTCTCGCCCTTGGGACTTGCCGCCACCGACCTCGGCCTTTCCGTCGTCGTACCCCAGGACGAGCGGCTCGGACGCGTAGCAAAGGCGGCCCCGGGCTCGGCTCACGCCGCCGAGCGCCTCACAGGGCTTCTCGCGGCCGGCCTTACCCCGGTCATCTCGTCCGTCGGCCTTGACGTCGAAGGGCGGCTTTGGAACATCAATGCCGACGACGCCGCGCTTGCCGCCGCGCAGCTCTTGAAGTCCCCCCTCATCTTCCTTTCAGACGTGAAGGGAGTGCTCGACGCCACGAAGACCTTGCTTCCCACGCTCACCGAAGCGCAGGCGCAGGATCTCATCGAGGCGGGCGTCATCTCGGGCGGCATGACCGTCAAGGTGAACGCCGCCTTTGCCGCCGCACACGCCACGGGCGCTCCCGTCGCTGTCGCCTCGGTCTTTGACGAGACGCTTCCTGCGCGGATCACCGCAGGCGAACTGCCCGGCACAACGTTCGTGATTTGACCGGCTTTTTCCCAACCGCCCTTTTGTCAACAAATTTTTTCTTTGGCCTGCATCAAATCGACCTAGGAGAATTACCTTAAGGCCGCCGGTCGATGTTCATAAAATGCCCCCACGGGCTCGCCGCCAGCTCGCGCCCCGCGAACCGGCCTAAACGGTCTGCCCCAAACTTATAAAAAAGCTCGCTCTCTATTCTTCGGAGTTGTAAAAGAAGCATGTCTGAATCCAGCGCCGCGACGAAGGTCATTCCGATCGTCGCCAATCCGTCGGCGGATTTCGCCAATTCTCTCCACATGATCCCGCAGGAGAAGGTGCACTCTCTGGCGCCCGTCGGGGTCACCCTGCCTGACAACGCGCGCCAGACGTTTCGAGGCACGCCGTTTGCGGGCCTCTATGAAGAGGCGCTCAACCTCCTGAGAACTCGAAACATTTCGCCCGAGGAGCTCCGCTACCTCTCGCACGCCCTGAACCATCTCTTGGACAAGCGCGGCTTCGGCGCCAGCCCCTTTTATGTGCGCCAGGGCCGCCTCTCCGACGTGGACGCTCTGGAAGAGCTCATCAAGTACTGGGCGACCGTGGGGGAAAACCTGCCTCGCCCGCGCGCTGACATCGTCCGCAACATCGACTCCTTTGCCGTGTGCGAGCGCGAGGGCAAGATGGTGGGCTGCGCCAGCCTCTACGTCTACGACTCGGGCCTTGCGGAAATCCGCTCTCTGGGTGTCTCGCCCGAAGTGCAGCGCCAGGGGCAGGGCCGCGCCATCGTGGAGTACCTCCTAGCGCGCGCCCGGACGCTCGACATCGACAAGGTCTTCGTTCTCACCCGCAATCCCAAGTTCTTTGAGAAGGTGGGCTTCACGCTCACCACGATCGGGGATCTGCCGGAAAAGATTCTCAAGGACTGCGAAAACTGCCGCAAGCACGACCGCTGCGACGAAGTTGCCTACGAATACAATCTGGCGTCCTGACTGACAGCGACGTCCGCCACCGATTTCTTACGAGAAGGATAAAAAATGCTTGTTACTCGCTCCGATTATGACCACGTCATGATTCCCTGCTACCACCCGGCGGAGATCGTGCTCTCCCACGGCAAGAAGTGCCGCCTCTGGGACACCGAAGGCCGCTCCTATCTGGACTTTGGCGGCGGCATCGCCGTGAACTGCCTCGGCAACGCTCCGAAGACCGTTCGCAAGGCCCTCAAGAAGCAGAGCGCCCGCCTCTGCCACGTGAGCAACATCTTCACGAACGACGCAACGCTTACGCTTGCCAAGCACCTCACCGCGCTCACGGACTTTGACCGCGTCTTCTTCACGAATTCCGGCGCGGAATCGAACGAAGCCGCCCTGAAGCTCGCGCGCCGCGCAGCCTTTGACGACTTCGGCGAAAAGAAGGACGAGATCATCTCCTTCACGCACAGCTTCCACGGCCGCACCTTCTTCACGGTGAGCGTGGGCGGACAGGACAAGTACTCCTCGGGCTTCGGTCCGCGTCCGGGCGCGATCACGCATCTCCCCTTCAACGACATCGCCGCTTTTGAAAAGCAGATTTCGAAGAAGACCTGCGCCGTGATCTTCGAGCCCGTGCAGGGCGAAGGCGGCGTGCTTCCCGTGGATCCGGCGTTCGCCAAGCGCGTGCGCGAGCTCTGCGACAAGTACAACGCCCTTCTCATCCTGGACGAAGTGCAGACGGGCTGCGGCCGCTCCGGCACGTTCTTTGCCTATGAACAGATCGGCGTGCGCCCCGACATCGTCTCCACCGCCAAGGGCCTCGCGGGCGGCGTCCCCATCGGCTGCATCCTTACGACGGAAAAGGTCGCTCAGCACTTCAAGCCGGGCACGCACGGCTCCACCTTTGGCGGCAACGCCCTCGCCTGCGCCGTGGGCGAAGCCGTGCTCTCCAAGATTGCCAAGCCCAAGTTCCTTGAAAAAGTGAAGGCGCGCGGTGAATTCTTCAAGGCCGCCCTGAAGGAGCTGAACGACGAGCTGCACGTCTTCTCTGACGTTCGCGGCATGGGCCTGCTGCTTGGCTGCGAGCTCGTGCCCGAACTTCGCGAGAAGCTCGGCGAAATCCAGACCGCCTGCCTCAAGTCCGGCCTCATCATCCTCACCGCGGGCGGCACGACGATCCGTCTGGCGCCTCCGCTCAACATCAAGCCCGATGACATCACGGAAGGCGTGGCGATCATGAAGCAGGTGCTCACGCCTTACGCCGCCGCCCTCAGCCAGCAGAAGGCGGCCAAGGTAGCCCCTGCCAAGAAGCCGGCGGCAAAGAAGTCCGCGGCCGCTGCCAAACCCGCCGCAAAGACGACTGAAAAGCCGGTCACGAAGCCCGCCGCCAAGGCGAAGGCTGTGAAGCCGGCAGCCAAGACTGCGGCCCAAGCTCCCGTCAAGGCGGCGTCCGCGAAAAAGCCGACGGTGAAGAAGACGGCCCCCGCAAAGGCTCCTGCCGCCAAGCCGACTGAAGCTCCGGCTGCTGCGACTGCCGCCAAGGCTGAAGCCCCGAAGGCCTGATCCGCTGAACGCTGACGCGTTCTGAACTCGGCGACCGGTTCACTCCGGCCGCCGATTTTTTTGCGCGCAGAACATCGGCTTCAACAACGGAAAGAAGGCTTCTTATCGGAATTATCCGCATCTCGATGCCATCATTGCTCCCTCTCAAGAGGCTGATACCACCTTCTACCAGTCTGCCAATCCACAAACCCTTGACATTAAATCAGCAATCACTCAACGACTTGACTCTTAATTTTCATCCAGATAAAATCTATCAAGTTTGATTACCCGCATTTAGATTTGCAAGATCGGAGGTTTCCTTGAAAAAGCCATCACCGGAATCTGCATCGCCAAAGTATGGCGGTGACCTGCCACACAAGCGGCTGTTGCAAAACAAGCAGACGCTGGCGCTTGTCTTGAAAAGCTGTTGCCCAGAATTCCGCGACCTCACCGTCGCTGAAATCGTGAAGCGCATCGAGCCTTCGAATCCATCTGACCAAGTTCGCGGCGAGAACGTCGAAATCTCCGACGGCACCTCGAAGATCGTTCTGGACACACTTACTTCCGTCGACCTCGGCTCTTGCCCCATGCTGATAAACGTCGAAGTTCAGGCCGAACGGAATCCCGGCTACAACCTCGAGAACCGCGGCACCTACTACATCGCGCGCATCATCTCCATTGGGAAAGACCGCGGCTATCTCAAGAAATACCAGCACCTTCCCAAGGTCTATTCCATTTGGCTCATGGTCGATCCCCCCAAAAAACTGGCTGGTGACATTGACATGCAGTACGCCATTACGAAACGCTTCAAGAACAATGGCACAACTGAACTGCTGCTGGACGACCCGGTCAAAAGCAAGTACTGCCTGGTCAAGGTCTACCTGCCCGAAGGCGATCCTGACCTAACAAACGGCGATCCAATAAACATCCTCGGTGTATTGTTTCGAAACAGAAACTATCTGGACAAAAAGAAGTTTTTAGAAGACAACGGACTTCCTGTCAACAAAGATTTGAATGAGGTTTTATGCATGTTCGAACGGTCAACCACCCCTGCTTAAAGGCAGAGGCTTGTGAAAGCAAGCCTTGATTGACTAGCCCCAGTGAAGAGAAATCTGAACTACGTTGGTTGGGAATGTACAGGCACCGTGGGATGTAAATCCTAGTCCCACGCTCTGCGGCCCGTGATTAAAAGCACTGAGAGGTAGGTGCGGTGTTGCGAGCAAGAAACCCCTTCCAACATGGGCGAAGGATTTTTACCGGGCATAAGCCCGAGGAGACAAAACTTGAGAGTATTTGTTTTGAACAAGCGAGGGCAGCCG
>CAVACW010000122.1:0-8868 GCA_963587345.1 uncultured Oscillospiraceae bacterium | reverse complement strand
CCTTGGCTTCGCCGCCGAACTTGCCGGCGAGCACGGTGCAGATGGCAGCCGTGAGCGTCGTCTTGCCGTGGTCAACGTGACCGATGGTGCCGACGTTGACGTGCGGCTTGGTGCGCTCAAACTTCTCTTTTGCCATGGTTTAACTCCTGAACAAAAGCCGGAACCGAATCCCGGTCGTATTCAAAAAATGTCAAACAGAAAAATTACTGGTGCCCGTGATGCGGATCGAACGCATGACCTCTCCCTTACCAAGGGAGTGCTCTACCACTGAGCCACACGGGCACACTTGAAAACTGGAGCGGGTGAAGGGAATCGAACCCTCGTCATAAGCTTGGAAGGCTTCTGCTCTACCATTGAGCTACACCCGCCTGTGCATTACAACTGCAATTCGGATTTCCTACCTCACTGCAATTCGTGCAATGGATCGCTGGTGGAGGGGGATGGATTCGAACCATCGTAGGCGTAAGCCAACAGATTTACAGTCTGCCCCCTTTAGCCACTCGGGCACCCCTCCGTAGCGAATGGCAGATTATGCGGGCTGCCGGCGCTTTTGTCAAGACAACCTGATCAGAAGCCGCTTCACTCCGAACAAAAAAGCAACAGGTCAGCGCCTTTTCGTCCCGAGAGCGTCTCTCTAAGCACACCCATTTCTGCCGGGAAGGCGCGCATTGTCACTTATGGCGCCGCATTTGTCAAGCGACCCCCAGCACAAGCTGCAAAAGAACGCTCGCAAAAAGAAGCCCCCAGCCCGCTCGTCCCACCAAATGAATCCAGGGAGTGCGCCGCATGATCTCCTCTTCCTCGTTTTCGGCCCACTGCCCGTCCTGCGCCCGCACGGACGCGATGATGACCGGCACCATGAAGTAGACGCGAACGAGGATGAGAAGGATGCCAAAGTTGCCGAGACCGCCCGCGACGGCTCTTGCCGCCATGTCAGCTGCGCCAGCGGCGAAGGCGGCCGCTGTCGCAAAGAACATGGTCTCCCGCACGAGCATGATTTCTCGCGCGTACTGCCGGCGTTTTTCATTGATATTCAATTCGTGACCTCTTTTCCGTTTGTTTTTCTGTCGGCTCCATTGTGCCGCAAATCCGCCTCCTCTGCCTTTTTCCGCCGCTTTGCACTTCTTTGCAATGAAGCGGAATGTGTTAAGGCCCGTTTCCAAACGCAAAACCTGACGCAATTCCATCGGCTGGAGATTAAAGTACTCTCATCAACCAACACGGACTCATCGGGAGGCTCAGATGCTCACCCAAAATTTCACCGCTGCGGCGACGGGACTCTTCGCTGCTTGCGCGCTCGGCCTTTCGAGCGCCGCCTGGGCAGGCCCCCACGGCGGCCCGGGCCCCGGCCCTCACCACGCCGCTCCGGCTCCAGCCCCAGTGCACCACGGCGGCCCGAGCCATCGCTCCTGGCACAGCGGCGACTACGCTGCCATGGTGCTCGCGCCTCTCGCGGCCGGCGCCATCATCTACGGCGTGACGCAGGCGGCAAAGACTCCCTCCTACACCGTTGTACAGCAACCGACATACGTTGCGCCGCAGACGGTCTACACCGCCCCCGCCTCAACCACGACGACCACTACGACCGTCACCACCACGACGGCAGCAAAGACTGTCTACTGGTGCGAAGCCGAGCAGGGCTGGTGGCCTAACGTTCGCGCCTGCCCCACCGGCTGGAAGGCCATGCCTGCGCCGTAGCGCCTCAGGCGCCAAAGTGTCGGCCGATCCACTCGCTGATGACGCCGCCCACCTCTTGCGGGCACTCCGTCATCGGCCAGTGGGCGCACTGAACGCTTGCGATTTCGCCGTCCGCCAGGCGCCGGGTCCACGCGGCCAGCGCTTCGGCGTCCGTGAAGGTGCCGCTTGAAGCAGCGATGACAAGCGCCGGGCACTTGATCATTGCTGGCGCCGGCGTGCGGCGCCCCACTTCCACCAGATCGCGAAGGTAGGGGGCGAGGTGGATGTACTGCAGATCCGCCTTCGTCGAGGAGTACTGCGCAATGAAAGCCTTCAGTTCATCCCCTCCCTTGGCGATCATCTCCCGCGCCTTCGCATCCATCGCCCGCAGGTCCTGCGGCACGATCTCCCGATTGAAACCCAGGGAATTCATGGCGCGCGTCACCGCTTCCGCCACCACGAGCATCGGCACCTTGCGCCGCATGGAGCGAGCTTTCGGCGTCAGCGCTTCAGAAATCAGGGGGTCCAGGAATACGGCGCCCTCCACTGACTCCGAGTAATGCGCCACAAAGTAAAGCGCAATCATGGCCCCTAGGCTGTGACCGACGATCACCGCCTTCTCCACCCCCGCCTCCGCCATCACGGCCTTCACGTCGCCCGCCCAATTTTCAAGCTTCGCCTTGCCACGGCAGACGCTCGCCGCGTGACCGCGCAAATCCATGCGGATGAAATTCCAGCGCTGCGTCAATTCCGTCGTATCAAGAAACTCCTCCCAGCGGCTGCCGTTGCTCGCCACGCCGTGCAAGAGCACGATGGTCCCCAAGGCCTTTTCTGATTTTGCCGGCAGATCCGACCAATGAATCAGCGCCCCCTCCCGTGCCAGACGATGACGGGTTTCGCCTTCGAGCAAGCGATAGGCAAGGAGTTCAGCTTCTTTCTTGTTGTGACGGGGAGCCATGGGGAATCTCGCGACGGGAAAAATCTTCGACTGCCGGACCTTTTCGGCCCGAACGAGCCCGCAATTCTCCTACAAGCACGCCCTAAAACACAATTTCCCGCCGCAAAACAGCAGCCCGCTACGCCATACGCCCTGACTGCCGACGGCATAGCCGTCAAGCGGGGCACCCCAACCCGCCGGCGCCCCGGTCCACCTTTCTCCTTTAAGATGCCCCTTCAACAGACGGGGCCGCACGGCCCGGGAACCATGGAATGCCTAAACCGAAAAGAAGAGAAAAGCTGTCGCTTGCGGCCGAAGTCGCCCTCGTGCTCGCCTGCAAGCTCTGCGCAATTCTGGCGCTCTGGCTCTTCTGCTTCGGCCCGGGGACGCGTCCGGAAGTGACGCCTGAATCGGTGGCGCAAGCACTCCTTTCCCCCGCCGCCCCTGTCACCCCCCCGTTCCCTTCTGGAGAATCTCGATGATTTCTTCCGAACTCGTCGATCTGTCGCGGCTGCAGTTCGCCGTCACGTCGATGTACCACTTTCTCTTCGTCCCGCTCACGCTGGGGCTTTCCTTCATGCTCGTCGTGATGGAGGCCTGCTACGTCGTGACGGGGCGCTCGGTCTACAAGGACATGACGCGCTTCTGGGGCAAGCTCTTCGGCATCAACTTTGCGCTGGGCGTCGCCACCGGCATCACGATGGAATTTCAGTTCGGCACGAACTGGGCCTACTACTCCCACTTCGTAGGGGACATCTTCGGCGCACCGCTTGCGATTGAAGGCCTGATGGCCTTCTTTCTAGAGTCCACCATGGCGGGGCTTTTCTTCTTCGGCTGGAACCGCCTCACCAAGGGCGCGCATCTCGCGGTCACGTTCTTCATGGCCTTAGGGACCAACCTCTCCGCCCTGTGGATTCTCATCGCCAACGCCTGGATGCAACACCCCGTCGGCAGCGAGTTCAACTTCATCACGATGCGCATGGAAATGGCGGACTTCTGGGATGTGGTGACCAGTCCCTGGGCGCAGGCGAAGTTCATGCACACCGTGAACGGCGGCTACATGACGGGCGCCATGTTCGTGCTTGCCATCTCCGCCTGGTATCTCATCAAAGGTCGCGACACGGACTTTGCGAAGAAGTCCCTCCGCCTCGCCGCCGTCTTTGGCCTCATTGCCACGCTCTTCACGCTGCACATGGGCGACGAATCAGCCTACCTCGTCACAAAGGACCAGCCCACAAAGATCGCCGCCATGGAAGCCGTCTGGGAGACGCACGAAGCCCCCGCGCCGCTTTCGCTTTTCGCCCTGCCTGACGAAAAACAGCGCGTGAACCGCAAGGAAGTCTCGCTACCCTGGCTCTTCGGCCTCATGGGCACCCGCAGTCTCACGACCGAAATCGAAGGCATCAACCCGCTCATTGAAAAAGCGGAGGGGCGCATCATCAACGGCCGCCGCGCCGTGACGCTTTTGGAAGAACTCCGGAAGACGCCGGAAAACCAGAACCTTCGAAAGCAGTTTGAAGAAGTGGCTGACGACTTGGGCTACGGCCTGCTCTTGAAGTCCTACGCCCCCGACGTGGAGGCGGCGACGCCCGAGCAGATCTCCACCGCAGCGCTGGCCTCGGTGCCTTCCGTGAAGCCCATGTACTGGTCTTTCCGCGCCATGGCGGGATGCGGACTGCTCTGCCTTCTCGTCTTCTTTGCCTGCGCTGCCGCAAGCCTCAAGGGGACGCTCGCTGACAAGAAGTGGCTTCTCTGGCTTGCGGCCCTGTCGCTCCCCCTCCCCTGGGTGGCCTCTGAAGCCGGGTGGTTTGTTGCTGAATACGGCCGCCAGCCCTGGACCATTTACGAAGTGCTCCCGGTGAATCTGTCCGTCTCGTCTCTTTCCTCGGGCGAAGTATTCGCATCGCTCACGGGCTTTGTGATCCTCTACGCCGTGCTCTTTGTGGTGGAGATGTGGCTCATGATTCGCACCGCGAAAACAGGCCCGAGCACGCTTGACACCGGCCGCTACTTCTTTGAACGCCGCGCGTAAGGAGAAAAATCATGATCGACTATGACGTTCTGAAAGTCATCTGGTGGCTTTTCATCGGCGTTCTCCTCACGGGCTTTGCCGTAATGGACGGGCAGGACATGGGCGTGGGGACGCTCCTGCCCTTTCTCGGGAAAACCGACACCGAACGGCGTTGCATGATCAATTCCGTGGCGCCGCATTGGGACGGCAATCAGGTCTGGTTCATCACCGGGGGCGGCGCCATGTTCGCTGCGTGGCCGCTGGTCTACGCCACAGCGTTTTCGGGCTTCTACTGGGCGATGCTTCTTCTTTTGCTCGCCCTCATCCTGCGGCCGCTCGCCTTTGACTACCGCAGCAAAGTACCCGCCAAAAAGTGGCGCGCATCCTGGGACTGGGCGCTTTTCATCGGCTCCACCGTGCCTCCCGTCATCTGCGGCGTCGCCTTCGGAAACCTCATGCAGGGCGTTCCCTTTCATCTCGACGAATCACTGCGCCCCATTTACACCGGAAGCTTCTTCGGGCTCCTCAATCCCTTCGGACTGCTCTGCGGCGTGACGGCCGTCCTGATGATGGCGTGCCATGGCGCGAACTACCTGGTTCTTCGCACAGACTCCGACCTGCAGCGGCGCGCCTCATCCGTCTCAACGCTCGCGGCGCTTGCAACCATCGTATCTTTTCTCGCGGGGGGCCTCTGGACCTACTTCGGCATCGACGGCCTCGTCGTGAGCGCAGGGCTTGATCCTGCGGGGGCGGCGAACCCGCTCGCCAAAACCGTGGACATCTACGCGGGCGCCTGGTTCACCAACTTCAAGGCGCACCCCGTTCTCTGGATCGTGCCTGTGCTCGCGGTCGCGGGACTGTTGAGCTCCATGCTCTTCATTCGTCTCATGAAGGCCTTTGCGGCCATCGTGGCGTCTTCGGTCGCGATGTTCGCCATCATTCTGACGCCCCTCATCGCGATGTTTCCCTTTATCCTGCCAAGCTCCACAAACGCCCGCTCAAGCCTCACGATCTGGGACTGCACCAGTTCGCAGCTCACGCTGGAAATCATGCTTTTTGTGACCATCATCTTTCTGCCGATCGTTCTGGGCTACACCACCTGGGCCTATCGCACGATGGCAGGAAAGATCACGGCGGACTTCATCAAGCGCAACGATCACCAGCTTTACTGACCGAAAAAATCGGGGAGGACCACCCGGCCTTCCCCGTCTTCAACAGGAACTGCACCATGATTTACTTCTACTGGATGACGGGGCTCGGCTTCGCCCTCGCGCTTTCGGTGCTCATCGCCGTCACCGCTGACAACCGCGAAGAAGCTGACAAGGCGTCCGTCTGACATTCGAAGCCGCCCGTCATACGGCGCCTCTGGCGCGGCGGCTTCTCCCCCCTTCATTGGATCAGAACACCGGCTCGCCACGACGCATCAGCGTTCCGACGTGAAGCTCCAGATTCTGCTTGTCGTCAGCAATCCACACCACGCCGTCCTGAATCGTCGCCGCGAGGTGCATCGTGCGACTGCACATGCCAGCCAGGGCGGCCATTTCCTCGTCAGAAATCCGAAGCACCGTGAGCTTTGAGATCTTTCCAAAGTCCCCCTTGTTCGAAGCCCACCAAGGATCCACCTTAGCGTCGTCGTAGGCGAGGACCACCACGTCGTCGCTTTTTCCCGCCGCCTTCCGAAGACTCTTGTTGTCGGGCGTCCCTACGTCGATCCAGCGGCCGATGTCACCCGCGTCATTCATTTCCCAAATGTCCGCCTCGTCGTCTGCGGAGATGCCGCGACCAAACTCCAGCCGGTCGCTGGCATAAAGCGCAAACGCCAGCAGCCGCACCATCATGCGGCTTTCCGTCTCCGACGGATGACAGGCGATCGTCAAATTGCGCGTGCCGTACCAGCTGCGATCCAGATCCGAAATTTCCAGCGTTGCCTTGTAGATTGTTGCACCAAGCGCCATAACGTCCTCAGAAAAAACTAAATGCCGGCGCCCAAGAGTGCGAGCGTGAGCGGCACGGTGACCGCCGAAATCAGCGTGGAGACGAAGATGGCATTGCTTGCCGCCGCCTCTTCGCTCTCAAATTCGTTGGCCATGATGTAAAGATTGATCGCCACCGGCAAGCTCGACAAGAGCGTCGTCGCATTGGTCTGCAATTCGCCCAGACCGATCAGCCGGCAAAGCGCGTAGACGATCACAGGCTGCACCACGAGCTTCAGGGCGGAGATGACGCAGCCCTTCGGAAGCGCCGCCTTGAAGGAATGCTGCGCGAGTCCCATCCCCACCGCCATCAGCGCCGACGGCGTCGTGGCGCTCGAAACCCATCCCAGCGTATGGTCAATGACGTCTGGGAGATGCCAGCCCGTAAGGCCAAAGCTCGAACCCAGCACAATGCCCAGCACAATGGGGTTCTTGAAGATGTTCAAAAGCGCCTTGCCAAATTTCTTCGTGTCAACGTGGCCGCCCGTTCGCCCGAACTCCACGCAGGCCGTGGCAGTCGTCCACAAAAGGAGCACGTTGAAGATGATGAGAAGCGAAATCGTCGGAATGGCGCCGTTGCCCAAGCTCACCTGCACGATGGGAACGCCCAGCTGCACGTTGTTTCCAAAGATGCCGCCCATGCCGGTGATGACCTGCCCTGTTGAATCCTGATGAAAGACGCGCTTTCCGATTGCCCGTCCCAGCGTGAAGACAATCACGCAGGAGCCAAAAAACGCAATCAGCACGCGCCAGTCCACGGGCGGCATTTCGGAGAGGTGGCTCATCATCTGAAAAAGCATCACCGGCATCAGAAGCTTGAAGACAAACTTCGAGAGCCCGGACGACACCGCCTTGTCAAAGAGGCCCACCTTGACCGTTCCCCACCCCAGAAAGACAAGAAGAAAGAGCGGCGCACAAAGCTCCAGATGATGCAGAAATAGATTCATGGCTTCCGATTTTCCATACTCCCCCGAGCCTTCGCCTCCGGCGGGAGAATGATTAATTATCGGATGCCGCCCGCCTCGCGTCCACTCTCACGGCGAGCCATCAACGAAAAACGCTGTCTCAGGTCTCCCCAAAACAGCGTTTTCTTCAGATCAATCGAGAAGTCGGTCAGTCGAACTTGTAGACGAACTGAGCGCCCCAGAGGATGGCGTCAAGCTTATCGAATTCACCGACCTTTGTACCAGTCGTTTCGTTATACAGCCCCTTATTGCCGATACCCTTCAGATAAGCCAGACCGAAGTCACCCTGCAGCTGCTTGCTGACGCGCCACGTGGCACCCAAAGAAAGCCACAGGCGGTCGGCATCTGGAATCGTGGCCGACCGATACTTGTTGTCATCTACCGGCGAAATTTCGTAACCCACGCCACCGCGTACTGTCACTGCGTCATTGACATCATAGTCAGCGCCGATCGTGAAAAGCCAGGAGTCCTTCCACTTGTAGTCGGGCGCAGTCTTGTCATAACCAGCCGCTTTAACTCCATCCACAACTGCCTGAGCGTCCGACTGATATTTTGCATAGGCTGTCGCCTGAGCCAAAGAATAACCACTGATCGGCAAATTCTTGAAGCTAGACCAATTCGCCCAACGAACCAAGCCAGACAACCGCAGATCCTGCGTCGCCTTCCAAGTTCCCGTCAATGTAATCGTGTGTGGACCAGACATTTCAGCATGACCGTCCCCAGACTGGTAAGCCTTGATTACCTGCCCATTCGTTGTTTCAATATCCGACTTCAAGTAACCATCAGCCTTATGATTCACCTGAGAGCGATAAGCCAAACCAACACGCACCGTTTCCGTCGGCTGCCACATGAAGCCCAAATTGCCACCCCAAGCCCAGCCGTCGGCGTTCAGACGAACGCGCATGGCCGTCGCACTGTTGAGCTTAGTTTTCTGTTCAAACTGAGCCGTCACATACTGAAGAGAAACACCGGCGCCAAAGGACAATGTATCCGTGAGCTTCACTGCGATATTGGGATTGAAGTCAAACGTCTTCACTTCCGCGTTCATGCCCTTGTCAGCAGCCGCCCAGTTGTTGTCGTACTGAGTAGCCATGCCGTAAGGAACCGTAACCCCAAAGCCAAACCACATGTCGTCCTTGATCTGATGGACGATGTACATACTGGGAACAGGAACGCCATGCTTGCGGCCGTTTTCTTTCGTAGAACGCCCATTGCTAAACGACGCGTTCTCATTCGTCGTGACCTCAAGATCAAGATCCGCCACCACAGCGCCCATCTGGAAGGCCGTGCCGGAGAGAAGCGACA
>CAVACW010000121.1:4700-8879 GCA_963587345.1 uncultured Oscillospiraceae bacterium | reverse complement strand
ACGGGGCGCGATTCCTCCCCATGACTAAAAGTCAGGGGCTCCCTCGCGCTTTTGTGGCCGTCGGCAAGGTCGTACAGCGCGACAGCGTCCGAATAGCGTTCCTCATCGTATGCCGCGTCGAGGTACTTCTGGATAGCCGCCTCAAACGCCTCGTCGCTTGCGCTGGCGCGCAGATCGGCTTCGAGCCGGTCGCAATCGTCCTGCAGGCAGGACATGGCATAGAGTCCGACAACAAGGCAGAGCACAAAGGCAATGCAGAACGCCGCGAAGAGCCACGCCGCCCGGTTGCCGGTCATAAAGAGCGTGGCGCTCACGAAGGCAAGGATCCAAGAAAAAAGGAAGCAGAACAAGGCCACCGAGAGGCTGATGCCGAACCGCTTCTTGAATCGAGCGACGGTTTGTGCGGCGGCGTTGACTTGTTGTTGCAGATGGAGCACCTTCTCCCAAGATTCGATGGCAGGAGGGACGTTGGCGTTGTTGAGAGGGATCGTGTCGTTCACTTGGATTCTCCTAGATGGTGTTCAATGACTTTGGGTGGCGTCAGGCGGTGTACCGTGGGCGGTACCACGGGCCCCTGCGGACGCACGGCCTTGATGGGCTCGGGCGCCGGGGCGGCTTTAACTGGGGCGGTTGGTGCCATCTTGGGCGCCGAGACAACGCGCGGGGGCGCGACGACCTTGGGCTGCACCACTTTTGGCTGCACAACCCGAGCGGGCGGCGTGGGCTTTTCCGGGGCTTTCGCCTGCGGCGCAACCGGAGCCACGGAAGGAGCGGGCGCGGCCTTCGCGGGTGTTGCGGGCGCCGAGGGCACGAATTGGGGCTTGTAGGTCTTGATGTTGTCGGGAAGGGAGGGCTTCACGGGCTCGGCGCCGTCCTTCGGAGGCGTCAGGATGTCCTTGAACTTTTCCAACTGATCCTGTCGCCAGTGCACGATGGACGATTGAATTTCGTTTTCGTGCAGGCGGTCCTTGTAGTCAGCGGCGATGCGATCTTCCCCGAGCACCACGGTGCGGAAGACGTAGCGCATGGATGTGGTGAAGACGTACGGCTCGTCGCAAGCGCCTAGAAAGACGTTGGCGGGCTCCTTCCTGAACTTTTCCTCCACGTACATCGTCGCCGCCTTGAAGGTCTTGCGGCTGGAGCGGTTGTAGACGCGGGCGTCGGTGTCAAGGGACGAGCAGAAGGTTTCTCGCCCGTACTTCGCGCGCAAGGTTTCGTCCAAGAGGTTCGCGATGGCAACGCGCACGGGCGTGATGGTGAGCTGAGACAAGAGGTTTGTCTCCGGCTCCCACTCCAGCTGATAGAAGGCGTCTTCCGTAAACCCGAAGCACTGTCCGTAGAACTCGGAGAAGTGCGTGATTTGGTCCGCGCTCACCTTGCGGCAGGTGAGGGTGTAGTTCTCGATGTCGTCGCGGCTCGTTTTGCCGACGACGAGCTCTCCGAAGTCCAAGGTGGCGGCGTCAGAGGCGTAGATGCGGTCCAAGGGCCCCAGCTCTGACAAGTACCGCGTCTGAATGCGCAGCCACGAGCCCTTGCCGATGCTCTCCACGGGGTTCTCCACCTGAGTGACGGTGTACATCGGCGACTCGTAGCGCACGTCATCAATCGGGGCCTTGAAGTGCTGCTTAAAGGGCGGCTGCGTGAGCAGGGCCTTCGTGCGGTTTTCAAGCTTTTGCTGCTGGCGGAAAAAGAAGTCGGCGGTGACGATCACGTCGTTTTGCCGCAAGTACCCGAAGATCACCGCTTCGCCGTCGGAGCCAAAGTCGCGGGTGTCCGTGCACACCAAGCGCCCCAAGTCTTCGCTCGATTCGTTCGGAATGAGGGTGCACCCCTTGTGCTTTTGCTGAACCGTGGTCACAGTGTCGCGCAAGAGGGAGACGGACCCGAGCGACAGCACATAGGGCTCAAAGCGCTTTAAAAAGGCGGGCGCGGGCTTCTTCGGTACATGGTCCACCTTGAGCTTCTTCTGCCACTCGGCAAAGGCGAGCTCGCGGCGCTGGGCTTCGAGCTGCTTCGCCTTTTCTTCCTTCTTTCGCTTGGCTTCGTCTTTTAAACGCCGGGACTCGGCCTGACGCTCAGCGCGTTCCGCTCGCTGTTCTTCGCGATAGCGCCGGCGCTCGTCAAACTTCTTCTGGCGGTTCTGCTCAATCCTTTCTCGCATGGAAGCCGGCACATCCCCGCCGCGCCCCACGGGCGGCAGGTTGGGCACGGCTTTGCCCGCTCGTTCTGCCGCACGACGCGAGGCGCGCTCTTCGCGGTGCTTGTCCTTGATCCGGGCCGTGCGCAGGGCGTCTTCTCGCGCCTGATCCACGACGGGAGCGGGCTTGTCATCGGAAAAGTGCAGCTGGGCCGAAACAGGCCCCGGCGCCCCCAAGAAAAGGAGCGCCGAAGCCGTGGCAACGAAAGCGGTGGAGAGCGTCAAGCGGGTCATGCGGAGCCTCGACTATTCCCCGGTGGGGAAAATGATGGCGTCGCGTTGCGCCGGCGCTACGACGGCCTTGGGGTTGGGCGCCTCGTTCTCCGTGCACGTCGTGCCGGGGATTTGGCACAAGAGCGACATGCGCCGGTCCTCGTGGACTTCCTCTTCGTCAATCGCGGGCTCAAGGCGCGTGAGAGACCACAGGCATACCACCACCGCTACGCCGATAAAGAGCAAGCGCTTTGTCCACACAAAGGATTTGGCGGACAAGGGGGAGGCGGCGCTGTCCGTCGCGGCCCGGCGCCCGGCGGCAAAACCCGCCGCCGAATCCTTCTTGGCACCCGCCAGCGCCTTCTTGATGTCGCCCCAGAGCAGCAGACACTGCTCTTTCACGGGGAGCTTTGCACGGCGTTCGTCTTCCAGTTCGCTTTCGTACTCCGCCTTGGTTTTGGTTGAGGAAAAGAGACTCATGAAGATTCCTTTCTTGCAACCGCCGGCGCCATCCGCCGAACGGCTGGATTACATGCGTTTCGGGAGATTGGCAATGGCGCGGTTCACGCAGATCGTCGAGACGAAGAGCAACACGGGCACCCAGTAGGGCTGCAAGGCCCACGGCATCACGAACGACAGGAGGATGAGCCCCCACACCATGAGGAACGTGCCGATGGAGGCCGTGTAGACCAAGGGGGAGGGCATGTCAAAGCTCGTGCGCTTGACTTGCCACGAGAGAAAGCCGTTGATCGTCGTAAGCGTCAGCACGGCGCCCCAGATCGGAAGCCATTTCTCAAAGAGGGCGATGCGCATCATCACCCAGCCCACGAGCTCTCTCAGAGCATCAATCTGCGCTTCGGTCCAGTCGCCCACGTCGCGGTCAAAAGCAGAGAGCCAGTGCCCCAGCTGACGAATGAGGGCGTCCACGTCGTTTTCTTCCATGAAGTGGATCGACATCTCGTCGGCGGCCAGCCGGATGCCAACCAGGGTATCCGTGCCAAAGGCGGCCTCGATCATTTCGGCTTCACGAAGGGCGGCGTCGCTTACGGCGTCAATGTCAATGAAGCTCCTCACCATGAGGAAGACGAGCCCCCCGAGGATGACGAGACAGAGAATGAAGACGTAGGTGGCGAGATTGGACTTCGACTTGTCGGCCATGACTCCCCCCGAACTACGCGGCCTTGGCGGCAACCTGTGCGGGCAATTCCCCGCAGCAGTTCAGTTCCGCAAAGAAGTACCGCTCGGCGGAGTTGAGAAGCATCTTTCGGCACGAGGGCGTCGTGATGAGCGCGATCACCTTGCCGCGCACGTAGGCGTCGTCCTGCCGAGGCCATTCGTTGGCGTCAAGAAGCGCTTCCTTCACGCGGGCGTCATCAAGAATGGCGGAGGCCGTCTCGTTGATGAAGACCGCCAGACGCTTCAGGGGATCCACGGGCGTCAGGTAGTTCGAGAGCACGGATTCGTAGAGCATGAGAATCCGAAGCATGGCCTTGTAGGTTTCAAGGTACGTGTGCGCCGGCAGCATGAGCGCCATGGCCTTCTGCGAGATAAGCCGCACGTCGTCCCAGTCGTAGGCGGCCCACATGACGGCGGGCTGCTCAAACAGGAGCTCAAAGATGACGACTTCCGGCTTCTTGTGGCGGCGCTCGCATTCCGCTTCAATGCGAGCCTTGGTGAGCTTTTTCAGCTTGTTGGCGGTGATTTTGGGTTCGATGGCATCCATGTTGAGCACTGCTCTAGGGAAAATGAATGCCGGGAAGGTAGCAACC
>CAVACW010000121.1:0-4690 GCA_963587345.1 uncultured Oscillospiraceae bacterium | reverse complement strand
GGGCCGTTCTACGCGGAAAACGCTTGAAGCGAGTGCCAAGGGGTGAGAAAACCGTCATCCAAGCGAAATTCGCGAAAAACGCGATGCGAGGGCGAAGGCAAAAGTTTCATTTCCTGATTCGCTTTTGGAATCAAAGAGTTAAGCCAAAAATGTGAACAGGTTCACAAAAATCCTAATTTTTAGGAGTGTGTGACAGGACGCCTTTTGAAACAGATGAAAGGCATGGCAGGATCACACTTTTTGAGGGTGGTGCTGAGAAGAGGAGAAGCCGGAGCTGTGAGCGGGATAACGGCAACAGAAAACGGGATAACAGCAACACTCCGTTGGCGACAGGGACCGAAGCCAAGGAAGAGAGGGACGACTTTCCTCTTGGCCCCGGTCCAAGAAAGTGCCTCTGGCTCGATGCCAACAAAGGAGGGCGGTGCTTTGGTGTCTGGGAAGCGGCACTCCACTGACGGTCATAATTTGATACGAAGAAGTTTGGTGAGATCACTGATTATGGTAAAATATAACCATCAAGTTAATAGGAATTAGCATGCCTGATCAAAAAGCAATACTCCCCAAGCCATTTGGCAGAGCGAAGACGTTCAATGCACTCAACGATGGGTTGTTTAAGTTTGTTTTCGGCAAAGATGAACGCAAAGCGATTCTCATCGACTTTCTGAACACCTTCCTCGAAAAAGAGCTCGAACATCCGATTAAGAACATTACCTTCTTGCCTACGGAAAAGTCACCCAAGCGGTACAAAGGCAAATCGTCGCGTTATGACCTCGCCTGCGAGCTCGACACTGGCGCCAAGGTCGAGATCGAGGTCCAGCTTATCGATCAGAAGAACATGGAGCGCCGCTCGCTCGCCTATTGGGCGCAGATATATCTGGACAAGCTCGACAGCGGGCAAGGGTACAAAAAGCTGGTGCCGGTCTACATGCTCAACATCTTGAACTACACGATTCAAGATCGTTCAAAGATGACCAAGATGGAGCGCTGGATGTGCTATTTTTCTGACCAGCTTTCAACGGAAGACAAGGAAGCGATTGTTCACGAGGACGAAGCCATCATGACAGCCATTTCTGCCGCTCGCCATTACTTTGATAACCCCGAGGAACGTCGGGCCTACATTAATGAGGAGTTTCGTCGGATGGACGAGATCTCGGTGATTGAAGGTAACCGTAAAGAAGCTTGGGAAGAAGGTTTGGCTGAAGGTTTGGCCGAAGGCGAAGAACGAGGCGTCGAAAGCTCCATTGCCAAGGTAATTAACTCGCTGTCCATTGCGGACATAGCCCGCCTTTTCAATCGATCGGAAAGTCAGGTGCGAGACATCGCTAATCGCTACAATATTCGAATTTTGTAATGACAGCTACTACCGCTTGCTGCTACGCAGACAGCCCCGAGGAATTCAAACGATATCAGGACCGTGAGCTATGCCGCATGGACCGCGAGTCGGAGCGTGAAGGCTTGCTGGAAAAGGGCATCGTTATAGGCGAAGAAAGAATGGTGCGTAACTTGTTGGAGACCGTATCCAACCCAGCCAAGGTGGCATCCATGCTGAAGCTGGACGTAGACAAGGTTCGCCGCATCGCCGAGAAGTTCGGCCTTCTCCATTGAGAAGCCAACAGACAACGAAAGGCCGCAGACGAGGAGGGAAAAAACTTCCGCGCTGCGGCCTTTTTCATGCGCTTGACGAAGTGGGGCGCTAGCCCTTTCGGTACTCCGACTTGTCTCTCAAGATGATGTAGTACCGCCCCTTGATGATGTTGCCGCCCGAGAGAATGGCGACGTACTCAAGGTTGGGGAGCATGCCGATCAAAGAGGGCGCAAATACCGGAATGTCAGTGGACTCGTCCAGACGCTCTGAAATCGAGCCCCCGCGATTCATCGGCCCTTCGCCCGCAATGGACGAGCTCTGGCTTCGGGTGAGCTTCTTGACACTCGTGGTGTACATGCGCCGGGAGATGAAGTCTTGGGTGTCGGGATCGGGGCAGCGCAGACAGATGATGTTGTTCAAGTTTGCCATCATCTGATCGGCGTTCGATTTATTCCCCATGCGGGCCACGAAGTCGGCGTAGGTCTGCGTCGCCACGAAGAGGCGCATCTTGGCGCCACGGCCCTTGTTCAGGATCTGAATGAAGGGGGAGTTGACGACTTCGGCGGCCTCGTCCACAAACACATTGACGGGCTGCAGCTCTTCCTTTTTCTTGGAGGGATCGACGACCAGCGTCTTCAAGAACTGCTTCGTGCGGTAGCGCAGGGCGTCCATCTTTCCTGTGGGCTCGTAGTCCTCTTCCTCCTCTTCAGCCTCAAAGTCAGTGACGGAGGGTTCTGCCGGAGCGGTGTTGTCGTTGGCCTGACTCTCGGGCGTGTCGGGCGTCTCAAAGTCATAGCGCGCGCCCGCAACGGCGGCGAGGTCTGCAAGGAACAAAGAGCCAATGGCCGAGCCCACCTTCTTGTCAGAGAGCACGTCAAGGCCCACGTACACAATCGTCTTCTTCGCGATGAGGTCCTTGGTGTCGCGCCACGTGTGCTGCTGTTGGGTGACGAGATCATCCGACGGGGACAGCATCTCGCCCAAGTGGTTGCTCGTCAGCATGGACATGATGGGGAGCAAGGACGTGATCATCTTCGAGAAGTGCTCTGCGTCGTGCTCGTAGAGAACGATCAGGCCGTCGATGGTGTTGTCCGCGAACTTCTGGGCGCTCTCGAACTGATCGGCGGCGATGCAGCGGTCTCGGTAGAACTGGATGAGGGCCTTCACCTTGAGGACGGTGGCCTGAGACTTCAGGCCGGCGTAGAGACGCTTGATGACGGCCTGTCCCTCGACGTCCCCGAGCTTCAGTTTCAAATACCCTTCCATGGCCTCGATCACCAAGCCTTCGATGCCGGCTTCAAGGAAGTGGCGCAGGTTCTTCAACGTCGGACTGCGATAGGCGTAGACCAAGCCTTGGCAGATCGTGTTGATGGCCTGCCACGCAAACCCCGTGAAGGGATCGGACTCAGAGTCCGCCGCGAGAAGCCCGGCGATGCGGGAGGCGGGTTCTGTGGGGCGCGTCCAGTTGCCGAGCAAGTTGATGCGAATGGAGTTGACGGGATCCGCCGGGTGGAAGTACGCAAACGGGCGGTTGAAGAGCTTGGCGGCGTACATGGCCTTGTTGCGGAGGTCCTTGTCGCCCTTTGGGTCGAGAATGAAGACCGCTTCGTCGCGGAAGGCGCATTGGAAGATGAAGGAGTCAAAGCAGCGCGTCTTCCCGGAGCCCGTGGTGCCGAAGATGAGGTAGTGGCCTTCAGCGTGGCCCATCTTCTGGAACTTGTCTTCGTCCTTGATGCCGACGCCGTGGATGAAGGGCATGCCGATCTGCTCCGAAATGAGCTTTCGGGACTCCTTGTAATCGGCAATCGCCTTCCACGGCATGAGGACGCAGAGCGCGAGGTGCCCGAGGATGAACTTGCGCACCGGCGCCCAGCCCTCCACCGTGCGCTGGGTTTCGTTGAGGTCACGCTTCAGAAGTTCAGCAATGAGGCGGGTGTGCTTGGCGGTCCAGATGAAGCCGCGCCCGAGCCACATCTGGCCTCGGTGCACGGGATTCGAGAGGATCTTGATGACGCTTTGAAAGTCAATCCACGGCACTTCGCCCCCGATCAGCGCCCGCGTGGATTTCCAGCGGGCATGGGCTTTGGGAAAGACCAGCAGGAACCACAGCGCGAAGAACGCCGCGACGAAGTACATCATGCCCGGCACGGACGAGAAGAGGCCGGCGAGCGTAAAGCCCACGGCTCCGCAGCCGCTCACGAACGCTTGACTCGCCTCGTAGTTGGGGCGCCAAGTATCGAATTCATTGGGATCGTAATTAAGGCCCATAAGGGAACCCTCCAAGAAAGTAGTTTGGAGGATTGTTGCGGCGGGGCGGGGCCGGACCGAGCGCCAGACAAGCGGAAAACGATGGGACTCCGGGGAACAAGAGCCGGAATCGCTTTCCCTTGGCTACGGTCAAAGAAACAGGCGGAGGGAGCTATTTGGCCGGTTTGGAGGTCGAGGCCAGGTGTTGGAGATACTCCTGCACCTCTTGGGCGAGCACGTGGACCTCTTCCTTGGAAAGGCCGGTGCTTTCCTGCACCTGCTCGGGCGTATCGCCATCGATCAGCATGCCTTTTGCGATCAGGGCCATGGCGTTAAACATGAATCGTTCCTTGTCGTCGACAGCCATGAGGTCCCCTTTTGGAAAAAGTTCTGAATGAGCGAAGGCACATGACAGGGCGGCTCGGCGAACCGAGCCGCCCCTCTGTACTAGCGTGTCATGGAGAGGACGCAAACTACAGTCGCAAACGCGGCCAAAGAAACAACCGCAACGACGATCAAAGCGATGATGTTGCCGTCTACGATGAAGTAGACATTCTTCGCCCTGATCTTCTGTAGAATTGCACCTCGACACGAGGAAATAAATGCTTCCAACATTTTCAGAGCCTCGTATGAAGTTGACAAGGCCCAGCGTTCGTAGCACTGGGCCTTGTGTTTTTCCGCTACCTTGCGGCAGCGGCACCGTTTTTTCCGGGCTGGCTTGCGCCAACCAAGAAATCTTAGGCAAGCCACCGATGTCGAACGGTGCAAGAACCCAGTTTCTTCGCGTCGGCGCGCATTCTACAGGGGTTCGGCTAGCGAAACATAAACCTTCCAAACTTGTCACGGTATTGGAAAATT
>CAVACW010000120.1:0-8880 GCA_963587345.1 uncultured Oscillospiraceae bacterium | reverse complement strand
GTTTTCCAATAGCGTGACAAATTTGGGAGATTTTTGTGTCGCTAGCTAAACCCTCCTCGCGGCGAGCGCACCGCGCGCTCACCGCAAGACGCGTGTCAGGCTTCATCACGAGCACCCGACCATTTGACAACGAGGGGTGCGGCACCACGACAAAGCGCAGCTGCGGCGCGATCTTTTTCAAAAGGCTCGCGGCCGGCGCCCCTGCAAGGAGAAACGGCGACTCACCCCGAGCAAAGATCTTCAGGTCCTCTCCCGCCGCAGCGGTCGATAGCGCCGCGGCGGCATTCACCCAGCGGCGGCGCACGAATTCCTGCGCCCGACGGATGCCGGGAAGAAGAACGTCCGAGAGCTTGCGCCGCCCCTCGTTTACGTCGGAAAGCACGCGGGCGATGTCGCCAGTGCGCGTGTAGCGCGCGAGCGCCACGCCCATCACCAAAGCCTTCAGGGAGCTGTCATTGTTGGCAACGACGGGCGTCTCGCCGTCGGCGAGAAAATACTCGCACTGCGCCTTCCATTCAGGCCAGTTTTTGGGCGTCTTGAATCCCTTCGCTTCAAGAAGCGCACAATTGCAGAAAAGCCCGTGCGCCGCAATCGACGTAGGCAGCATGCGAATGACGCCCGAGCGGCCTCGCATCTGTTCGAGCATCAAGGGGCTGTAAGCCGAGACTTCCGGCACGCTGCTCAAGTCGAGAATCGCCCCTCGCGCTTCAAATTCGCCAGCGGTGTCGTGATCCACAAAAAAGAGGTCGTCCTCGCGTCCAGCCGCCACGCGCTGCGAGAGAACGCGATAGTAGGCGCGCCCCTTGATGCCCTGATACGCCACCGCAACGCCCGGATGAAGCCTTTCAAACCGCGCGATGGCCTCGTTCAAGACCGCACTGCTGATGCTTTCGTACTTGTTGCCGAAAAAAGAGAGTCGCACGCCCTCTGCGGCCGTCCCGGCATCCGTCACCACGACGCGGGCCGCCTTCTCACGGCAGCCGGCCGCCCCGAGCATGGCGACGGCGCCCGCAGCCGCCATCAGGCTTCGTCTTGCCACCGTCATGCACCGCCTCCCTTCGCGACGGCGTGCCGTGCCTTTTGCAAAAGCAAAAGAAAGCTCGTCGCTCGCTCCATCAAATCGCGCTCGGCCCAGACAACGTACAACACCCAGCGCTCGCCCTGCTGATCCACGAGCGTGATGTCCGTCGCCTTGCGACTTTGCAGCGTGCTGCGGATGGCGTCCCAATTCATGAAGCGGCGCACGGCGCTTCGGGAGGCCGGCCCCACAAAGTTCTCTTCAATCGCCGCCATCATCTCAGACGCAGAGGCGTCCCACGAGAGAAACTCCGCCCAGTCCGCCTTCTTCTTCACCCACTCAACGTCATCCGTGGCGGGCGTCACGATCGCCACCGCATCGTAGAGGCGGCTCATGGCGTTGTCACCCGTGTAAAGCGCCACGAGGTCCGCGCGGTGCTTGGCGGACGTCCGGCGCCGCCCCATCACGAGAAAGACAAAGAGTCCGACAAAAACCGCCCCCGCTGCGCCCGCTTCCGGCAGCAGCCGCGAAAGCCCTGCGTGACGCGGCGCAAAAAGCACGATCCGAGCACCTTCAGCCCGGCGCTGCCACCAGCGCCAGCCGCCGCTCTCCAACGCCTCCAGCATTCCCTCTGGCGCACTGTCGATGCGCGAAATGAGGGGATGGATCACCGCGCTCTCCCCCGTCCACTCTGGACGCGGACTGTCAATAATGACGTCCTTTATGACGACGTAAGCCTCTTCGGCAAAGATCCCGCGCAGATTGCGAGGCAAAACGTGCCCAGCATCCGCCGCGAGGTCTTCGTAGAGGGTGACATGCCCCGGACCGTCAAGCCGCGCCACCGTTGCGGAGAGAACATTTTTGCCCTCGTTCACGGCGAGGGTCGCGATAACGGGGTGCCGCTCCACCGCGGCGTGCGCCGCGCTTTCTTGAAGGAGGTTCGAGCGGCAGTGAAAGCCATAGGCGAGATTCCCTTGAGTGCGCACGCAGGCCGCCGAAATGTTGAGACGGCGACAGAGCGTCGCAAATCCTTCTGTCGTTGGCGGCATCGTCTGCATCCCTTGAGCGAACCGATCTGCCTTCTGTTGCAGCTCAATCAGGCGTTCAGCCGTTGTTCGCACGCTCTGCAGCCGATGCTCCGTCAAGTTCTGCTCCGTGATAGCCAGAATCGCCGCCGCTTCGCGCCGGCAGTCAGCTTCATAAAGCCCGTCTTCCACGAGCCACCCCGCCGCAAAAACGAGCAGCGCCGCCGCCAGCGGCAGCAGCACGAAGTCCCAGGGAAAGAAGACAAAGGAGCGGACTTTCATCGGCACTCTCCCAGGCCCTTCACGGCGGCTTCGCCGTCGGCGCCGTAGGAGCGCGCGACGCGGCAGACGGTGCCGTCCTTGAGCATCGCCTGCAGGGTTTCGGTGAGCTTTGCGGTAAAGCGCGCTGGAGTGCGCTTTGCAAACGCCACGCCCAAGTCAGCGTAGAGCAGCGGCGGCATCAGAAAGCGGATGGCGACCTTCGAATGCTGCGCAAAGGTGGCGATGGCGTTTTCGTGGCCGGCAACGGCGGAAGCGTAGCCATTTAAGGCCGCAGACGTCGCGTGGTCAAAAGAGGCAAAGGAGAGGATGCGGCGCGGCTTCACTGACGCAAAGGACTCCGCAGAAAAGAGCGCTTCCGCGCGGCCGCCCGACTGCACCGCCACCGTTTCGCCCTTCAAGTCGTGAATGCTTGTCAAGGGGCTTGTCGCGCGCACCGCCGCCATCTGCCGCGTGCGAAAGTAGGGCCCCGACCAGTCGTAGCGCTCTTCGCGCCCCGTCATGGTGTAGCCGCCCCAGAGGCAGTCCACCTGCCCCATGGCAAGGTAGTCGTCGCGGTTCTGCCAGTTGATGAGCGCAAAGATCGGTCGGCAGCCAATGCGTCGGCACGCCTCGCGCGCAAGGTCAACGTCAATTCCAATGAAGTCGCCCGAGGCATTGCGATAGAAAAAGGGCTCGTACTCGTCAGAGCCGATTCTGAGATCGTAGGCGCCCTGAGGCGCAGCGGGCGCTTCGGCGCGCACGGCGCCCGCAAGGACAAGAAGTCCCGCGGCGGCTAGGAGGGCGGCTCGAGCGTGGCAGGGCATGAAAAAACCTTTTTTGTCTTCATCGTTTGGCGCAGCAACGGCGCCTGATCATTTTTATAGGGATGCGATCCCAATTTTCTACCCAATTCTACTGAAAAGGCGCGGCGCATTCGAATTTTTTCGCCGCGGCGCCCCAAAGCAAAACTGCTACACTCCCGCGTTCGCCCGCCGTCCCCGACGGCGAAAGGCGCTGCACGACCCTCCGTCCCTGAAGAATCCCCCTGATTTTTTCACGCCGGCGGAGGCTTGATGAATCCGGAAGAGCCCGAGGGGGCCTGGAGACACAGTTAAATGGCAAAAGCCGACAAAACCAAGGCCGACGAGGCCAGCAAGAAGTACCCGTTGAACCTCCCTGACACCACGTTCCCGATGCGGGGCGACCTCGCCCGCCGCGAGCCCGCCTGGGTTGCCCAATGGGAGACGAAGGGCCTCTACGAGAAGGTCCGCCAGTCCCGCAAGGGCGCCCGCCAGTTCATCCTGCACGACGGCCCTCCCTACGCCAACGGCGACATCCACATGGGCCACGCCTTGAACAAGATCTTGAAGGACATCATCAACAAGTCCAAGATTCTTGCGGGCTACGACGTCCCCTACGTGCCGGGCTGGGACTGCCACGGCATGCCCATTGAAATTCAGATTGAAAAGAAGTTCGGCAAGGGTCTGCCCAAGGAAGAGCTCATGTCGAAGGCCCGCGCCTACGCCCGCGAGCAGGTCGCGCGCCAGATGGACGGCTTCAAGCGTCTGGGCGTGCTCGCCGACTGGGACCATCCCTACCTCACGATGAATCCCGCCAACGAAGCCGCGGAGATTCGCGCTTTGGCAAAGATCGTCGAAAAGGGCTACGTCTACCGCGGCTTGAAGCCCGTGAACTGGTGCTTTGACTGCCAGTCCGCCCTCGCTGAAGCCGAAGTCGAGTACAAGGACAAGGAAAGCTACCAGATCGACATCGCGTTCAAGCTCTCCGACGAAGACACGCCGCGCGTTGAGGGCATCTTTGCCACGAAGTTCACGAAGCCTGTTTACGCCGTCATCTGGACGACGACCCCGTGGACGATCCCCGCGAACCAGGCCTTGAACATGCATCCCGAGTACGAATACGCGCTCGTGGACTGCGGCGCGCGCTGCTTCATCCTCGCCAAGGACTTGGTTGAGGAGTGCTTGAAGCGCTACGAACTCGAAGGCACCATCATCGCAACCGCGATGGGCGATCAGTTCGAGGGCGTGCGCTTCTGGCATCCCCTTGCCGAAGTGCACGAGGGCTACAAGCGCTTCTCCCCCGTCTATCTCGCGGACTACGTCGAATCCACCTCCGGCACCGGCATCGTTCACTGCTCGCCCGCGTACGGCGTGGACGACTTCATGAGCTGCAAGAAGCGCGGCATGACAAACGACGAGGTTCTGAACCCGATGCAGGGCAACGGCGTCTACGCCGACTGGCTCCCGTTGTTTGCCGGCATGTTCATCTGGAAGGCGCAGCCCAAGATCGTTGACGCCCTGCGCGTGGCAAACGCCGTCCTTTCCTGCGGCATGATGACGCACAGCTACATGCACTGCTGGCGCCACAAGACCCCCTTGATCTATCGCGCGACGAGCCAGTGGTTCGTGCGAATGGACAAAGCCAACGACGACACCAAGGGCGTTTTGAACGCCCCGATGGCCGCCAAGAGCCTCCGCGAAGCGGCTTTGGAAGGCGTGGACGCCACGAAGTTCTTCCCGAGCTGGGGCTACAACCGCCTGCACGCCATGATCGAAAACCGGCCCGACTGGTGCATCTCGCGCCAGAGAAGCTGGGGCGTGCCGCTGCCCTTCTTCATGAACCGCGCGACGGGGGAACTTCATCCCCGCACGCTCGACATCATGGAGGAAGTCGCCAAGAAGGTGGAAGTCGAAGGCATCGAAGCCTGGGCGCGCGCCAAGGCCGAGGACTACATGAGCGCCGACGAAGCCGCCCAGTACGACAAGGTGAACGACATCCTTGACGTGTGGTTTGACTCCGGCGCCACGCACTGGCACGTGATGCGCGGCAGCCACAAGGAGAACTTCAACCACTTCCCGGCGGACCTCTACTTGGAAGGCAGCGACCAGCATCGCGGCTGGTTCCACTCGTCCTTGTTGATCGGCACGATGCTCGACGGCCATCCGCCCTACAAGGCGCTCCTCACCCACGGGTTCCTGGTGGACGAAAACGGCGAAAAGATGAGCAAGAGCCGCGGCAACACCGTGAGCCCGCAGGAAATCTGCTCCAAGTACGGCGCCGACATCTGCCGCCTCTGGGTGGCGAGCACGGACTATACGTCCGAGCTTCGCATCGGGCCCTCCATCATCGCCCGCGTCGTGGACAGCTACCGGCGCCTGCGCAACACGCTGCGCTTCCTGCTGGCGAACACGAGCGACTTCGATCCGAAGAAGGACGCCGTGCCCGTCGAAGCGATGCTCGAGCTTGACCGCTGGGCTCTGGCGCGCGTCTCCGAACTGCAGGCGAAGGTGCTCGAGCTCGAATCCACCTGCTCCTTCCACCTCGTGACTTCGCTTCTGATGAGCTTTGCGACGGAAGATCTGGGCGGCTTCTACCTTGACGTCCTCAAAGACCGCCTCTACACCACGAAGACCGAGGGCCTGCCCCGCCGCTCCGCGCAGACGGCGCTCTGGCACATCACGGCGACGCTCCTGCGTCTCATGGCGCCGATCCTCACCTTCACCGCGGAAGAAGCGTTCGCCGTCTTCTCCCCGAACGAAAGCGGAACGATCTTCACAGAGACGAACCATCAGGCGCCCGCCGTGGAAAACGCCGACAAGCTTCTCGCGAAGTGGCAGGCAATCCGCGCCGTGCGCTCGACGGTTTTAAAGAAGATCGAAGAGCTTCGCAGCGAAGGCAAGGTGGGCTCGAGCCTCGCGGCCGACTGCGTCATCATGGCGCCGGGCGCGGACTACCAGTACCTCGCAAGCCTTGGCGACGAACTGCGATTCGTGATGATGACCTCGAAGGCGACCTTGGTCGAAGCGCCCGCCGCGGACACGCCTCTCACGGTGACGGTTGAGCCCGCCCCGCGCACGAAGTGCATCCGCTGCTGGCACTACGTGGACGGCACCGAGGAAGACGCCGAGCACGCGGGCTTGTGCCCGCGCTGCCGCGTGAACCTCTTCGGCGCCGGCGAAAAGCGGCTCTTCGCGTAATCGTAATGACGGATACGTGTGAAGCACCAGCCGCGGGGAGCGCCTCCTGGCGCTCCTTTGCGGCGTGGACGGGATTCGCTTTCGGGATGCTCGTGTTGGACCAGATCGTAAAGGTCTGGTTTCAGCGGAATTTCTACGTGGGCGAATTTCTGGAAGTCACTTCGTTCTTCAACCTCTGCCACGTGCGAAACACCGGCGCGGCCTTTTCGTTTCTATCTGAAGCAGGCGGCTGGCAGATGGCGTTCTTTG
The DNA here is from genome assembly GCA_963587345.1 of uncultured Oscillospiraceae bacterium. Taxonomy (GTDB): domain Bacteria; phylum Pseudomonadota; class Gammaproteobacteria; order Burkholderiales; family Burkholderiaceae_F; genus Duodenibacillus. The sequence goes on along the minus strand of CAVACW010000120.1, from coordinate 2,329 downwards.
CGGGACTTGCGGCAGTTGTCGCCGTCGTCTGCCTCGTGGCAATGAAGCGCTCCTCGCGCGCCGTCGTGCAGTGCGCGGCCGCCCTCGTTTTTTCGGGCGCCGTCGGCAACGCCATCGACCGCGTGGTCTTGGGGAGCGTTGTCGACTTTCTCGACTTCCATTGGGGCGTCTGGCACTGGCCCGCGTTCAACGTGGCGGACATCGCGATCTGCTGCGGCGCGGCGCTGCTGCTCGTTGCCGAGTGGCTGAGAACCGAGAGGAAGTAGCTTTTCCACGATCCCTTGAAAAAATCCCGATCGCTTTGCTCGCGGCCGGGATTTTTTTGGTCTTTAACAATCAACCAATGACCAGCGAACGAATTGTCTAACTGTCTTGCTATAGACCAGCGCCATTCGAATCATTTGTCGCTGACTATTCATTCCATAATGCCGATCTCGCACCTGATCAATTGCTTCCTTGAGAATTCGCTCAATTCCTTGTTCTGAAACCTTCGACTGAACGAACTTCAGTTCAATCACCCAGTGATATCTTCCCGCGTCAAATTCGAGATCACTTCGCCCAAAAGCGTTGTGCTTCTCAGAAACAGCTTCAAAACCAGCTCCCGTTATAAGAACATGAAGAATAGCTCGACATGACGATTCACTATCAACAGGGAATTGTTTATAATTTATACCAACATAAGCCTTATTAAATTGATCAACTGCCAAATCTACATCACCATCTGTCAATGCACGCGCCAAATGCTGCACACCTGCATTTCCCAACGACTTCTGGCCAAGCAAAAGTTTTGTGTACAGAGAAGCCATGGATACAGCAACTTCGCGATTGGGATACCCCACCCAAAACAGGTTCTCCTCACGGCGATGGATCGTTAAATATCCCGCCTGCACAAGCAATGCGACATCATTAATAGAATCAAGGTCCGAAGAGCTCGCAAGGTCATCGTAGTCAATAGTTCTTTCTTCGGCATACTCCAGAGGATCTTTCAATGAATGGTCCTGAATATACTGCAAAAGTACGGTTGCCTTTCCAGCACTCTCAATCCAATAATTTTTAAACCCTTGTTTTGGTTGAGAAAAAAATCTCAACACAGACCAAGGTGTATATACTTTCCTTACATCCCCAGGCTCATCCATTCCATCAAAACAATATCCATCATAGTTTTCCTTTAGCAATTCAACGAGATTATCACGAGAAATATTCAAGAGTATGCTCGCTTGGTCTATAAAATCTGAAAAATACCTCTCAACCTCTTCCGTTGTATACCCCAAAAGCGTAGAATACCTCTTATCCAAACTTATATCCGTCAAGTGGTTAAGTTCAGAAAATATCCCAGTTTGGTTAAATTTGGTTATACCAGTCATAAAGACAAACCTAAAATAACCATCATTAGATTTTATGACAGAATAAAAATCAGTCAATTCGTCTCGGATTTCCTCAAAAAGAACAGCATCCGACAGGCACGCTGTCAACGGGGCGTCATATTCATCTATCAAAAGAACTACCGATCCTAGCTCAAACTGTCGTAACCAAATTTCAAAATTGGTAGACGTCACCGATGTGCTCTCTTCAAACTGCCGATAACCGCAACAGCAAGCAGATTTTAGATATGCCCTAAATTTTTCTCTGAAATCGGCAACTGAGGAAAATTTCTTAACACGCAAAAAATCAAGACGAACAACATTGTAGTTGCACTCACCAACCCACTTGTTTTCAATATATAATCCAGAAAAATCTCTTGCGCCATTACGAAACAACGAATCAAAAGTGGACACCAACAGTGATTTACCAAAACGCCGAGGACGTGCAAGAAAAAATTTTTCCGTCCTCCTCGCTAATGAATATATCAGCTCCGTTTTATCGACATATATTTTGCCTTTGCGTCGTAGCTCACTGAAATTCGAGATCGACAGCGGCAGTTGAACAGTTATGTCATCGTAAGTCATTCAAATTTTCCCATTGCTCATGGAGCAAAAAATCTAAACCATGCTTTTATTGTAAACACTTCCCTCAACAGCATTTCGCCGAAACTTTGCCGGCGTTGTTCCCATGGCTCGTCCAAACACGCGGATGAAGTACGCCGACGACGCAAACCCCGCCGCCTCCGCAATCCGCGCCACCGGCCAGCGCGTGGTCTTGAGGAGTTGCGCCGCCTTCTGCAACCGGCACGCCTCGGCGTACTCCCCGATCGTCATCTTCGCCACCGACTTGAACTGCCGGCAGCATTCCGAAGGACTTCGTCCGACCGCACGGGCAACGTCGGCAAGCGCAATGCGCTCGGCCAGATGCTGGTTCACGTACTCCATCATGCGGGAAACGGCCTCCGTCT
>CAVACW010000119.1:0-9056 GCA_963587345.1 uncultured Oscillospiraceae bacterium | reverse complement strand
ACCGGGGCGGCTACTCGACGATTTCCTAGTTACGCAAATTCGCGCACAATTTTGGCGCGTCCCGCGGAGCTTTGAAAGCAATAAAAAAACCCGTCCGGCATGATGAACCGGCGGGTCTTCTGTGCTCGGGCCCTCAGCAACGACTCCGGGGCATCACCGCCTGCACATAGGTTGTTGTCCTGTCTGTGCAAGAACTCTCTTTCGATGACTCAAGCGGGGCGCATTATGGGAGGAATGCGGGCGGGTGTCAAGAAGAACCGGCGGCAATTAACAAATAGAAACAAATGTCGGAACAGTGACAAGCGTGGCAGGACGATGACAGGGCGCAAGATCGTCGGCTGGCGGAGGCGAGGTGCCTCAAGATGTTGTGGTGGCAGACGGCGGCAATCTAATGGAAACGTAGAGGAATGGTTGTTTGTTACGTCAGTAATAACGGTTTATCATGGATTAAAATGCAAATATGATGTTTTATGTCGGCCATGGGAGGGGCATGATGGAGAATCATGATCTTGAGGAGCGAAGAAAAGCACAGCAGCGCATTTTCTTTCGTCCAACGGAACGTTTTGCCAAACGACTGGGGGAGCACATCTCGCTAGCGCGCCGCAAGCGGCGATTGACGCAAAAAATGTTGGCAGAGCGGGCCTTGGTGTCGCTCGCTACGCTTCAGCGGCTGGAGAAGGGCGACTCGTCCGTGTCGCTGGCGGCGGTCATGCGCGTGTTGTTTTTGCTGGACGGACTCAAGAGCTTTGACGATATTTTGTCCCCTGAGAAAGATGCGCTCGGGCGCGAGGAGTTGGAGTCCCGCTTGCCCAAGCGGGTTCGGACTTCGGCAGACAAAGACAAAATGACGGGATTCTGATCGTGGCAGCGAAAAAACTTTCGGTGATGTGGGGAGCGCAGGCAAGGCCGGTCGGAGCCTTGCTTTTTGATCCGGCAAGACGGCGCGTTTCGCAGTTTTCCTACGACAGCGACTGGCTGGCAAGTGAGGTGCTGTCAGTGTCGCCTGATCTTCAGCCGCTCGCGGGGTGGCAGACCGTGCGACAAGGCGCCAGGCGCAGTCCTTTTCCCATGGCTTTGGCGGATACGGAGCCTGACAGCTGGGGGCGGCGAGTCATTGACCGCGCTTATCGCAAAGGCGGCGAGCGTGTCGGCGGCTTGGATGCATTGGACTACCTTCTGGCCGTGGATGACTTCAGCCGCGTTGGCGCGTTGCGGCTGGCGCGTCCTGGCGAATCGCCGGAGGCGCTGCCCGAGGGGCGTCGCCGCACGCCGACGCTGATTGATTTGGGCAAGATTTATGCCGCCGGCCGGCGCCTGGAAGCGGAGAGCGAGACGCTCGAGGATTTGCTCTATCTCGAAGGCAAGGGGACGTCGCTCGGAGGCGCGCGGCCCAAGTGTTCGGTTTTGAATGAAGCTGGAGACCTTTGCCTGGCCAAATTTCCCAGCATGGCTGACGGACGTGACATTGAGAAAGGCGAAGTACTCGGGCTGCGACTGGCGCAGCAGGCGGGCGTTCGCGCTGCAGAGGGCGAGGTCAAGGTGCTCGACGGACTGTCCGTAGGCCTCATCAAGCGGTTTGACCGAGTGCATGGAACGGATCGGCGCATTCCTTACTGGTCCATGGCGACTTTTCTGAATCAGCAGGACGAGGAGGAGCCGGTGTCGTATCTGGAGCTTTTTGAAGCGTTGCTGGAGACGTCAGACGGCAACTGGGAGTTGATTGGTACGGAAATCGTGAAGCGACTGATGTTGAACTGCCTCATGAGCAACTTTGACGACCATGCGCACAACACGGGTCTTCTGATGAGCAATGACGGCAACTGGCGGCTGGCCCCGGCGTTCGACCTGAATCCGACGCCGCTGAAGCATCCTGCGGCGCCGTACGAGTCGAAGCTGTACCTTACGCCCGAAGCCGGTCCAGTTACTGAGGTAAGGCAAATCATGGGGGCTGCGCAGCGGTTCGGCCTCACGGGGGACATGGCCAAAACGGCGTTGAAGGAGGTCCTCTCTGCGCTCACGGCGTGGAAGACCGTGGCTCAGCAGCCGGGCGTGAACATGTCGGTGAAGGATTTGCGTGACTATGCGCCGGCCTTTGAACACCGTCGAATGGAGGAGGCGTTGTCGCTTGTCAAGTGATGCGGAGGAAGCCATCGTCTAATCGTCTAGACGATTAGACGAAAGGCATTGGCATGGAAGTTCAGATTCCTCTTTTCGAAAGCTTCAATTGTGAGTTCAAGCGCGAATGGGCGAAAGAGCCTATCCGCAAGGTGCTGGTGTCCTTTGCGAATACGCTGGGAGGCACGCTCTATATCGGCGTCAACGATGACGGCACGGTGGCGGGACTTCACGACATCGACGCCGTGGGACAGAGCCTTGCCACGGTCATCAGCGATTCGATCTATCCGCCGATGACGGACTGTGTCACGATGATGCCTTTTCGCAAGGATGGCAAGGACGTGCTGATGGTGCATGTCGATCAAGGACGATTTCGGCCGTACAGCTTGCGAAACAACGATCCGTCGGGCGTTTTGGTGCGTGTCGGCAACACGAGCCAGCCGGCGTCGCTCAACGCGATTGCTCAGATTTTTCGGGACAGCAACCCAGTGCCTTATGAAAATCGGGTGGCAGCTGAGCAGGAGCTCAGCTTTGTCTACACTCAGAAGGTGCTGGAGGAGCATCAGATCCAGCATGTTGAGTTGAAAAGTCAGCTGGACTGGGGTCGGTTTTCAAGCTTGTGGACAAGACGCTCGCCTGGATGGCGCCATACAACCTTGCGCGCATGGAAAAGCCGAGCGACGGGAGCGCGGCGCGAAAGGATCATTTTTTTGTGGATCCTGCCGTTTTAAGAGAGGTTGTGGTCAATCTTGCGGCGCACCGGGATTACAGTCGGGAGGCGCCGGAGGTCATCACCATTACGCCGTCCAGCTTCAAGCTGATGACGCCTGGCGGAGTGTCGGATGGCTTTTCTTTGGAAGACATCGTTTCCATGGACGTTACCGTCTGTCGCAACAAGCAGCTTGCGCAGGTTTTTTGCCGAGTGCATTACATGGAGAGTTCAGGGACGGGATTTCGTCTGGTGAGGAGCGCCTATCCCCAGACGCCGTTGGAGAACCTGATCAGTGTGACGCCTGGAACTTTCCAGATTCGATTGCAGAAAAAGATCGCTCCGATTCCGACCAAGGCGTTGTCCGACGAAGAAAATCAAATTTTGAGCTTGTTTAACAGGGAAGAGACCATTCGCCGGTCGGATGTTGAACAGTTGTTGAAGAAGCCCAGAGCTTCCACGGTGATCCTGCTTCAGAAGCTTGTCGCAGCGGGAGTGATTGAAGTCGTCGGAAGCGGACGATCGACGGCCTACCGTCTGACGCCTCGCGTTCTCTGAGCCAGAGTTTCCCGCCGCTGCTTGGCAAGCGCCACAAAGCGGATGGCGGTGGGCGAGGCGGATGCCATAGACGGGAGCGCAATGCCGATCGTCACGCGCTCAGCGGGCGTGAAGGATTTGAGCACCACCTTTTCCTTGAGGTTCGCGGCCTGCAGGCGGTTGTTTACTGAGACGCCGAGGCCCGCGGCGACCATGGCGTAGGCCGAGTACGGGTCGTTGGTTTCAAGCCGCACGGCGGGCGAGAGCTTGTGGCGGGCGAGAAAGTCGTCGATGTCGCTTTTGTGGTGCGCTCGTGGGTAGATGAAAGGAACGGCTTCGAGGTCTTTTGCCGTGATCGCGTCTTTGAGCGTGAGCGGATGGCCGGGCGGTAGCCAGGCGACGAACTCGGTTTCAAGCAACGGAAAGAAGTCGCCATCAAAGGAGTGCTGCGAGAGGACGGCGCAGTCAATCGCGCCGCTTTGCAGGCCGTCAATCAGCTCGGCGTCGGCGCCTTCGGTGACGGAAAGCGTGACGGCGGGATGGGCGTCTGCGAAGATTTTCAAGAGCGGCGGCAGAAAGCTCGCCGCCGCGCTGAAATAGGCGCCGATCGCAAGTCGTCCGGTGAAAAGGCCTTTGGCGGCCGCCACTTCGGCCTTCACGCGCTCGTCCGCCGAGACGAGCTCTCGCAGGCGATGGATGACGCCCTCAGCGCCTTGCGCCGGCAGCACGCCGCGCCGGCTTCTCAAGAGCAGCGCTGTGCCGAGCTCCTCTTCCAGAGCGGAAATCTGCCGGTTGATGCCGGAGGCGGTGAGGCCGAGGCGGTCAGCCGCGCCGGAAAAGCTCCCCGCCTCGAGCGCGGCGAGCAGGTAGCGAACGTTTTCGAGATTCATTTGTGAGCAGAACTCCCAACGAGTGTTCCTATTGTACGCAGAAAGCACAATCTTGAATTGCGTAGACTCCCTGCACTTTTTCTTTCGGAGTGAGTGATGCTCAATTTTTCCTGTGACTATCTGGAAGGCGCACACCCCAAGGTGCTTGAAGCGCTGGCGGCCGGCAACTACGCGAAGACGGGCTGCTACGGCGTGGGGGACGCCTTCAGCGACGCCGCCCGAGAAAAGATCCGCGCGGCCTGCGAGGCGCCTGAGGCGGAGATCTACTTTCTTTCGGGCGGCACGCAGACGAACAAGGTGGTGCTGAGCACGATGTTGAAGCCCTGGCAGTCCGTGATCGCCGCCAAAACCGCGCATATTGCGACGCACGAGGCAGGGGCCATTGAGGCGAGCGGTCACAAGGTGGTGGAGCTTGAGGGCAAGGACGGCAAGATTTCGGCGACGCAGGTGGAGTCCGTGTTCACGGCGTGGGAGACGGACGGCAACCGTGACCACATGCCGCAGCCCGGCATGGTCTACGTGACGCAGCCCACGGAATACGGCACGCTCTACCGCTTGAAGGAACTTGCGGCGATTGCGGAAAGCTGCCGCCGCCACGGCGCGTCGCTTTACCTTGACGGTGCGCGGCTTTTCTACGGGCTGGCGGCCGAAGACAACGACGTGACGCTTTCTGACATCGCGCGTCTTTGCGACGCCTTCTACATCGGCGGCACGAAGTGCGGGCTGCTTTTTGGCGAAGCCGTGGTTTTCCCGAAGGCGGGGACGGTGCCTCACTTTTTTACGCTCACGAAGCAGTACGGCGCGCTGATGGCCAAGAGCAAGGTGCTGGGCATTCAGTTTGACGCCATGTTCACGGACGATCTGGGCATGGCGATGGGGCGCCACGCTGACCGCGAGGCTGATCGCATTCGCGAGGCGTTGAAGGCCAAGGGCATCGAGGTGCTGTTTGGCGGCCGCACGAATCAGATCTTCATCAAGCTCACCGAAGCCGAGGCGGCGGCATTGAGCGAAAAGGTCGCGATGGGCTTTTGGGAGCACACGGCCGACGGCGGCGTGATCGAGCGCATCGCTACGTCATGGGCGACGGATCCGAAGGAAACGGAGGCGCTCTTGGCGGCGCTGCAGGCGCCGACGTAAGCCAAAGGCGAGCGGAGAAATGACGCAAGGAAAGACAGCGCGCGACGTTCGCTTCGAAACAGACGCGGTGCCTGAAAATTCTGACTTGCTAAAGAAAAAATGGTGAGATTTGGCAGGGATGGAAGGATTCGAACCTTCGAATACCGGAATCAAAATCCGGTGCCTTAACCGCTTGGCGACATCCCTGTCACTTCTTCATCGGCCCGCTTTGACGATGCCCGGCCGGGTCATCAGAGCCAGTGAAAAAGCGGATGCTGAGGCTGTATTGTAGCAACCCATCCCTGCATTTCGGCAGGGACGTCCGCTGTGACGGCTTCGCCGTCAGCGAGAAGCTTGAAGACAGCCGAGCCGGACCCCGTCATTCGAGCGCCCTGTCCCAGCTGTTCGAGGGCGGCCTTCGTCTCCGCATTGCGGCGGAGAACCACGGGCTCCAGATCGTTTCGCCCGACGGGCAGCGGCCATTGCGCGGCAAGTTCGGACGAAAGCGCCGCCATTTTCAAGGAAGCCGTATTTCTTGTCAAGGCGGGATCGGCAAAGATGCCTGCGGTGGACGTGGCGGTCGCGGGCATGATGAGGAGCACGCGCCCCGCTGGAATCGTGATCGGCGTGAGCACTTCGCCGATGCCAGTTACAAAGGCCGTCTCGCCGAAGACGAAGAACGGCACGTCCGCGCCCAGCGTTTCCGCCATTTCGATGAGTTCTCGGCGGTCAAAGCCCAGCGAGAAAAGCCGGTTCAAGACGATGAGCGTCGTAGCGGCGTCGCTCGAGCCTCCGCCCATGCCGGCTCCGGAGGGGATGCGCTTTGTGACGTTGATCGTGACGTCAAGCGATCGCCCTGTCGCCTTTTCAAGCGCTCGCGCCGCCCGCACGCAGAGGTCGCGCTCGGGATCGCCTGCCATGTCGCCTGTGCGAACGACGCCTGCCCCCCTTTCCGTGCGCGTGAAGGTGATCGTGTCCGAAAGCGTCGTCATGAAGAAGACGCTTTCCAAAAGGTGGTAGCCGTCCGCGCGGCGGCCCACGACGTGCAAAAAGAGGTTGAGCTTGGCGGGCGCAGGCACGGTGACGGACCGGGCGTCGGCGGCAGGTGGCGGCACGGGCGCGAGCGGCGCCTCAACGGAGACAAAACGGGACATGGCGATCAGGCGCTCACAGTTTCTTTTTCCACGGTCATCGTGAGGTTCACGGTGCGGCCGGGATCGGTGCGGGTCAATTTCAGTACGGCGGGACGGCCGGCGACGGGCGGTGCGGGGGTCACCAGCCAGTCTTTTTGGCGAAAGTCGCCCGAAGCCGTGCGCTCAAAGGGCGCGGCAGCGGATGGCGCGCCGTCAAGCCACGACGCAAAGACCGTGATCGGCAGGTCAAAGCCGAAGGCGGCCTGCATGAGTTCGGCTTCCGTTGGGGCGGTGAGGTCGGGGTGGCCGCCTCGCTCCACGCGAGCTAGCGTCGGAGTGACCGTCACTTTGCTCAGAACGCCGTTCAAGGGCGAGAGGATTTCCAGCGTGTAGACGTCGCCCGACGCCGTGAGGCGGTACTTGCCGGCGGCGGTTTCCGCGCCCTGCGGCGTGACGGCGCGAAGGGAGAAGCGCCCGGACCAGCGGCGCGTGCCTGCGGGGCCGGTGAGCGTCGTGCAGCCCGCAAGAATCAGGGCGGCGGAAAGAAGCAGGGGGCGGCGTTTTGTCATGGCGCAACGTGAGGCGTGGCAGTGGCGGGAGCGGCAAGGCGCTTTAAAAGGCGCTGCGCCGTGAGGTTGTCGGGCGAATTCTTGAGGACGAGATCGAGCAGCGTGCGGGCTTCCTCGCCTTTGCCGTTGACGATCAGCACTTCCGCCAGATGCAGCGCGATGTCGATGTCGGGCTGCAGGCGGAAGGCGTCCCGGAGGTGCTTTTCGGCTTCTTCGAAGCGACGTTCCTTGAAGCGCAGCCAGCCCAGGGAGTCCGTGATGAAGCCGTCCTTTCCTTCGGAGAGCTCCATTGCGCGCTCGATGTGGCGCGCGGCGCCGGCGAGGTTCTTGTCGTTTTCAAGCCACATGTACCCCAGCGCGTTGTAGCCGTTGGCGTCATGGGGCCGGATCTCGATGTAGTGCGTGAGAAGCGCCTCGGCTTCGTCGTAGCGCGAGGTGGTTTCGGAAAGCTGCGCTGCCTTGTAGATCGTCGGCGGATCGTTGGGGGAGAGCTTCAGGGCTTCGCGCGAGGCGTCGTAGGCGGCGTCGCGGCGGCCGGCCTGAAGGTAGAGGTCCACGACCGCGAGAAGAAGCTTCGCGTGCTGCCGGGCGTCCGTCTTCACGTGGCGAAGCACCTCGCAGGCGGCGTCGGTCTCGCCGAGATCCGCAAGCGTTTCCGCTTCCTTCATTTTGGCCGGGAGGTACTTGTCGCCCTTTTCCACCTTGCCAAACCACTCCACGGCGCGGCGCTTGTCGCCGCGGGCGAGCTTCACCATGCCAAGGCGCGCGTAGGCGGCGTCCGGCAGGAAGCGCTCGCCGCCTTCGCGGCGAATGAGAACGAGGTACTTCTTGTAGGCTTTTTCCGCTTCTTCCAAGAGCCCCGCCTCTTCAGCGACGGTGCCCGCCGCGTAGACGGTGTTGGGGTCGTTCCCGCCGCGGCGGTTGATTTCGGCGAGCTCCCGGCGCACGTCTTCCTCCGTGCCGGTCCTCAAGTAGGACTTGGCGAGCGCCAAGCGCGGCGGGACGGCGTCGGGGTGCTTTTTAAGAAAGCGCTTCAAGCAGTCGGTGGCGGAGGCGGGGTCGGCGCGAAAGAGGTAGTCGATCCCCGCCATGATGACGCGGGCGTCGTCGGGGGCGGCCTTCATCGCAAGCTCGGCGTGGCGGCTTGCCTTGCTGCGCAGGCTGGCGGCGTCCGCGGCCTGCGCGAGCACGAGCTCCATGGCGGCGTCGTTTTTGGCGTAGGGTGCTGCAAGCCTTGAGAGGCTGTCGTAGACGGCGCGCTTGTTGTCTGAGGCGGCCGTGAGTTCCGTCACCTTTGCAAGCGTCGTGGCGGGGCGGGGATCGGCGGCGAGCGCTTCCTTGAGGCGAGTTTCGCTGTCGCGCCGCACTTTGGCGTCTGGGGAGAGCAGCCCTTCGGCGGCGGCGAGAACGCTCGTGCGGGCGTCCTTGGGCGCGAGCTTTTTCCAAAGCGTGAGCGCAAGCGCTGCGTTTTCGGGGCTGCGAGCGGCGACGGCCGTCTCCCAGGCGCGTTCGGCGTAGCGGGCGTCGCGAGCGGTTTCGGCCGTTGTCATGAAGCACTTCCAGGCCTGTGGCATCAAGTGGCGCTGCAGGGCGATCTCTCCAGCGAGCGCCTGAGCGAGTGCGTCAGCTTCAGCGGTGTCCGCTGGCGCGGCGAGGGCGCCGGCAACGGAGAGCGCTGCGAGGGCGGCGCTTAACGTCTGGCGGAGCGCCGGCAGGGAGAAGAAGTGCATCGGTGAGAAAAAGGACGACGGCATGGCGAAGGCTGTGGGTTGAAGGGTGATTATGCCGCGACCGCGAGGCGCGCGGGAAAAAGCGATGCCGGCAGCGGGTGTTTTGCCTGCGGCGGAGGTCGGTGCAGGTAATTTTTGGTAGTTCTAAAGGAGTATATGCAACGACATTTATTGTGAGAGCTCCTATTTGTTGCTATGATTATTTGCGTGTCTTGTATTTCAACGAAATGCAGACTGGGTCAGTGACTGATTTTTGA
>CAVACW010000118.1:0-9057 GCA_963587345.1 uncultured Oscillospiraceae bacterium | reverse complement strand
CAGATGTGACGCACGTTATCATAACTTTTCCAAGTTTTCCAATACCGTGACAAGGTTGGAAGATTTTTGTTTCGCTAGCCAAACCCCGTTATTGGCGCGGAAAGCCCGGACAGGAGTCCCCGAAGAAAGGATGTGATCGGGGGAGAGGACATGGGGTTTAACGTCAGTTGGGAAAGAGTCGGTGCGTCAGACTGCTGAGAGGATTGACTGAAAAAGCGAACGCTCCGTTAAATCAGGATGATAACGTACCGGATTTCATCTTGCACTGCTGGCAGAGGGAGGTTGTCGCAGCGGCATCAGAAAAGTTCTGATGGCCCCGGAAACTAGGTCGTAAGGCTTAGGTCCCGGGGCCTTTCTTTTGCGTTTTGTCACAGGAAGGCGGAAACGAGAATGATTTCTGTTTAGAAATCTTGAAAATGAGAATGGGTCTCATTAGTATGCGCACCGAACAGCCCCGCGAAGGGTCGCTTCGCGTGCCGCTTTGATTCGTTTTTTGCCTCCAAGGGACTCAACAGCATGAGTACATCTGCCATCAAGAAGCTCACCGAAATCGGTCAGGGCGTGGAAGCCGTCGTCGTCAAAACCAAGCTCGACGAGGGCGAGGAAAACCGCCTGGCGGATCTGGGCCTGCGCCGCGGATCCACCGTGAAGGTGCTTTACGGCGGCACGGATCAGAGCATTCTCATCGCCGTCGGCGATGGGCGCATCGGCGTCAACTACGACGTTGCTGACAAGATTTATGTTCACTAAAGGAAATCAACAACATGTTGCTTAAGGATCTTCACCCCGGTGACAAGGGTCGCATTCTCAAGTACGGCAAGGAAGCGGTTGAATACCGCCGCCGCCTGCTGATGCTCGGCGCCACCCCTGGAACGCCCTTCGAAGTCGTCCGCATCGCGCCGCTGGGCGATCCCATCGAAATCCGCGTCCGCGGCAGCTTCATCAGCGTTCGCAAGGACGAAGCCGCCATCATGGAAGTGGAACTCGGCTAATTCTCCGGGGCGCAACGCCCTTTTCTCGTTTCTAAGAAAAAGACTATGTCCAAGCAGACTATCTGCGTCGTCGGCAATCCGAACTGCGGCAAGACGACGCTCTTCAACGCCCTCACGGGCGCCCATCAGGATGTCGGCAACTGGCCCGGCGTCACGGTGGAAAAGAAGGTGGGTCACTACACCTACAACGGCGAAGAAATCGAAATCGTCGACCTTCCTGGCATCTACTCCATCACCCCGGCGAGCACCGCCGGTGAAGACGAACGCGTCGCCCGCGACTACATTCTCACGAATGAATCGTCCTGCGTCGTGAACATCGTGGACGCCTCGAACCTCGAGCGCAACCTCTACCTCACCGCGCAGCTCGTTGAAATGCGCGTGCCGATGCTGGTGGTCGTGAATATGCTCGACATCGCGAAGGCGCATCACCTCGAGATCAATCTTGATGCGCTCCGCGAGAAGCTCGGCTGCCCCGTGGTGGGCATCGTCGCCGCCCGCGGCACGGGCGTGGACGATCTCCGAGCCGCCGTGAGCGACTTCCTGAAGAAGCCCGTCGTTCCCCCGATGTCCGTGAAGTTCGATGAAAAGATCTCCGCGGGCGTGAAGAGCGTGGAAGACAAGCTTGCAAGCCTCGGCGTTGAACGGCCGAACTGGTTTGCCGTGCAGTTGATGGAAAACGCTCCCGGCATCGCCGACAAGCTCCCTGCGGGCGCTGTCGAAGCCGTGAAGCCCATCATCGCTCCGATCGCCAAGGAGTTTGACGACGACCTCGACATCGCCATTGCGGATGCGCGCTATCAGTTCGTCGCGGGCGTGGCCGAAAAGGTCATCAAGCGCGAAGGCGAAGTGACCGCGACCGTCACCGACAAGATCGACCGCGTGGTGCTGAACCGCTGGCTCGGCCTGCCGATCTTCCTTCTCGTGATGTACGTGATGTTCCTCTTCACGCAGAACCTCGGCAGCTGCTTCATCGACTTCTTCGATGTGTTGGTGGGCGGCGTCTGCGTGGACGGCTTTGGTCTTCTTTTGGAATCCATCGGCTGCCCCGAGTGGCTCAAGGTCATCCTCGCTGACGGCATCGGCGGCGGTCTGCAGACTGTCTCCACCTTCATCCCGGTGATCTTCTTCCTCTATTTCTTCCTGGCCATCCTCGAAGACTCGGGCTACATGGCTCGCGCTGCCTTCGTGATGGACCGCATGATGCGTGGCCTGGGCCTTCCCGGCAAGGCGTTCGTGCCCTTGATCGTCGGCTTCGGCTGCAACGTGCCCGCCATCATGGCGACCCGCACGATTGATCGTCCGGGCGACCGCATCACGACGATCATGATGGCTCCGTTCATGAGCTGCGGCGCTCGTCTGCCGGTGTACGTCCTCTTTGGCGTCGCCTTCTTCCCGACGAACGGCCAGAACCTCGTGTTCGGTCTCTATCTCATCGGCATCCTCGCTGCCGTGTTCACGGGCTTCGTGCTGAAGAAGTTCGTCCTTACGGGCGACACCAGCGCCTTCGTGATGGAAATTCCGCCGTACCACATCCCGACCGTGAAGGGCGTTCTGCTTCGCACGTGGGATCGTCTGAAGGGCTTCATCCTCCGCGCGGGCAAGGTGATCGTCGTGATCGTGGCCTGCCTGCAGTTCTTGAACAGCTGGGGCACGGACGGGTCCTTCGGCAACGGCGACACGGACAAGTCCGTCCTCGCCAAGATCGGCCAGACCATTGTTCCGATCTTCCAGCCGATGGGCGTGCAGCAGGAAAACTGGCCGGCGGCCGTGGGCATCTTCACCGGCGTTCTCGCCAAGGAAGCTGTGGTCGGCACGATGAACTCCCTCTACGAGAGCATGGCGGCTGAAGAAAACGCCAAGGCCGAAGGCGCCGAGGGCGAAGGTGAAGGCGAAGAAGAGGAAGAAGGCTGGAGCTTCATGGGCACCTTGTCTGAAGCCGTGGGTGTCGTGGGTGAAAACCTCGCTGATCTCGGCAGCTCCCTCCTTGACCCGATGGGCATTGAAGTGGGTGACTTCGGCGACGAAGAAAGCGCGAAGGCTGCGGCGGAAGACAACGAGTTCTCGCTTACGTCCGTGGGCGTGATGCAGAAGCTCTTCGGCTCTCAGTTTGCTGCGTTCTGCTACCTCCTCATGGTGCTCCTCTACATGCCCTGCGGCGCAGCGGTGGCGGCCGTGTTCCGCGAAGCGGGCGCCGTGTGGACGGTGTTCCTCGCCTGCTGGACGTCCGTCATGGGCTACTCCACGGCGACGATCGTCTACCGTTTGGGCTCCTTTGGCGCTGATCCGCTCTACGCCGTGTTTGCGATCGTGATCGCGGTGGCGCTCCTGGTCGGCATGGTGCTCACGATGAAGTGCTACGTGAATCGCGAGCGTGCGAACCAGCCCAAGGTGATTCCGATTGCCGCGCGCTAATGCCGCGACGCTTCGGTTGACTTAAAAGAGGCTTCAGGCCCGGATGTGCAGAAGACGCCGTCCGGGCCTTTAAATTTGGAGAATCGAAATGATTTCGATGAGTGAATTGAAGGCGTACATCAAGGAAGAGGGAATGCAGGGCGAGGAGCAGATCGCCCGCCACTTTCAGACGACGCCGGGAGTCGTCGCCATGATGGCGGAAAAGCTGGCTGTGAAGGGCGTGGTGCGCCTTGTGACGCAACCGGGCTTTTCCGGGTGCGACGCGTGCACGGGTTGCTGCGAGGGGCACGCCGCCCAGCGCGCCTGGCGCTACATCGCCAAGGATTGACGGGCTGTTGGTCAGTCCGCGAAAAAAAGCCGCCAGAGGGAGGAATCCCAGGCGGCTTTTTTGCGGCCAGGCGAACGGTCAGAGCGAGGCGCGCAGTATCGTGAGGACGCCCGCACGGTCAATCGGCGCAAAGGCGTCGTTTAAGGAATACCAGACCTTTTCCACGTGCTCGGCCATGGCATCAAAGTACTCGTCCGTCACGCCGACGTCGGAGAGCTTCGCGGGAACGCCGATTGAGCGGAAGAAGGCTTCTGTTTTGTCGATAGCAGCCTTCGCCGTTGCCATATCGTCCCCAGCGCGGGAAAGCCCCCAGACGCGCTCGCCGTACTGCGCAAAGCGCGGCGCGGTCTTCTCGTTCAAGCTGTAGCGCATCCAGTGTGGCGTGATGATGGCAAGACCTACGCCGTGCGTAATGTCATGGAAGGCAGAAATCTCGTGCTCGATGCCGTGGCACGGCCAGGGACTCCCCGAGCGGCCGATCGAAAGGAGGCCGCAGCAGCCAAAGGAGCTCGCCATCATGAGTTCGGAGCGCGCTTCGTAGTTTTCGGGCTCGGCAATCGCGACGGGCGCGCTGCGGATGACCGTGCGGATCACGGCTTCGCAAAGGCTGTCGGTGATGTCGTTGCCTTCAGCGACGAAGTACTGCTCGAAGGTGTGCGAGAGGATGTCGCAGGCGCCTGCGGCGGTCTGATTGGCCGGCACCGTGAAAGTGTAGGTCGGGTCGCAGAAGGATGCCTGCGGGAAGAGGTTGGGCGCCGCCAGGAATATCTTCTCCTGCGTCGCCGGGTTCGAGATGACGCCTGAGTTGTCGTATTCACTCCCGGTGGCCGACAGGGTCAGCACGGCGTAAAACGGGAGCGTCTTGCCGATCTTGGTGTGGTCAAGGATGAGGTCCCAGGCGTCGCCCGCGTAGCAGGCGCCCGCCGCAATGGCCTTCGTGGCGTCGATCACGCTACCGCCGCCCACGGCGACGAGAAAGTCGATGCCTTCGCGGCGGCAGATTTCGACGCCTTCGCGCACCGAGTCGATTTTGGGATTTGGGGCAATGCCGGAGAGCTCAAAGACTTCGAGCCCGGCGAGCTGCGCTTTCACGGCGTCGTAGAGGCCGCTTCGCTTGATGCTACCGCCGCCGTAAGTGAGGAGCACCTTGCGGCCGGCATTCTTCACCGCGGGACCGAGTTCAGCAAGCCGCCCGCGGCCGAAGACGAGGTGTGTCGGAAGGTAGAGATCGAAATTCTGCATGACGGAGTCTCCATGAAAGTTGTCGACGAACATTCTTTCACCTGAAGACGCTGTCCGCTTGCCGAAAAGTGGCAAAAGCTTGTCCCATTACCGCGGGCGAAAAGCCGCGCTCCGCGGACGGCGCAGTAAGCTCATCGTCCCAGCATTTCTTACGGACTATTGATTCATGGCAACATCATTTGAAAAGGTGAAGGCCTTTGTGACGGCGGCGGGCTACGGCGACCGCATTCGTTTGCCCGAGGGATCGAGCGCCACGGTGGAACTGGCGGCGCAGGCTCTGGGATGCCTTCCGGAGCACATCGCGAAGTCGCTTTCCTTCAATCTGGCCTCAGGCCCCGTCGTCATCGTGGTGGCGGGGGACGCGAAGATCGACAACCATCGCTACAAGGTGACCTTCCACGAAAAGGCGCACATGATTCCGGGGGCGGACGTTGAGCGCCTCACGGGACATGTGCCGGGAGGCGTCTGCCCCTTTGCCTTGAATGACGACGTGAAGCTCTACTTTGATGAGTCGTTGAAGCGCTTTACGACGGTTTACCCGGCGGCGGGCGAAGACCACACGGCGCTCGAAATCACCGTGGCGGAAATGGAGAAGATTGCCAAGCCCCTCGGTTGGGTGGATGTTTGCAAGGCGTGGCGCCCGGAGGAGAAGGCGGCTCTCTGACGCCGATTCGTTGCTGAGAAAAGAAAAGTGCCGCCGGCCCTGTGATGGAGACCGGCGGCGCTGTCACGTTAGGTTAGCGCGGAATCAGGCCTTGGGGAGGCGGGCAAGCTGCGCCGCCACCTTCTCGAGCGTCGCGGAGAAGTCCGCAAGACGCTTCTTTTCCTGCTCCACAACGGCCGCGGGCGCACGCTCCACAAAGGAGGCGTTCGAGAGCTTGCCGTTGCACTTCTTGATTTCGCCTTCAAGTCGCGCCACTTCCTTTGTGAGGCGCTCGCGCTCGGCGGCGATGTCGATTTCGACCTTGAGCATCAATTTGAAGTCGCCCACGATCGCCACAGGAGCGATCGCGCCTTCGTTCACCGCATTGATGTCGGCGACGGACTCGACCCCGGAGAGGCGCGCAAGCGACGTGAGGTAGGCGGCGACCGCGGCCGTGACGGTCGCGTCGCCTTCCACCTGCAGCGGCACGCGCACGGAAGGCGCGAGCTGCATTTCGCCTCGGAGGTTGCGCACGGCGTCGATCATCGACTTCAAGAGCGTCATCTTGCCGTCGGCGTCAGCGTTTGCGGCAAAGCCCTCCGCCTTCGGATAGGCGGCGATCATGACGCTCGTCTCTTCGTCGGCGCGGCGGGTGCCGGCGCACACGCTCACCTTCTGCCACAGTTCTTCCGTGATGAAGGGGATGATGGGATGCGCCATGCGAAGCGTGGCTTCGAGAACGGTCGCAAGCGTATGGCGCGTGCCACGCTGGACGGCTTCGTCGGCGCTCGCGAGCTGCACCTTGGCGAGTTCCAGATACCAGTCGCAGAACTCGTTCCACACGAAGCTGTAGATGGCATTGGCGGCGTTGTCGAGACGGTACTCGGCAAAGGCCTGATGCACGGTCTTCAAGGTGCGCTGCAATTCGGACTGAATCCAAGCGTCCACAAAGGAGAAGGTCATGGGCTTGACGGCGTCAGAGCCCGTGCCGCAGTCCTTGCCTTCAATGTTCATCAGCGTGAAGCGCGTGGCGTTCCAGAGCTTGTTGCAGAAGTTGCGGTAGCCCTCGCAGCGCTTGATGTCAAAGTTCACGTTGCGGCCGAGCGTGGCGTAGGCCGCCATCGTGAAGCGCAGCGCGTCGGCGCCGTAGGCGTCGATGCCGTTGGGGTAGCGCTTGCGGAGCATCTTTTCGACCTTGGGGGCCTTTTCGGGCTGGCGCAGGCCGCGGGTGTTCTTCTTGACGAGGCTTTCAAGATCGATGCCGCTGATGAGGTCCAGGGGGTCGAGCGTGTTGCCTTCGCTCTTGCTCATCTTCTTGCCTTCGGCGTCGCGCACGAGACCGTGGATGTACACGTTCTTAAAGGGCGCGCGGCCCGTGAAGTGCTTCGTCATCATCACCATGCGGGCGACCCAGAAGAAGATGATGTCGTAGCCCGTGACGAGCACGGTGGAGGGAAGGTAGAGATCGTAGGCCGTCTTGTCGTCGCCTTCGGGGGCAGGCCAGCCGAGGGTGGAGAACGGAACAAGCGCGGAGCTGAACCACGTGTCAAGCACGTCTTCGTCGCGCGTGAGAGCGACGCCTTCGCCAGCTTGCGCCTGCGCCTCTTCTTCGCTTTCAGCGACGTAGACGTTGCCCTTTTCGTCGTACCAGGCCGGAATCTGATGGCCCCACCAGAGCTGGCGGCTGATGCACCAGTCCTGAATGTTCTCGAGCCACTGGCGGTAAACGCCCTGCCACTCCTTGGGGAAGATGTTCACTTCGCCTGAGGTGACGGCCTCAAGGCCCACTTCGCCGATGGACTTCCCTGGGTAGAGGGTGCCTTCCGGGGCGGGCTTGCTCATTGCCATGTACCACTGTTCAGACAACATCGGCTCCACGATTTCGCCCGTGCGGGGAATGCGCGGCACCATGTGCTTGATGTCCTTGACACCTACGAGAAGGCCCTGCGCCTCGAGGTCGGCTACGCAGGCCTTGCGGCAGGCGTAGCGATCCATACCGCGGTACTTCTCGGGCACGTTGTCGTTCATCGTCGCGGTCTTCGTGAGGATGTTCAACATCGGGAGGTTGTGGCGCTTGCCCACTTCAAAGTCGTTGAAGTCGTGCGCCGGCGTGATCTTCACGCAACCCGAGCCGAATTCGCGGTCCACGTATTCGTCGGCGATGACGGGAATCTCGCGATCGGTGAGGGGGAGCTTCAACGTCTTGCCGACAAGGTGCTTGTAGCGCTCGTCTTCGGGATGCACGGCGACCGCTTGGTCGCCAAAGAGCGTTTCCGGACGCGTTGTCGCCACTACGACGCCTTCGCTGCCGTCGGCGGCGGGGTAGCGGATCTCCCAGAGGTGGCCTGCGGCCTCTTCGCTTTCCACTTCAAGGTCGCTCACCGCGCTCTGCAGCTTGGAGTCCCAGTTGACGAGACGCTTGCCGCGGTAGATGAGGCCTTCGCGATAAAGCTGCACGAAGGTCTTCTTCACCACCTTTGAGAGCTTTTCGTCCATCGTGAAGTAGAGGCGGCTCCAGTCAAGGCTGTCGCCCAGACGGCGCATCTGATTGAGAATCGTG
The DNA here is from genome assembly GCA_963587345.1 of uncultured Oscillospiraceae bacterium. Lineage (GTDB taxonomy): Bacteria > Pseudomonadota > Gammaproteobacteria > Burkholderiales > Burkholderiaceae_F > Duodenibacillus. The sequence goes on along the minus strand of CAVACW010000118.1, from coordinate 880 downwards.
CCGCCCGAGAACTTCTGCCAGTCCCAGATGCGTTCGATGAAGGTATCGCGGCCGATGTCGCGGCGGTCCTTCCCTTCGCTCTGCAGCTGGCGCTCCACCACGATCTGCGTGGCGATGCCGGCGTGGTCGGTGCCGGGGAGCCACAGCGCGTTGTAGCCCGACATGCGGTAGTAGCGCGTGAGCGAGTCCATCACCGTCTGGTTGAAGGCGTGCCCCATGTGCAGAATGCCCGTGATGTTGGGCGGGGGCAGCTGGATCGCGAAGCCGGGCTTGGCCGGATCGCTGCCGGCCTTGAAGTAGCCGCGGTTTTCCCAAATCGGATACCAGCGCGCTTCAATGTCGGCCGGTTCAAAACTCTTGGCGAGTTCCTGTGTGGTGGTCTGACTCATTTTGGTCTTTCGAACTGAATTAACCCGAGGACGGCGGGCGCGGCTTCTTGCTGAAGCAAGAAGCAGGCGCTCGCGGAAACCCGCAATTTTCGCACGAACAGAGCGGATCGAGCATCAGAAAAAGTAGAGATTTTGCGAGCTTTGGCGGTCCTTGGCAGGGACGAATTCGTGCCCTTTTTGAAAATTGTTGGCGGAAGGACTTGCAAAGTGCCGCGGAGTTCGTCATAATGCGCATCCGTTCAGACAAAACGGTCTGGCGAAAATCTGAAGGTTGGGGGTGTAGCTCAGCTGGGAGAGCGCTGCGTTCGCAATGCAGAGGTCAGGAGTTCGATCCTCCTCATCTCCACCAAATCACTTCAGATTAAAAAAAGTCCGATCAACCGAAAGGCTCGGATTTTTTATTGTCTCGCTTGGGGGTTTAGCTCAGCTGGGAGAGCGCTTGCATGGCATGCAAGAGGTCAGCGGTTCGATCCCGCTAACCTCCACCAAAA
>CAVACW010000117.1:0-9160 GCA_963587345.1 uncultured Oscillospiraceae bacterium | reverse complement strand
TCCGAAGAACCTATCGAATCCAGCATTTCTGCTTTCATCCCCTGCCGAGAAACAGCACCAATGCACTTCAACAACCTTTGCGCCGACTCTTCTGAAGCGCCTTTTGGCAAAAGCATTCATCAGATGTGACGCACGTTATCATAACTTTTTCAAGTTTTCCAATAGCGTGACAAGTTTGGGAGATTTTTGTGTCGCTAGCTAAACCCCGAGAGGTCGAGCGAGAGCACATAGTATCTTCCTTGAAGCGGCGTCTTGTGCTCGTAGATGTAAGTGCCTTTGAAATGATCCTCAAAGTCCTTTGCTTCGCTTCGGTCATAGTACGATCGAAGCATGGACGTGAACAGCGTCTTCCCGAATCGCCGGGGACGAACGATGAACGGATAGCTGCCGATCTTCGTTTCCAGCACTTCGATGTATCGCGTCTTGTCAACATACGCAAAGGCTTCCCGGCGGATTGTCGGAAAATACGCCCGTCCGTACGGGACCATCGCCAGCTTGACAGTCACATCAGTCATACATAAGAAACCATGAACTGCCGCGCTCTCACCGGCGCGGCGAGGAGGTGCTGCAGCACCTCTTTTTAATGTTGATTTGAAGCCACGGTACCCGAAGAAATACTTCGCGAAAAGTCTCCCCCGACTAAAGTCGAAGGCTTCCCTCATTAGCAACCGGAGGCCCCGTTAGCATGTTAGCGCACAGCGAAGATGTCACCGTTTAAGAGGTGTGAGAAGGTCAGTTCCCGGCAAAGCGAAAACGTCACAAAGCAGGGGCAAATAGTGACATGCTGGCCTGTGACATTTTCCCTTTGCTCTAACACTCGAAACCACAATTTCTTCGTGAGAGGATCCGCCGCATAAACTTCTGGGTAGCCGCCTGCCAGCGCCTTAGAAAGCACGATGTCCTTGCTGCATTCCTCTGCGTCATAGATCAGCTTGCCCAAGTTTCCGGCCACCACGCCGTCAAAGAAACGACTCTTGTCTAGGCCGGCTATTTCTGCCGCAGTCAAGGTGCGCAACCTGACCTGTCCCAAACGTCCTGCCATTGATTCATTGACTGTGGGGAGGGCACGGTTCGAGGAGCCTGACAAAAGAATGCGACCGGGTTCCGGCTGACGATCTACGATGAATTTGATCTGACCGAAAAGTTCGGGGGCTTTCTGAACTTCGTCAATCGCAAGACGACGAGCTTTCGCCAGAAAGCCGCGCAAAAACGCGTGAGGATCTGAGCGAATGGCATCAAGCGTATCTGCATCGTCCAATGAAAGCATCACGTCCTGCGGAGTGAGCATGTGACGCAGCATCGTCGTCTCCCCGCATTGCCTCGAACCGCAGACATTCACTACCCGCATGGCCTTGCCACAGGCATTGAAGTACGGTTCCATTACTATCCACGCCAATGAAGGGGCCCCGAAAGTTCCCCCTCCATCATCGCGAAAACCACGCCCAACCACCTCTTTGCAGGTGGGTCAATTTTCTTGTCGTTTGGTGGGTCAGAAATCATGTCGCTTGACAGACTTGAGCCTCAACTTTCTAGAAATTCCCAAGTTCGCGAAGCAGCTAAAATTAGGTAAACCGCCCTCGAAAGCCGAGCGTTGGATGTGCTATTTCTCCAACGATCCCACGATGACAAAGTGGTGAATCGGAGCGTAGAGGCTGGCTGAAAAAAGGCCGTGAAGAAGGTTGGGCCGAAGGAGAAGTCAGGGAAAGAAAGGATGGCACGAAACCTGTTGGAGTGCGTGTCCAGCCTTGCCAAGATGGTTTCCATGTTGAAGCTGGACGTCAGCAAGGTTCGCCGCATTGCCGAGAAATTCAGTCTTCTCCATTGACAATGACGGAAAATTAGCCACACCGCCAAGAACCGAGATTCGACTGGAACGGTTGCGTGACGCCCGAAACACACTGGCAATGTCCCAAACGAAGACCCACCGGCAAGCGGCCCGTTTCCGCGCCAATGATTCACGAAACGCTGCAAGCTCGTTGCCATTCGTCCGTCACCGCGTCCTCTGTCCGCTGAGTCCATCATGGGAAAAAACGAAGACCTCAAAAGCTGGCGCCTCTTTGCGACAATCGCAAATACAGGCAGCATCTCCGCCGCCTGCGCCGCCTTTCAAACAAATGCCGCCAACCTGAGCCGTCAGCTGTCCCACTTTGAGGAATCGCTCGGCGCAGGCCCGCTTCTTGACCGCTCTGTCCGCCCGCTCGCACTTACGGAAAACGGCAAGGCGGCCTACGCCTGTGCAGTGCAAATGCTGCAGCTCCGAGACGATCTCACGCAGACGCTTCATTGCGACCCGAACGCCTTGTCCGGCGTTCTGCGTGTAGGTCTCCCGCCCATGGTGCTGAGGGACCTCCTCACGCCGTTCCTAATGGAGTTTTCCGAAAGTTATCCCGACATCGACCTGCGCGTTGATGAGTACACAGGCGGCCTTCCGATTGTCTTTGAAAACTGGCGCGGCGACCTCTTTGACGTCATCGTGTCCTACGGTCCAAGCCCAGCCAACCAAAGCGCCGTACAGCTTCGCTACGGTCAGGGGCTTTTTTTGCCGTGCGTTTCGCCCACTTACCTGCGGCGCTTCGGAACACCAAAAACTCCCGAGGACCTAACAGAGCACACGGGAATCGTGGTCGCCAACAGTCTGCGTCAAGCGACGCCCGAACTCATGAAGGATGACCAAAAGGTGCCCATTCACTTCAAGCGCCTCCTCCATTTCAACTCAGCGTCCGCCGCCAAAACCGCCGCGTTGCTCGGCACGGGCATCCACATTAATCTTCCGTCGCTGCACTGCTACCGCGAGATCAAGGAAAGCACGCTCGTGCCCATCCTGAAAGGCTGGGAGCAACCGAGCCTCCCGCTCTACATCTACTCGCGCCCCAACTGCATCAAGCTTGCGCGCGTCCGATTGTTCCTTCAGCGCTTCCGAGCCGTCATGTACGAGCTTCACAGCGAATGCGCCGAAGCGCTGGCTCCTTGGGTGTCCGATCGTTCCAAAGCCATTTTGAAACCCGTGCCCATCGACAGCCCCGAAGCCATGTTGTAGAAAAAGACAAAGTCGTTTTGCCTTCTTTGCTATTTCCAGCAAGTTGCTCTCCCGAAATAATGGCGACGCCCTCCCACGATGGGCGCAACCAAGGAGAATTCAATGAGAAAGACTTTGCTGGCCGCGGCGCTTCTCGCTGCGATGACTTCGGCCTCTGCCGCTTCAGTTTCCGTCTACGGCGTCATGGACATGGGCGTCTCGGTTTCAAAGAAAAGCGGCACCACGGGCGACAATCGCTGGAATCTTCAGATGAAGTCCGGCATGCGCAATTCCTCGCGCTTCGGCCTCAAGGGCGTGGAAGACCTCGGCAACAACTACAAGGTTGGCTTCATTTTGGAGAGCCAGTTTGCCGGCGACACGGGAGCCCTGCAGACTTCCGGCGTCCTTTGGGAGCGCGAATCCTCGCTGTGGGTTTCGGGCGACTTCGGCAAGGTGACCTTCGGCCGCGTGGGCTATTTGAAAGGCGTGGTGGGTTCGACCGCGCTTCTCAACTCCTACCGCGTGAATCCGTTCGGCTCTCAGATGAGCAACTTCATCACAGGCTTCAAGGCCTACACCACGGGCACGAGCTGGTACTGCAACAACGGCATCGTCTACGAAACACCCGACATGGCTGGGCTCAAAGGCTATCTGCAGTACTCCAACGCCGTGACGGATGAAGGAGCGAAGTACCACGACAAAGATCGTTACGCCGCCGCGGCGCTGCGCTACTTGAACGGTCCGCTCCTCCTTCAGATGATCGCCGACACGACGATGCGCGGCCATCAGGAAACGCCGTTCGCCGGCACCCTGCATCGCGACGCCAAATCGCTGGGGCTGCAAGCCGCCTACGATTTCCAGGTCGTGAAGGTCTACGGCATGGTCGAAGGCTTCAAGGACAGCGCGCTCAACACGGTGGGCCAGCACCTCTCCGGCAATGGCCAGCTCTACGACGGCGCGGGCGCCACGCTTGTCGTGCAGTGGCCGATGGGCAACGGCAAGATGAAGTTCGGCGGCGGCTTTCTCAAAGCGTCCACCGCGGACGGCACCGCAAAAGCCACAGACGGCGACGTCACCCGCTACGGCGTGAGCGCGGGCTACGACTACGTGCTCTCCAAGCGCACCCATCTCTACACGAACTACGGCTTTGCCCAACAGAACATGGAAATGGACGCCGACCATGCGGTGACGCGCAATCGCGGCATGGAATTCAACGCCGGCATGGTGCACTACTTCTAACTTTTTCTCCCCATCGGCTCCCCGGCGGAGGGAACGCCCCTTCGCCGGAGGCCGCTTTTCTCAAAGGACACTGTCATGCAGACACTCCTTCCATATCTCGCGATCCTCGTCGTGATACTCACGGGCTGGGGCATCGCCAAAAAGCTTCAAGTTACGACGCTGTTGCTCTTTGCCGGTCTGGCGCTGGAATTACTGGCGGTCTTGGCTGGCGTGGACAACATCCTGCCGCGCGGCGCAAAAACCACCGGCTGGATCGGCTTTGACCTCTTTGAAGCGCTTCGCGCGCTCTCCCGTTCGCAGATTGCCTCGACGGGCTTCATCATTCTGGTGGCGGGCGGCTTTGCCACCTACATGGACAAGATAGGCGCTACCAACAAGCTCGTTGCCCTGTGCACCAAGCCTTTGTCAAAGCTTTCTGCGCCGTACGTCATTCTGGGCGCCGTCTTCCTGCTCGGCCACTTCCTCGGATTGGTGGTGACCTCCGCAGCGGGGCTCGGCACGCTGCTCGCGGTCTCGGTCTTCCCGCTCCTTCTCGGCGTGGGCGTGAGCGCGGTGGCGGCTTCGGCGGCCATTGCCTCTGCGCTCGTCATCTCCTATGCGCCTTCGAGCGCCATCGCCGTGCTTGCCGCAAAGACCGCTGGCGCTGACCCTATGACCTACCTCATGCAGTATCAGATTCCCGTCGCCATCCCTGCGGTGCTGACAGTCCTTGTCCTGCACATCCTCGTGCAGAAGTACCTCGACAAGAAGGACATGGCTGAAGGAAAGATCGCCGCCTTCGACCTTTCAGAAATCGAAGCAAAGAAAACTTCCGCGACCGACACGCCGTGGTACTACGCGCTTCTTCCGCTTGTTCCGCTGGTGCTTCTCTTCGTCTTCAACAAAATGGTTTGCAAGACCATCGTTCTTGACGTCGGCACCGCCATGTTCATCGGGTGGGTGTTTGCCATCCTCGTCGATCTCATCACTCGCCGCGACCTCACGAAGGTCTTTGCGGACGGCCATGCGATGTTCAAAGGCATGGGCAGCATGCTCACCAACGTCGTGGGCCTCATCTTTGTGGCTGCGCTCTTTGCGGACGGTCTCAAGAACACCGGCCTCGTCGCGCTCCTCATTGAAGGCGCCAAGTCGCTCGGTCTTGGCATGGCGGGCACCGGCATCGTCGTCTCGGCGGTGATCGCTCTGGTGACGCTGCTCACGGGCTCAGGCGTCGCCTCCTTCACGGGCCTCGTGCCAATTGCTCCCTCGGTTGCCGCCGGCCTCGGCGGAGACCCGGTTGATCTCGCGATGATGATGCAGCTTGCAAGCGAAATGATGCGTCCTGTTTCTCCTGTGGCCGGCATCGTGATCATCATGGCAGGCTTTGCGAAAACAAGTCCCCTGGCGATCGTCCGCCGCACCTGGATCCCCTGCACCGGCGGCCTCATCGTGTCCCTCATTGCAACGATTTTGATGATGTAAGGAGTTTCTGAAATGACGTTAGGCTTGATGTCCACTGGCGCTGCCGGCAAAGCAGAAGATCTTCTGCCGTGGCCGGGCGCCCCCGGCCGTGACGAATTCTTCTGGATCACGGAAGTCAACAAGGCCACGCTGCTCACCAACACCGCAAAGGGACTTCTCACGAAAGACGAAGCCGCCCGCTTTGGTCGCGCCGTAAAGGCCGTGGCGGAAGAAGCCGCTCGTGATGGCAGTTCTCGCCCCAAGATGTACATTCGCTACGAACCGCTCATCGTGGCCAAAGCGGGACTTGAGGCGACGCTCATGCATGCGGGCCGCAGCTCGCAGGACATTCATGCGACGTTCCAACGCGCGATCCTGCGTGACGAAACGCTGAAGCTCTTGAAAGCGCTCGCTGCTGTCACAACGGGATTGCTGAAGCTTGCCGAAGAAAACCGCGACACGCTCATTCCCTGCTACACAAACGGCGTAGCGGCGCAACCCTCGAATCTAGCGCACGTGCTCTTGGCACACGCGCAAGCGTTCCTGCGCGACATGGAGCGGTCGCTGGCCTGCTATGCCCGCCTCAACGAATGCCCGATGGGCGCCTGCGTTTTGAACGGCACCGGCTGGCCGCTCGACCGTGCCGGCATGGCCGCCTATCTTGGCTTTGACAAGCCGGTCGCCAACACCTTTGACGCGGGGCAGGTGGCGGGCACCGACGTGTGCATTGACGCCGCCATCGAGCTCGTGCACCCGATGCTGCACATCGGTCAATTCATCGCCGAACTGATGCAGCAGTACGCTCAGCCTCGGCCATGGATTCTGGTGTCAGCCACGTACGCCTCCAGCGCCATGCCGCAAAAGCGCAACCCGGGTCCCCTGATTGACATCCGCCGCGACGCGGCGGCAGTTCTTGCTCAATTGAATTCCGTCATTCTGCGCACGCACAACCTGCCCACCGGCATGTACGACGCCAAGGACGAAAAGCTCAACCGCGAGATTCTGGGCGACGGCTCATCTGTCATAGAGCGCTTTGCAAACGTCCTCGGCATGCTGCGCATCGACAAGGCGCGCGCCTTGGAAGAGCTCAATCTCGACTGGACGGCCTCGCAAGAGCTTGCCGACGTCCTCATGCGAGGCCATGCGATTCCGTTTCGCGTCGGACACGGGGTCGCAAGCCGCATGGTGACAGCGGGGCGCGCCGAAGGCTATACGCCCAAGACCTTCCCGATTGAGAAGGCAAAAGCAATCTACGCCGAGCTTCATGCCGAGCTCCAAAAAGACTTGCCCGACCTGCCGGCGGAATTTCCGCTCGATGAAGCCGGCCTGCGGGCAGTGCTGGATCCCGCGCACATCGTTCGCGAACGCGCGGTTGATGGCGGTCCGCAACCCGCGGAGCTTCAAAAGCTCTTTGTCGCGGTGGCGTCTGAGCTCGCCCGCAACGAGGCAATCGTCGCCACGCTCTGCGACCAACTCGACGCCGCTCAAGCCAGGCTCAACACCGACTTTGAGGCGCTGATCGCCTCATAAGGCGAGGTGATTTCGGCCGCCGGAAGATGGAGCACTTCAATTTCCGGCGGCCTGCGATCTGTTTTCCTCACTCGCCGGATTCAACCAGGCCGATCACTATGAAAAATTGGGAACACTGGACACGACCTCTAGCGCTTCTGACGCTCGGCATGTTCTTTGCCGCAAGCGGCATTGCCTGCGTCACGCAAGCGCACCTCGGCACCACCCCTATTTCCAGCCCGCCCTACGTGCTCGCCGACATTCTGAGCCTCACCTTCGGCGAGGCGACCTTCCTCGTGAATGTCGTCTTCATCTTTCTGCAATGGGTGATGCTGCAAAAGCGCTTCCAGCTCGCCAACCTCGGTCAAATCCCGCTCGCCTTTGTCTTCGGCTTCTTCATTGACCTTGGAATGCAGCTCTTTACTTTCATGGCGGAAGAAGCACTGACCGTCGGATGGCTGGCACAAGCCGGAATGTGCCTTGCCGGCAATGGGCTTCTTTCGCTGGGCATTGTGATGCAGGTGGAGTCAAAGACGCTTGTTCAGCCTGGCGAAGGCGTAGTGCTCGCGGCATCCGTCTTCTTCAAGAAGCCCTTCGGCACCATGAAGATCGCCAGCGACATCCTTCTCGTGATTCTCGCCGTGATGCTGGGACTTGCCTTCCTCGGCACCCCCGTCGGCGTGCGCGAGGGAACGCTCGCGTCAGCGATCTTGACAGGCCTCTGCGTGAAAGGCTGGTATCGCGCATTGGCCTTTGCTCACAGCCGCATGCCTCAGCGGCCTCATGATCATTCGTGAGCCGCCTACGCAGAAGCCCCCCAAAATTCTCTCAGCGCCTCTTTTTGCGCCGTCATTGGTCCCATAACAGCGGAGTGTTACCAGTCACCGCCGAGGGCGCGGCCTTCGGCCTACCAGCTTCGCTGACGCGCAATGAGCAATAGCTCGCGCTTCGCGCGGTCTACACCACCCCATTCGCGCGAGGCCCCGACAGACGGGAACGCCTTGAGAGCGGCGCTACGCGCCGGGGCGGGCCCTGATGCGCTGTGCCCGCTTGAAAGATGAACCACGCCAGCGTCGTGCCTTTGACAAGCGACTTGCACATGTCCTGCAACAACGCTGTCCACTCGCTACGACTTGCCCACCGCCCGCCCTACGGCCCACTTTTGGGGGGTGAGCTGCCGGTCGGCCCGTGGAATTATTGATCCCCTGAAAGGGTATTTTCGTCAGTCATTTGGCTCAGTTAGTCAACACTGACGCGCTACAGATGCCGGCCCCGCTCCCACTAGCCCAGAGCCTTTTCGGGGCCTGCTGAGTCATTCGACATCCACGGCGCCGATCTTCAAGCCCTTGTAGACAATGGCAACGCGCTTTAGGTTCGTGACGCCGCGAAGCGCTTCTCCTTCCGCGTAATGGTCCGCCTGCTGCCGCGCCGCTTCAAGCGCCGTTGCTACAGCGGAGTCTTCAGCGTTGCTTGCGAGGTGCTTCACTTCGATCACATAGGTCGGGAGCGTCTTGTTCTCGCGAGGCGTCAAGAGCAGGTCCATGAAGCCGGAGTCCTCGCCCCGTGATTCATACTCCAGCTGACCGCGATAGTCGGTGGAGAACCACAGCGTCGCCGAAAGCATGGTCTGGAAAACCTTTTCAGTGAGTTGCGCATGCATGTGGACGCCACTGTCTTCCACGAGGCGCTGGTTCGAAAGCTCCAGCCAGGGTTTCGGATCGCCGGTGGCAAGCGCTTCGTAGGCTCGGGCAAATTCCGCAGGGTTGAAGCGGTATTTTGGGGCCCTCAGAATGTGCTTGAAGAAGTATTCAAAGAACTGAATGCCGATGGCTCGATTCGGCACAATGAGGTGCTCACAATCGCCGGGAGCGAACGTAAGAAAGCCCATGTAGTAGAGGGCCGACAGGACGCTCTCCTTGTCGAAGCCGTTTCGCTGATTGAGGTTCAAAACCTGAA
>CAVACW010000116.1:0-9165 GCA_963587345.1 uncultured Oscillospiraceae bacterium | reverse complement strand
GTTGCCCGGCATCGGTTGGGTGAAGTACCGACGGAGCCGGTTCATTGAAGGCAAATGTGGGGAGTCCGGGGGTAATGCTCGGACTCAAGTGAATTCGGGGCGTCTCTTTGAGACGGGCTCGGGTCAGCAGCAGGAACCCATCGAAGAGATCACGGGGCTTGCCCCGTGACTCAGTAGGGAATCCTCGTCCTTTAGGGCGAGGAGGAAGTCAAGGCAAGCCGATTGGGAATCGTCGCTTCTTCGATGCGGCAGTGGTGGTGATTTGTCTTGGCGTCGAAGGTGATGCCCACGAGAAGCACTTTTCCCTGATAGCGATGGTGCTCGAGTACTTCGGCGTACTGACGGGCCTTGATCTGGTCCACCGCGGCTTGCGCTGACTGATCCTTTTTCAGTTCAATGATGAGCGCAGGCTTCCCGGATCCCGCCACGGGCAGAAAGAGCATGTCCGCGTAGCCGCGGCCGGCGCTGATTTCTTCAAATCGCGCGTAGTGGTCGACGGCGGAGAGGTAGGCCATGGCGACGACGGTTTTGAGCGCCTGTTCGTTGGCGTAGAAGTGCGGCGATGTTTGAGTGAGGTGCACTTCGCCCAGATAGTGCGCCACGCGGTCCTCGTTTTTGGCGAGCGTCGCTGCAAGAATGGCGTCCGAGAGCTGCACGGCCTTCACGAGCTCCGTCCGGCGGCCGTTTTTAAAGGAGCGCACGAATTCTTCGCGAATTTCCTCATTGGGAATGTAGACCTCGGATGACGCAGCGTCGTAGGCGAGGTAGCCCAGGTGAATGAGGAGCGTCAGCACTTTGTCCCGCGTGTCAACGGACACGAGATCATTGGCAAAGGAGCCGACGTCCACGCGGCAGCGCTGGCCGCCCAGCATGGCAATGAGGCTGTCCTTGAGACCTTCGGCGTTGAGGTCGAGATAGGCGCTCAGCTGTTCGAAATATTCCGTCTGGTTCCAGTAGCCGGCGAATTCCTTTGAGAGGGCTGCTTCCAGCACGGAGTTCGGGTTGTAGACGTGCCCGACTCGCTTGAACTGGTAGCCGTCATACCAGCGCTGCATCGCTGAAAAATCCACGCCCTGCTTCTGGCAGATGGCTTGAACTTCCTCGGTTGTGAAGCCGACGTATTCGGAGAGCTCCCGCGGATTGACCATGGTGAATTCCGTGAAGTCCGTGAGCGCCGATGAGGTGCCGTACTTCTTGATGGGAAGGATGCCGGTCATGTAGACGCCGCACAGGCATCGCGAGATCTGGGCGTCCTTGAACAGGTCGCGCAGGAAGTTGATGTACTGCTTTTGCGTGGCAGCGTCATTCTTGGCTTCCCGAAAGAGCATGTCCCATTCGTCGATGATGACGTAGAAGGTTTCGCCCGTGGCGTCGTTCACAGCGCACAGCATGTCGGCAAGCGTCTTGACGCCCGCGGCTTTAACGGACGGAAACTCGCGCTGCAATTCCTCCATGAGGCGGGATTGCAGGAGTGAGAGCGCCTGCTCCGGACCGTTCACGACAAAGTGGGTCATGTCCCAGTAGATGACATTGCACTGGTTGAGATATTTGTCGTACGGCACGGGTGTTGCGGAGAACCTCTTTTCTGACGTTCGGGCAATCTTCATTGTCTCAAAGATGGGCCGAGACTGCGCGCCTTTGGAGTAGAAGGCGGAGAGCATCTGCGCCGCAAAGGTCTTCCCGAACCGGCGGGGCCGGGTAAAACACACAAAACGGCGCGACGTGTTCATCACCGCGTTGGTGTAGGCGATGAGCTCCGTCTTGTCCACGTAATTGCCGTCGCCTATCACGTACTCGAATCCAATGCTTGGCGGATTGATGTACCGGCCCATTTTTCAGCTCCCAAGAATCATTGCGAGGAATTCTAGCGAAGCGGCGCGGCGCGCTTTCTGTGGGAAAGGGGGCTGGAGGCTTTCGCAGAGCCCGGCGGGGCGAGGCCGGGCTGGTGGCAGAAGCGACGGTCAGTCCTTTTTCTTGCGGTTGGCGAAGAAGTTCGCCTTCTCAATGTCGGCCGTGCGCTGGTGAAGAGTTCGTTCGTGAGGTTCTCGACGAGCGCGAGCGTTTCCGCCAGAAGCTGCTGGTTCGCTTCCGTGAGGAACTGCCGAGCGGCGGCGCGGTCAGATTTCACGACTTCCAAGTACTTTGCTTCGATGGCGGCGGTCGCGGCAAAAAGCTCGGCTTCGCGCTTGGCGAACACCTCGTGCACGATGGGAGCAAGCGTCGGGTAGTCCGTCATCGCGAGCGTCTGCAGCTTTCGAAAGGCCCAGTAGACGGAGTCGCTGCTCGCGTGATCCGTCCCGCGGGAGAAGGCGGCCGGAAGCGCCTCCAGGCCTTTGTAAAAGGGCATGAAGCAGGAGAGGTCTGCCATGCCGAACGCCACCCAGATTACGCAGCCGATTTCTTTCGGAAGCGCCGGGCGCACTTGCAGCACGTGCGCTTCGTAGGTGCGAAAGACGCTCACGGGGCGCCAGGGCTCGTTGCCGTTCAAGCCGTTCGTGTAGGGATCATGGTCGGTGCCGACGTAGTGGTCGCGCATCACGGCCATGCAGTCGGCGAGCGTCACGGGCTTTTCGGGCTTCAAGTAAACGGGGAAGCGGCGCCCGTCGTTGGGTGCCTGAACGAGCGACGGATTAAAGCGCTTTTGCATCACCCAGACGCGCGGGTCGTTGTAGGTGCGGTCGCGCTCGTCGTTGCGGGTGTAGGCCGCCGCGAAGTCAAAGTCGCCCGATTGGGGATCATAAAAGCCGTTGTCAATCGCCCAGGTGATGAGCGTCGGAGAGGCCATCATTTGGTCAGACGCCGGATCGTAGGCGCGCAGGCGTCCCTGGTTGCCGCTTGCGAAGTACTGGTCCGCCGGGCAGCGGTGCGCCAGCCACTGGTGGCCGGTGCCCGTTTCCAAGTACCAGACGTCGTGCTCGTCAATGAAGCCCACGCCGAAGCCTTCGGCGGCGCCGGCGGTTTCGATGATGCGCCCTAAAAGAGCGCAGGCTTCTTTGGCGCTTCTGGCTTGCGGCAGGATCACATCCGGGATGTCGTCTTCGCTGATGCCGCTTGTCTTGTTGTAGGGATCAAGCGAGAGCGCGTCGTCTCGGGCGAAGATGGACTCCGTGCCCGTGAGGCCGACGCCCGCTTCGTTGAAGCCCGCGGCGCCGTGAAGCTGCGTCTTCCAGTTGGCAATTGTTGTAAAGCGCATCGCAGGCGCCGGGATCTCCCACGTGAAGTCATTCACGCCGCCCTTTGCCTTGCAGCGGTAGGCGAAGGGCTCGGTGCGAGCGTCGTGAAAGAGAAAATGCTGGGCCTTCAGGGCCGAGCTGTCCGCGCTGCGGGCGATCAGAAAGGAGCCGTCAGCGGTGGCGCGCTCGCCCACCACGATGCTGGTGCACATGGGAAATCCTCCGAAAAAGAGTGGCGGCGTTCTTTCGGGTAAGGTGAACGCCTTAGGTGTCGGGGATTGTAGAGGATGGCGGTCGCGGGCGACGGCGGAGGCGGAGACTCTCCGATTCCTGCCTGATCCTCGCAAAACGAAGCGAATCGGGCGAGCGGCGAAAACGCCAGAAAGCTAGAACGGACGGGCCTTGACGGGGCGATTGGCCGTATTTTGACGTGGTGGCGTGGCCCGTGCCGTCGATTGCCGGATTCTGCTTTGCGGGGCAGAATCCGGCGCCAAGGAGGCATCTGTCATGAGTGAAATCGTTTCCCCGGTGATTGAAGAGCTCGCCGACCGCGCGATGGCGTTGACGGGCGGGCGCGACGGCTACTACCCGACGCCCGTTGAGGGGCTCGCCTTTGCCGTGCATACGGACCGCGGCAGCTGCACGTGCACGAGCCGCAATTCGGTTTATGAGACGTCCTTTGGCCTGATGCTGCAGGGGCGAAAGCGCTCCACTAGCGGCGATCGCATTTATGAGTACGGCGCAGGCGACGGTCTCCTCGTGAGCGTTGACGTGCCCGCGAGCTTTGAAATTCTGGACGCCACGCCCGAAAAGCCCTTCATTGGCTGTTCGTTGAAGCTGGACTGCGTCGCCGTCACCGAAATGATCGCCAAGCTCCCCGATCCGATGCCCGACGTGTCGGACGCCCGGGCGCAGGCGATTACGGTGAGCCGCGTGACGAGCGAAATGGAGGAGGATTTCCTTTCCCTCGTGAGGATGTTTGATTCGCCCGCGGAGATTGAACTTCGGGCGCCCCTTTTGATTCGCGACATCTATTCACTTCTTTTGCTCGGCAAAACCGGCGGGGCGCTTCGAAGCCTGTACACCCAGTCAGGGCGGGCAAGCCGCGTGACGCAGGCCGTGGCGTGGCTGCGCACGAACTATCGCACGGCCTTCACGATTGAGGAACTGGCCGACCGCGTGCACATGTCGGTATCGAGCTTTCACCGCCACTTCAAGAGCGTCACCTCGATGTCGCCCCTGCAGTACCAGAAGCGTCTGCGGCTCGGGGAAGCGCAGCGCTTGATGTTGGCTGAGGGCAAGGACGTCGCGGCCGCCGCCTACGCCGTGGGGTACGAGAGTCCCACGCAGTTTTCTCGCGAGTACAAGCAGCTTTATGGCGACGCGCCGGGGCGCGACATTCGAAACCGCCTCATCAGCGCTCGAGCGGCCTGAGGGGTGAGGCGCCCTGGGCTTCGTCCATCTTTTCGGCCACAAAGTAGAGGATCCGCAGCACGCGGTAGCGAGCGCAGGCGGCGATGACGGTGGCGAGCGCCAGAAGGACGAGGTCGCTCGCGTAGGAAGCGGCGAGGGGGACGCCAGCGTAAAAGAGCCCGAGCCCCGCGGTGAGGACTATCGCCGCCGCAAAAAGGGCGAGCGCGCGGCGAAAGGCGCGCCGGCAGTCTAGCTCCCGGGCGTCCGTCATGGCGCGAAAGAGAAGGCCGTTGATCGCGGCTTCGGCAGGGACGGCGCATCGCAGCTCTTTTTCGGTGAAGTGAAGGCCGTTTTGCGCCATGAGGCGTTGAAGTTCGGCGAGCTTTCCTTCAAAGCGCATGGCCCAGAGGGGCTTCGCGAGCCGCCCGCACTGCAGCGCAAGATAGAGGAGCGAAAGCAGAAAGCAGACGGCATTGAGGAGCTGGTCGTATTCGGTGGTCATGGCGCGCGGCGGAACGGCAGGGAAAAGACAGAGTCTACCGCCGCGAACCCGCGGAAAAAATGAAGAAAAAAGCCCGCGGCGCCGCCCCTTTTAATACCGGGCTCGCTAAAATGAACGTTCTATCTGATTTCGGGCGGGTTGGTTCCCGGCCTCTTTTGCTTTGGAGTTTTGTCAGTCATGGCAGTCGACGTTATTGAACAGAATCTTGACGGTTCGGATCTTTCGATCGGGGTCGTTGTGTCCCGCTTCAACGAGTATGCGGGCAAAGAGCTTTATGCCGCCTGCCTCGACGAACTGAAGCGCCTGGGCGTTGCCGAAGAAGACATCACCTACGTGTCCGTGCCGGGCGCGCTGGAAATTCCGTTTGCGCTTTCGCGCCTGGCGGAAACGGGCGACTATGACGCCCTCATTGCCTTGGGCGCCGTGATTCGCGGCGAGACGTATCACTTTGAAATCGTCTCTGACCGCTCGTCCGAAGGCATCGCCCGCGTGTCCGCCGAATACGACATTCCGGTTGCCAACGGCGTTCTCACCTGCGAAAACGACGACCAGTGCAAGGCCCGCACCCTGATGAAGGGCAAGGATTGCGCGCAGTGCGCCGTGGAAATGGCGCGCCTCGCGGAACAGTTCCCGGTGGACTTCCCCGAAGACTACGAAGAAGACGACCATGAGTGAAAAGAAACGGCTGCCCCTCGCGGGCGCTCGCCGCAAGGCGCGTGAATTCGCGCTTCTGGGTGTCTACGAGAGCCTCGTCAATCAGTCCGCGGACTTTGCGGAGATTGATGCGGGGCTTCTTTCCGTCATCACGGACGAAGACGGTCCGGTGGCAGGGTGTGATCTGACGCCTGAAGACTTCGAAGCGTGTGATCAGGCGTTCTGCCGCGAGATTCTCGCGGGCGTGATCGCGGACCGCGCGACGATTGACGACATTCTCTCGCACCATGTGGACCGGGAGCTCGATCGCTTGTCCGTCATCGAGCGCGCGTGCCTCACGATCGGCACGTGGGAATTGATGCACGCGCCGCAGACGCCGTACCGCGTCGTGATCAACGAGGCGGTGGAATTGGCGAAGCAGTTTGGCTCGGACAAGGGCTACAAGCTTGTGAACGGCGTCTTGGACAAGACGGCGGCGGAAGTTCGTCCCGAGGAAGTGAAGGCCGACGCATCCCGCAAGTAAGTTTTTTCGCCGCGGTTCTGCCGCTTCCCGCGTCTACTAAAGGAAGCGGCGGGCGCTGTGGTGAAGGAAGGCGTGATTCGATTCGCAGACGCGGATGGGACGCGCCTTTTTTCGTTGGAGGAAGAAAATGGTTCAGAACGGTGAATTTTCCATTATTGACCGCTTCTTCACGCACGCGTCATTTGGCGCCTGGCGCTCGAAGGGCGTGGGCGACGACTGCGCGATCATCGACACGGGGGCGGGACGCCTCGCCGTCACGATCGACATGGTCGCGATCGGCACGCATTTTCTACCCGACGCCGATCCCGAGGACGTGGGCTACAAGGCGCTCGCGGTGAATTTGTCGGACTTGGCGGCCGCGGGCGCCGTGCCGCGGGCCTTCTTTCTCGCGGTGGGGCTGCCTGAGAAGGACGATGCGTGGCTCGCGGGCTTCACGCGGGGATTGATGGCGCTTGCGCACGAAGCGGGGTGCCCTTTGCTGGGCGGCGACACCACGAAGACGCCTCAGGTGGGGGACGTTCGATCGCCCGCCGTCATCACCATCACGGCGATGGGGGAGCTCCCCGCGGAGATGGGCTTGACGAGAGCGGGCGCGCGCCCTGGCGACGACATCTGGGTGTCGGGGACGGTGGGGGGCGCCTGCGCGGCCTTGAAGCATCGGCTTGGCGAATGGTCGCTTGCGGCGGAATTGTTTCCGGCGGCGGACAAGCGCCTCAACCGTCCCGAAGCGCGCAATGCGCTGGGCACGGCGCTTCTTTCGGTGGCGACAGCGTGCGCGGACGTAAGCGACGGCCTTGCGCAGGACTTGGGGCATATTTTGGAAAGAAGCGGCGTCGCAGCGGACGTCTTCTGGGACGCTGTGCCGCTGCACGCCTCCTTGGCGGGGCTCTCCTCGGACAAGCGCCTGGCGGCCGCGATGGCGGGCGGGGACGACTATGAACTCGTCTTCACGGCGCCGCATGAAAAGCGGGGGCTCGTCGAGCAGGCGGCGATTTCGGCGGTGACGCCCGTCACCTGCATCGGCCGCATTCGTGCTGCCGACGGCGCAGAGCGCTTCTTGATGCATGACAAGGCAGGCAACCGCATGGCGCTTCCGGCCGCCGGGTTTGATCATTTTTCGGAGTAGCTTGTGAGTCTCAAGGAAAAGTACAGTGCGGAAAATCCCGCCAACCGCGTGCGTCCCGGCTGGGTCTTTACGCTGCAGCATCCGGCGCACTTGCTGGCGCTCTTTTTTGGCGCCGGGTGCCTGAGGCCCGCGCCCGGGACGTGGGGGACCTTGGCGGGCGTCATCGTGTGGGCGGCGGCCGTGCAGGTCTTTCCGCTCTCATTTCTCGTCGCGGCGATTGTGATCGGCTTTTTTCTGGGCGTCTGGGCCGCACAGAAGACGGGGGACGACTTGGGCGTTGAAGACGCGGGCTGCATCGTGATTGACGAAGTGGTCGCCGTGTGGTTCGTGTGCCTGTGGTTCCCGCAGACCTGGGTGACGTGGACAGCGGCCTTTTTGGCGTTCCGGCTCTTTGACATCGTGAAGCTGCCGCCCGCGTCTGTGATCGACGCGCGGATGAAGAACGGCTGGGGCGTGATGATCGACGACCTGCTCGCCGCCCTCTGGGCGCTCGCGCTCCTTTTTGCCCTGGACTGGGGCGCGGCGCAGGCGGGCGTTCGTTTTCTGGGAGTGTTTTAAATGACGGAAGCGATTTCGGACGAGGAGCGGCTCGCGGCTGCGCTGGGTGAACTTTGCGCGGCGCGTCAGGCGCACGTTGTGACGGCGGAAAGCTGCACGGGCGGCCTCATCGCGAGTGCCATGACCGCGGTGGCGGGGGCGAGCGCGTGGTTTGACCGGGGGTTTGTCACCTACACAAATGCCGCCAAGCAGTCGATGCTCGGGGTGCGGGAGGAGACGTTGCAGAAATTCGGCGCGGTTTCGAAGGAAACGGCTTCCGAAATGGCGCTCGGGGCGATGGCGCATTCCGGGGCGCAGCTTGCGGTGTCGGTGACGGGATTGGCCGGCCCCGGAGGCGGCACGCCGGAAAAGCCCGTGGGCACGGTGTGCTTTGGGTTTGCTCAGAGCTTGACGGGCTTTCCGCAGTGCACAACGGTTGTGAAGCACTTCACCGGGGACCGCGCGGCGGTGCGGCGGCAGAGCGTTTCGTTTGCTTTGGCTGAGCTCGCGAGACTGCTGCAGAACACGCCATAACGAAAAGGCCGTCGGGAGACAATCCCGGCGGCCTTGGAGCGAAGAGCAGAGCGGAAGCTGTGGCTCCGAGCTTCGATCAATGTGGCACAAGCCTCACGGCAGCAGGCCGAACTTCGAGGCAATGCGACGGACTTCCTTGAGGTCCAGTCCCATCAGTTCGGCGGCTTTGCTTGGGTCGGGCAACTTTTCGAGGACGGCCCGCACAATTCTTTCCTCTGCCCTGGCTTCACCTTCGGCGATTCCTTCGGCTTTCGCCTCTTGACGATTGCCTTCAATCACCGAAATTTCGTCCATGCGACGAATTTCCTCTGCAAAATAGGCTCGGCGTTCGGCGGGATTGCTGAAATAGTGGCGGGCGGCGGTAATGGCTGTCATAGAACCTACGCGAGGAAACCCGCGACTTGAGTCGCGGGAGGAATCGCGTTCTCCCTAATAAGTTGAGTTAAAAACGTTTTTCGCTTTTCCAAAAGCACAAGTTTTTTGCAACTGACAGCGGCTGAAACTCTTTCTCCTGTCAGCAAGCGAATGTCAAACTGGCCGGAGCTGCGGCGGCCAAAAATGAATGCCTCTTGCTCGGCGTACCGCACCTTGTCAAACAGACGAAAGCCCTTCACTTCGTAGGGAGCTTGCTGACGCTTGCGAACGCCGCCCTTGAGGATGGACATCTTGTGTATCTGCCGGTTGTGCTTGCGCGTCTGCTTCT
>CAVACW010000115.1:0-9234 GCA_963587345.1 uncultured Oscillospiraceae bacterium | reverse complement strand
CTGAAGCTTTTCGAGCTTCGTCACCGTGCCGATGAGCGCCGCGTAGCGCCGGTCAGTTTCTTCTCGCTGATAAACCTTCGCTTCCTCGAGCGCAGCGTCCGCTTTTTCCACCGCTTCCTTCGCGGTCTTCACGTCGTCCTGAGCGCGCGTCACCTTCCGAAGCGCGGCGTCCTCGCGGTACTGCCGCACGGAAAGGAGCATCTCAAGGGGGTATTTGTCGGGCATCGTCAGCGCACGGCCGCCTGCAGGGCTTGAACCGTTTCTTCAAACGCGGACTTTTCAGCAAGCCCTTGCTTCAAGAAGGCATTCACGCGCTCGATATGCGCGATCGCGTCATCGGCCTCGGCGTCCGCGCCCTTCTTGTATTCGCCTATCTGCACCAGAAGCTCCACGGAGGCGTATTTGGCGAGAATCTGTCGCAGACGCTGCGCCGCCTTCTTGTGCTCCTTCGTCACAATGGAATTCATGACGCGGGAGACGCTCGCCTGCACGTCGATCGCGGGGTAGTGGTTCTTTGCCGCGAGCTTGCGGGAGAGGACGATGTGGCCGTCCAGAATCGATCGCGTTTCGTCAGCGATGGGTTCGGTCATGTCGTCGCCTTCGACGAGAACGGTGTAAAGCGCCGTGATCGAGCCCTTGTCGTTGTTGCCGGCGCGCTCCATCAGCTTCGGCAGTTCCGAGAAGACGGAGGGCGGAAAGCCGCGGCGGGTGGGAGGTTCGCCCGCCGCAAGGCCGATCTCACGCTGGGCGCGCGCAAAACGCGTCACCGAGTCCATCATGAGGAGGACGCTGCGGCCCTGGTCGCGGAAGTATTCGGAAATGGCGGTCGCGGTGTAGGCGGCCTTCAGGCGCTCCATCGAGGAGCGATCCGACGTGGAGACAACGAGCACCGCCTTCCGGCGGCCTTCTTCCCCCAAGTCGTGCTCAATGAATTCGCGAACTTCACGACCGCGTTCGCCGATCAGGGCCAGAACGCAGACTTCGGCCTTGCACCCCTTGATGATGGTGGAAAGGAGCGTTGACTTGCCGCCGCCCGCCGCGGCGAAGATGCCCATGCGCTGGCCTTCGCCGCAGGTGAGAACGCCGTCCAAGCTTCGAATTCCGAGCGTCAGGGGCCGGCTGATGATGCGGCGCGTCATCGGGTTCGGGGCTTCCGCAAAAACGGGGTAGTGGTTGCGGCACTTTAATTCCGGGCCGCCGTCAATGGGGTTCCCGAGACCGTCCACGACGCGCCCCAGCAATTCCGGCCCGACGGGAACGGAAAGGATTTCCCCCGTCGGGATTACTTCCGTCTGGGGCGACACCCCCTGACAGCTTCCCAAGGGGGAGAGGAGCGCGACGTTCTTGATGAAGCCCACCACCTCCGCTTTGAGTTCAAAGTCTTCCCACGGATTGCGGAGAATGCAGAGTTCGCCCACCTTCACGCCCGGCACGACCGCGCGGATGATGGTGCCCACAACCTGCTCGACGCGGCCGCGAATGTCGACCGTGGTCGTGGTCTGCACGGTCTCCTTTAAAAGCGGCCCCAGGTATTCAAATGCCATGATGCGCGCCTACTGTCGAATCTTCGACGTAAAGGCCTTTTCAAGGGCCTTCAGCTGCGTCTCAAGCGACGCGTCCACGACGCCCAATTCGCTCTCCAAAATGCAGCTGCCCAGCTTCAAGTGGGGGTCCGCGATGACGTTCAAGTACGAGCCCGACGTCATTGACGCGAACGCTTTCATCACGGCGGGCTCGTCCGCGGGCGCGACGCGCACCGTGACTTTCAACTGGCCTCGTACGTTGTTCAAGGCCGTGCCCACGATGCGGCGGATGCGCTCGTCGTCGTCCAGTTCGCCAATGATCTTGCGGATCGACTGGTTCACGACGTCCACCACAGTGCTTTCAATTTTTTCAATGAATTCCACCGAGGCGAGCACCGTCTCCATCACCTTTTCGGCGTGCTCCATGCGGCCGGCTTCAACGCCGTCCTTGTAGCCTGCCTCATAGCGCTGCTGATAGGCTTCCTGTGCTTTGAGGGCGATTTCCTGCGCTTGCGCCCGCGCCGCATCCAGAATCTTGTCCGCGCCGTAGAGCGTCTCGCAGTCCGAGGACTTCAAAACCTTGACGCCAGCGGCCGGGAGCGGACGGCCTTCTGCTATACGAAATAATTTGTCCATGGCGCACCAAGCTCCCGGTAAATGAGTTTCTTCATGAATTGCCAGAGCGCCAGGCGCTCATCGCCCGCAATGAGCGCGGGGAGCCCCAGACGCGGGAGGTCAGCCCTCGCCCAGCGCTCCGTCATCAGGTCCTGCAGGGTCTGAGGCCACCCGGCCTTGAGGCTTGCCACCGAGAGAACCGCCGCCTCAGCGCAGCGCTCGTCGAGGGGCTTTTCTGCGTCCTGCAAGCTCGCAAACACCGCGCGAATGCTGCCCCCCGCCTGCCAGCGGCCGCGGGAGAGGGCGTAGTCAATGAGCGCGGAGCCAAAGAACTCGCGCAACGCCAGCACCGCGCTCTTTTGCACGGTATGGGCGATTTCTTCCGCGTAAATGGCGGCCGCGGCGGTTCGCGCAAGGCGCGACACGACGTCTGAGGGCATCAGCGCGAGGCACCGAGACTCTTCAGAAAAGTCCCAAAAGTCCGCGCCCGCCCGGCGGTGCGAGGCAATCACGCTTCGAAGGTCTGCATAGTTTTCTGCGGCAGAGAGCAGGCGAAGCGCGTCCGCGGGGCGCGCGGGCGCGTTGAACCGAACGACCGCGCCCAGCAGGGCGGGGTTTTCGTCCAAGAGTTCCAAAAAGAAGTAGCGGTTCATGCACTGGCCTTTTTCCGGCTAGAACCGCGATCAGGCCGCCGCTTGGGGCTTGTCGTTGCGGCGGCTGCGCCGAAAGAGAACAGCGGCCGCGATGGCGCCCGCAATCGAGAGAGCAAACAAGACGCCTGCGGCGGCAATCAAGAGCTTGGCGCGGGTTTCGCCGCCCGCCGGTGCGGCGGCAGCGACTTCCGTGGGCATCGGTACGGTGGCGGTGTCGCGCACCGGCACGAGCATCACGGAGACGTTTTCCTGCTTCAAGCCCGGCACGGCGTTGGCGGTGAGCTCGCGAATGCGGGCGACGAGATGCGGCGCCTGCGACTGCGGAGTGTGACGAAGGAAGACGGCCGCCGAGGGGGGCGTCACCTTGCCGGTCCCCAAGTCCTGCTGCCCGAGCACCACATGAACTCGAGCCGTCAAGACGCCGTCAATCCGGGAAAAGGTGTCAGAAAGCTCTTGCGAGAGCGCGTAAGTGAGGCGGGCCTGCTCTTCGGTCGCAGACGAAATCATCCCTTTCGCCGAAAAGATGTCGCCCATCGTCTCAAAGTCCGAGCGCGGCAGGTTGTTCTCCCGCATCAGCTCCAAGGTCTGCACGACCTGATCGCTTTCCACCGAAAGCGTGTAGCCCGCTTTCGCCGACTCCTTCACCGGCGTGATGCCGTGCTTCAAGAGCACCGACATCATGGCGTTGGCCTGATTTTCGGTGAGCCCCTGATACACCTCGGACTTGCAGCCTGCCAAAAGCAGCACCGCGGCGCTTGCCGCGATGAGAAGCGGGCGGCGCAGGCGAGAACGAGAAAAGGCGTACATCATGATGGCATCAAAAAACGCAGGATCAGGAACGGGACTTCAGCGTCTGCTCAAACTGAGAGGCGGCCTGTTCCTGGAAGGTGGAAAAGAACTTGGTGGTGAAGTGGCTCATGTTGAGCTCAAACTGAATCTGGTAGAGCTCGACGGGCGAGGGGAGCGTCGCTTCGCCCGCGGCGCCCGCCTTTTGCGGCGCGTCAGCAACGAGGTCAGAGGCCCCGTCTAGGGGGCGAGGCTCCTTGTCCAGGCGCCAGCTGGCTTCAGAAACGGCTCCGGCAGGGGGCTCTCCGGTCGAAGCCGTTTCTGAAGCCGGACGCTCCATCAAGGCGCGGAATTGATCCGCCAGGTCCTGCGGCACGGGAGGACGATCCCCCGTGCCGACGAGACGGCTGCCTTCGGACGTCTGCGACGCCTCAAAGGCTTCCGTCAGGCGCTTGGCGGTTTCCGCGACTTGAGTGAGTTCCATGGCTCACGCCTCTTCTTTAGAGCGTCTCAAGAAGGCTCTGAGCGAGCTTTCCCGCAGCGCCCTCCGCGGGTACGCGGGCGAGGATTTCACGCGCGGCGTCAGTGTTCCCGGCGAGCTTCGCGTTCAACCCCTGATAGACGAGAGCGTCGGCGTCATCGGGATGGTCCGCGAGCACGGCATCCAAAATCGCCTTGGCGTCGTCGTAGGCGCCCACAGCCGTGAAGCTCAGCGCCCGGCTGATTTTCGTCGGCACATGATCGGGGCGGCACGCGAGAATGCCGTCATAAACCTGGCGCGCAAGCGCCACTTCGCCCTTGTTGACGCCGGCGTTGGCGACGTCGAGAAGTCGTGTTACTTCTGCATCGGTGAGCATGGCTCTTCCTTTAAAAAAGAGAAAACTACGCAGAACGCTGGGCGAGCTGCTTCGCCTCGTCTGTCAAAGCCTTTGTCACTGTGGATACCGTTTCAAGCAACGTATTGTAGGTGCCGATTTGATACTGCAATTTCAGCATTTCTTGGTCGTTGATCTTGCCGTCAGTGGTTTTGATGTTCTCCATTTGTGAGCGGACACCTTCGCCTTTAACTTGGATGGCGTCTGCAACGTACTGGAAGACATCCTGAATGTTGAAGCCGCTGTTGCTGACTGTTGACATGACATTCACCTTAAAAAATGTGGGACAGAATTTCCTGAGCTGCGTCTGCGGCTGCCTTGGCGGCGCGGGCCGCCTTCATGTCCTCTGGAGTAAGTCCCGCGTCCATCGCGCGGCGAAGGCGCGCCGTGATGTCGGCGACTTCGTCGCGAACCTTCTTCTGATCGGCTGCTACGCCGGATTCGACGGCGTCAGCCGCGGTAATGAATTCACTCATTTGTTGACCCTCAAGGGATAGTTGACACGCTTGCCGTTCTTGGACAAAACAAGCTTGTCATATTGTACTGTTTCCAAAACAAAGCCGCCCGGCAGACGGCCGCCAGCAAAGACTTTTTCGCCCGTGGAAAGCGTAACGAATTTCAACGCGCCGCCCGAGACGCCCGCCACTCGGAAAGAGGGTTTCATGGGGTCGGAGGAGGGCTTGGGTGTTGCCGCAATCTTCTTTTCTCTGACGGCCGCGTTCTGGTCGGCTTCGTTCACGACGTCGATCGTGAGCGGCACCGGGGACGAGCGCTTCACCGCCGCTAGGGCGAGGTCGAGCTTTTCCTTTCTGTCAGGCGTCAAGGTCGTCACAAGCTTCACGCGCCCCGGAAGGTACGTGAGCTTCGCGCCCACGACGCCTGTGTCGTAGAACGCCTTCGAAAAGAGCTTCGCGACGTCGTCCTGATAAAGAATTCGGCGCTTTAAAGTGACGCCGTCCGTTGTCGGAAGGTCCTTCAAGACGTTCTGAAAGGCCTGCTCCTCGGTGACGTTCGTCATCATGTAGGCAGCGACGTTGACGGTCTTTTCCTTCGGATTGGCGGAGGACGTGGTGAGCGTCACCTCGGGCCAGAAGTCCAGCGTGTTGAACGCGGACTTCAAGGGCTCGGTGTAGTCGCTGTCCACCGTGACGTCAAGCGTCGCCGGGGCGTCCAGCAGGCGCGCCAACGCCACCAGGCGGCCGCGCTCCTCGTCGTTTTTCACGGATCCCGCAAGGCGCAGGGCGCCCGAGGGCTCCTGCTTTACGATGACGTTCGCAAAGCCCGCGGCCTTTACGTGCCGCGCCGTCTCTTTCAAGACGGCCGCCGCACAGTCTTCGGCGGATTCATGATGCTGATGCGTCCAGCCCCACCAACCGGCGACGCCAGCCGAAAGCAACACGACGGCAGCGACCGCCGCGGCAATGGCTTTCGGCGAGCTCTTTTTCTCTCCGGGCTTTTCATCCTCTGCGGCCGCTTCCTTCGGGAAGGCGGGCGCAGCGTCCGTCGGCTCTTCTTCGGCCGCCTCTTTGTCAGGCGCTTCCTCTTCGGTTTCAGCCGCCGGAGACACTGCGGGCGCCGAGAGACCCTTCAAGCTGAGTTGCACTGTTTCCCAGAAGCCTTCCGTTGCGTCCTTGGGGCCCCAGGCAAAGAGCACGGAGCCCAGCTTGTAGAGGGCGCCCGCGGCAAGGTCGCTCGCCGCGGTCTGGTCCGCCGCGTCCGTGACGACGCCGTCCAGAGGCTCAAACTGCAACCCCGCGTCGCTCACGATGAGCGAAACGTGCCGTGCTTCAAGACTCGAATCCGCGAGGATGATGTCGCAGGAATCGTCCCGGCCCACAACCCAGCGGCCGTCTGTGAGAACGATGTCGGCACCCAGGTTCGCGCCCGACAGAAGGCGGATCTGCACTTCACTCATGAGAGCCGCCTTCGGCCGGAAGCCGATGTTCGTAGTCCGCCTGCGTCGCCGTTTCGCGGAAGTCCTTCGTTTTCACGCGGCCCGGCACGTTCGCGCCGTCTGGCGTCACGATGCGCGGCGTGAGAAGAATGAGGCGCTCCATCAAGCGCCCGTCCTTCGTCGTGGACTTGAAGAGGTGCCCCAGAAGCGGAATGTCCTTTAAAAGCGGAACGCCGCTGTCGCCTTCGGACTTCTTTTCGTAGTAGTAGCCGCCGATCAAAAGCGACTGGCCCACGTCCACCACGGCCTGCGTGGAGATCTTCGTCTGCTTGATGGGGAGAATCGTGGAGCCGTCCGACGAGGTGTCCGAGGAGTCGTCGCTCTGGTTGTCCTGGACGTTGACGGCAAGCTTGATCGACGTCTGACCGTTTTCTCGAATGATGTGCGGCGTCACGCGAAGCACGGTGCCCGCCTCCACCTTGTAGAGGTCCACAGCCTCCGTGCCGCGAAGCGGAATGTAGTAGGTCGTCGTGTTTTCAAGCGTCGCCTGCACGTTGTCCACGGTGAGCACCGAGGGGCGCCCCAAGACCTTGGCTTCGTTCTTGGATTCCATCGCGCTGATGCGCGCCATGAAGAAGTCCGAGCCGTGCGTATAGATGGTGGAGAGCAAGGCGCCCGCCGAGCTCATCGTGGTGTCGATGGAATTGGTGGTGTTGGAGGCGCCCATCGAGCCGCCGCTCTGCCATTTTCCGGAAGAGCTCTTGTCCTTGCCGCTGAAGTTCACGCCCAGGTCGCGGCTTGCGGAGGTGTCGATGTCCACGATCGCCGCATGGATTTCCACGAGCTCCACGGGCTTGTCGAGATCCTTGATCACCTGCTCGTAGTAAGGCATGCGATAGGCGGCGTCTGAAACGAGCACCGCGTTCACGCGCGGGTCGGCCATGATGCTGATGGTGCCGCCCATGACAGGGGAGGAGACTGCGGCGGTTGCTTCCGCCCGCTTTTGCTTTGAAAGGCCTTCGGCGCCAAGGCTCGGAACGCTGTCCGCGCTCTTTGTGTGCCGCTGCTGCGACACGGTGTTGCCGCTTACGGACTGGCCCATCACCATGCCTCGGAGAATCGAGGCGATGCCCGGCACCGTCACCGTCTTGTCCATGCTCGAAACGGAGATGTCGTCCGCCCAGGCGTACTTCACGGGAAAGACGCGCATCACGATCTTTTCGGTCTGCACGGCTTCGTAGGCGGCGACCGCGGACCGGATCTGCTCCACGTAGCCCAAGGGGCCGCGCACGGTGAGAAGCGTTCCTTGGGCGTTCATGCGCACGGGGAGTTCGTCCGCAAGAAATCCCGACTTCTTCAACGATTTGAGAAGGTCGTCGCTCGTGACGCTGCGAACCGTGAGAAAGTCCTTCTTCACGCGCTTCACGGAATAAAAGTGAACAGTGTCGCCCAGCACGTAGTAGCCCACGCCGTAGGCTTCCCGCATGGCGTCGAGAAAGTCCTGAGCGGAAATCGCCTTGAAGCGGCCGCTCACGGCGGCGCGGATCCCCGGCTCAAATTCCGCCGAAAGGTTCTGCGACTGCGCAAAGCTTGTCAGCACCGTCTTGATGTCGTGACGGTTGGCAAAATAGGAGAAAGGCTTCTCGAACGTATAGGCCGAAACCGCTACGGGAAGAAGGGCGAGAATCGCCGCGGCCTTTTGCAGGTTGCGACGAATCACGACAATGTCCCCGTGAAGTCCGACTGCATCGGAAAGAAGCCGCCTGAGGCAAACGAAAAGGGCGACGTCGTTGCGGTGGCGGCTTCAGAAAGCTGCGCCTTCCACCACGCTTCGTCGTTCAGAAACCCAGCGGCTTCGTCCACGATCCGCGCGCCTTCGGTCGTCGCCAGATTGATGCGGCGAAAAAGCTCCAGCCGGCCGTTTTCCTTGTTGATGGAAAGGACCGAAGCGCGGCGGGAGGCGATGCCGGCTGCGAGCGCTCCAAGCCGGCGAATGCGCGCTTCGCCTTCGTGATCGCCCGCGTCAGGGGCCGCGCCCAGATCGGCTGACAGGACGCACGTCACGCCGTCCGGACTCTGAATCGTGAGATCCAGATTCTTTTCCAAGCGGAAGCGATAAACACCGGTCGCGTCGGGGCGGGCTTCCCGCCAGCCGGCGGCTCGAACAATGGTGCGAACGGCCAGAGACAAACTGAGCGCCATGATGAACTATTCCTTCGATCGGCAGCGATGCGCTGCGAAACAAAAACGGTGCGATTATGCCCGAGCCGCGTCCTGCGGGCGCGCGAGCTCTTTCTCCACGAGTTCGAGAACGGTCTTGTACTCGGAGAGCTTCGTCTGGCGGATCATGTTGTAAAAGAGATCGACGGTGTCGTCCAGCACGTCCAAGTCCGTTTTTCCGGGCGCTAAAGACGCCTTCCAGCGGCGCGCGGCGCCCACCATGGCGGGGTGGGCGGCCGCCACCACGTCACGAATGTCTTCGCTCGCTTCAAAGAGCTTGGCGAGGTGCCCCATCGACGCTACGGTCACCACCATGTCGGCGATCAGCTGGCGGATCATCGCCTTGTTGTCGTCACTTAAGGGAGAGGAGGCCGTGCGCGCGGCAAGAAGACGAGTCTTCAAGCTCAGCACGATGTCAAGGGCGCTCGCGTCGGGAACCGGCATTATGTCGTTGATCCGACGGACAAGTTCGATCTTTTTTTCGTCGCTTTTTACCTTGCGTGCGGTGGCGGGATAGCGGATGGGCTTCTTGATGGCCATGATGGGGGACGCTTCTAGAAGGCGCATTAGTTCTAAATGGGATCAAGTCTAACAAAGATGGGCCGCGACGGACGAAGCCGGACGCAATAAATCTCTGTAAAGAAGCGCGGATCGTTGCCGGATTTTGC